>NZ_JBEOPV010000009.1:0-291682 GCF_040310425.1 Pseudomonas sp. 65/3-MNA-CIBAN-0223
GCGATGGCGTCTGCGGATTCGACATTGATGTGACAGGCAGATTGTCATCTGCCAGCAGGCTAGCTCCCACAGGGTTTTTTGTGGTGGGCGCAGCATTTGTGTACGGCAGATATCTCTGTGGGAGCCGGGCTTGCCCGCGATGGCGTCTGCAGATTCGATATTGATGTGGCAGGGGGAAGACAGTTGCTCCCACCCTGGACGCTCTTCAGTTCATGAACATTGTTGACCCGCGTTTTCTTGCTTCAGCACATCAAACAACGCCTGCGCCGCCGCCGACAACTCCACCCCAGGCTTGGTCAACACCCCGATCGCCCGCTCAATCACCGGGTCATGCAGGGTCAGGCAATGCGCACCCAGTTCGCGCATCTGCCCGGCGCACAATGCCGGGACCGCGCTGACGCCCAGCCCGCTTGCGACCATACGCCCCACCGTTGCCAGCTGATGGCTTTCAAACTCCACCGGCAATTTCATTCCACGCGCCTGAAGGTGCTCCTCGAGCATCACCCGTACGGTGGACGGGCGCTGCAGGGTGATGAACGGTTCCTGCAGCAGGGTCTTCCAGGCGATATCGTCAAGCCGGGCCAGCGGTGAATCCAGGGGCACCACCGCGACGAAGCGATCCATGTACAGCGGTGTGAAGGCCAGCGACGAGCTGGTGGTTGGCTCAAACGCCACACCCAGCTCGACCTGTCGATCCCGCACCATTTCCAGCACCTGCTCGTTGATCACGTCATTTACCGTGACATTGACCTTGGGGTAACGCGCACGAAATGTCTTGAGGATCGGTGGCAACAGGTTGCCGGCAAACGAGGGCATCGCGGCCAGCGTGACTCGCCCGCGTTGCAGGGTGAAGCGCTGGCGCAACTCATCCTCGGCGTTGTCCCAGTCGGCGATCAGGCGCCGCGCCAGGGGCACCAGAGCCTCACCTTCGGCGGTCAGTGCGACGTTGCGGGTGTTGCGCGCAAACAAGCGCCCGCCCAGGCCTTCTTCCAGCGCCTTGATGGTCAGGCTCAGTGCTGATTGCGACAGGTGCAGGCGCTCGCAGGCAACGGCGAAACTCAGGCTCTGGGCGACGGCGAGGAAGGCGCGGATCTGTTTGACGGTCATGTCGCTTGGCTCCTGGAATCTCGAGAGTGTGAGCTGCAAGCTTGTGGGTGCATGGCCTGCGTGAGATGGCGCCCTTGGAGTGGCTATCGCGAGCAAGCTTTGCTCCCACAGTGCAGGGTGGCTGTAGCAAGTGTCGGTGCCTGGCCTGCCTGCGATGGCGCCCTTGGAATGGCTATCGCGAGCAAGTTTTGCTCCCTCAGTGCAGAGTGGCCTTGGAAAATGGAAAACTCTATTAGTGAGTTTTATCTATTAATACTTGCTAAAAATCAACTTAACAAATCAATCTTGCGGCGAGACACTTCAGTCATTCGGCTAGCCAGCCGCCCATAAAGAATAAAAGAGGTGCATATGGCAGGTTTCGACAAGCGTGTGAGTTCCTACGAAGAAGCGCTGGCAGGTCTCGAAGACGGCATGACCGTCATCGCCGGCGGCTTCGGTCTGTGCGGGATTCCGGAAAACCTGATCGCCGAGATCAAGCGCAAAGGCACACGCGACCTCACTGTGGTGTCCAACAACTGTGGCGTCGACGGCTTTGGCCTGGGCGTGCTGCTGGAAGACCGGCAGATCAGCAAAGTAGTGGCCTCGTACGTCGGTGAGAACAAACTGTTCGAAGACCAACTGCTCAAAGGCGAAATCGAAGTCGTCCTGACGCCCCAGGGTACCCTCGCGGAAAAAATGCGCGCTGGCGGCGCTGGCATTCCAGCCTTTTTTACCGCCACCGGCGTCGGCACACCGGTTGCCGACGGCAAGGAAGTGCGCGAATTCCACGGTCGCCAGTACCTGATGGAAGAGTCCATTACCGGTGACTTCGCCATCGTCAAAGGCTGGAAAGCCGACCACTTCGGCAACGTGATCTATCGCCACACCGCGCAGAACTTCAACCCGCTGGCGGCCACTGCCGGCAAGATCACCGTGGTCGAAGTCGAAGAAATCGTCGAGCCCGGCAAGCTGGACCCGGCGCAGATCCATACCCCTGGCATCTACGTGGACCGGGTCATTTGCGGCACGTTCGAGAAGCGCATCGAACAGCGCACCGTGCGTAAGTGATCACCTGCCCCCGGCCCGAATTGAAGGAATAACAACAATGGCACTTTCCCGCGAACAAATGGCTCAACGCGTCGCCCGCGAAATGCAGGACGGCTTCTACGTGAACCTGGGCATCGGCATCCCGACCCTGGTCGCCAACTACATCCCCGAAGGCATGGAAGTCATGCTGCAGTCGGAAAACGGCCTGCTCGGCATGGGTCCGTTCCCGACCGAAGAAACCATCGATGCCGACATGATCAACGCCGGCAAGCAAACCGTGACCGCGCGCATCGGCGCGTCGATCTTTTCCTCTGCCGAGTCCTTCGCGATGATTCGCGGTGGGCATGTCGACCTGACCGTGCTGGGTGCCTTCGAAGTCGACGTGCAAGGCAACATCGCCTCGTGGATGATCCCCGGCAAGCTGGTCAAGGGCATGGGCGGCGCCATGGATCTGGTGGCCGGTGCAGACAACATCATCGTCATCATGACCCACGCCTCGAAGGACGGTGAGTCCAAGCTCCTGGCAAAATGCAGTCTGCCGCTGACCGGCGCCGGTTGCATCAAGCGCGTGCTGACCGACCTGGCTTATCTTGAAATCGAAAACGGCGCGTTCATTCTCAAGGAGCGCGCACCGGGTGTCAGCGTCGAGGAAATCGTCGCCAAGACCGCGGGTAAACTGATCGTGCCTGATCACGTTCCGGAAATGCAGTTCGCTGCGCAGTGAGGAATAATTCCATGCAAGACGTTGTAATTGTAGCCGCCACCCGTACCGCCATTGGCAGCTTCCAGGGTGCGTTGGCCAGTGTGTCCGCCGTGGACCTGGGCGCCGCAGTGATCCGTCAGTTGCTGGCGCAGACCGGGCTCGACCCGGCGCAAGTGGATGAAGTGATCATGGGCCAGGTGCTGACCGCCGGCGCCGGGCAGAACCCAGCGCGCCAGTCCGCCATCAAGGCCGGCCTGCCGTTTACCGTGCCAGCCATGACCCTGAACAAGGTCTGCGGTTCGGGCCTCAAGGCCCTGCACCTGGCCACCCAGGCGATTCGCTGCGGCGACGCCGAGGTGATGATCGCCGGCGGCCAGGAGAACATGAGCCTGTCCAACTACGTCATGCCCGGCGCCCGTACCGGCCTGCGCATGGGCCACGCGCAAATCGTCGACACCATGATCAGCGACGGCCTGTGGGACGCGTTCAACGACTACCACATGGGCATCACCGCCGAGAACCTGGTTGAGCAGTACAACCTGACCCGCGAGCAACAGGATGCCTTCGCCGCGGCCTCGCAACAGAAAGCCTCGGCCGCCATTGAAGGCGGACGTTTTGTCGATGAAATCACGCCGATCCTGATTCCCCAACGCAAGGGTGAACCGCTGTCGTTCGCCACCGACGAGCAGCCGCGAGCCGACACCAGCGCCGCCGCCCTGGGCAAACTGCGCCCGGCGTTCAAAAAAGACGGTTCGGTGACCGCCGGTAATGCTTCGTCGCTCAACGATGGCGCCGCGGCCGTAATGCTTATGAGCGCGGCAAAAGCCAAAGCCCTGGGGCTGCCCGTGCTGGCAAAAATTGCTGCCTATGCCAATGCGGGCGTTGATCCGGCGATCATGGGCATCGGCCCGGTCTCGGCCACTCGCCGCTGCCTGGACAAGGCCGGCTGGTCGATCGGTCAGCTTGACCTGATCGAAGCCAACGAAGCCTTCGCCGCGCAATCCCTGGCGGTGGCCAAGGACCTGGGCTGGGACATGAACAAGGTCAACGTCAATGGCGGCGCCATCGCCCTCGGCCACCCGATTGGCGCATCGGGCTGCCGGGTGCTGGTGACCTTGCTGCATGAAATGATCAAGCGTGACGCCAAGAAAGGCCTCGCCACCTTGTGCATCGGTGGCGGCCAGGGCGTGGCGCTGGCCATAGAGCGGGCGTAAAGCATTCAACAGGCGGCGCGGGGACCCACGAAGAACCGCGCAGCCTGGCAACACACCCGGTGTGACACCTGTCGCACCGGGCTCCACGCATCAGCAAAACGATCCCCTGCTCCACATCAACAAAACGATCCCCGTGCTCTACACATCAATAAAACATCCCCCTGCGGCAGCTCCTACGGGGAGTTGGCTACGCCCATCAATTGCTCGCGCAGCTGCGGATTGCGTGTTCGCGGGTCCAGCCAGATATCAAAAAACGCCCGGGCGAATGCCGGGTCGTTCACCTCGTGCTGCAAGCGCTGCCCGACATAAAACCGTGCCCCCTGCCCCGGCAGATACACCCCGGTGATCCGCGTTCCGGCCTGCACATCGACAAATGCCTGTTGCATCTGCTTCTGCCATGCCTCCAGTTGCGCGGCACTCACCGACTCGCCTGACAGGCGCCTGATTTCATCGACGCTGGCCTGAACCAGGTCGTCCCGGGAAATCTTGCGCTGGTAAATGAGTTCAAGGGCGAACGGCTGGTCGCTCGCCAAAGGCTTGGCTGCACTCCACAGGCGGGCGTTATAGACATCAAAACCAAACCAGCGAAATTCGCCGGCACCAATGATCCGCGCCCCAGGCAAAGCCTCCTGCCAGTTGGCCAGCGCATGACCGGCCAACAAGGCCAGCAGCCACAAGCTATGACGCAGAATGGATCGGGAGCGGTTCATGATGGGCTCGATTCAGCGCAGAGGATGCCCAAAATTTATACGCCAAAACCCAAACTGTACAAGCTTTGAATGTTGTATACAAAAACCGCAAAGCTATACAACAATCCGTCCGGCGCATGCTAACGTGGCAGTCTCACACAGGATGGAGACGCGTGCGTGCTATTGCTCAAACTGCTGGTCATTCCCGGATTTCTGCTACTCATCTCCCTGGCGGGCAAACGCTGGGGCCCCAGCGTAGCTGGGTGGCTGTCAGGACTGCCAGTGGTGGTCGGGCCGATTCTGTTCTTCCTGGCCATCGAACAAGGCGAAGCATTCGCCGCCCGCTCGGCCACCGCCGCGTTATCGGCCATGTTCGCGATGATCGCCTTTTGCGTCACCTATGCCCAGGTCGCACAGCGCAGCAACTGGCCGACCGCGCTAAGTCTTTCGTTAGCCGTGTGGGCCATGTTGGCGGTGGTGTTATCGTCGATCCCCGCGTCCCTGGTGTTTTCCACAATCGCCGCTGCGAGCGCGTTGCTGGCGGCGCCTTATCTGTTTCCGTCGGTGCAGCCCGTGATCTCAGGCACCGCCCCCAAGTCTGACAGACTGCTATGGCGCATGGTCGCCGGTGCCCTGCTGACACTGGCGGTCACCTTGTTGGCAAGTACCGTGGGCGAGCGCTGGAGCGGCCTGCTGGCGGTGTTCCCGGTGCTCGGCAGCGTAATGGCCGTGTTCTCCCAGCAAACCCGTGGGCCGGCGTTCACGGCTGCGTTGCTGCGCGCCACGGCGACTGGCATGTATTCGTTTGCCGCCTTTTGCCTGGTCCTGGCCCTGGCCTTGCCGACAATGGGCCTCAGCGCATTTGCCCTCGGCGTCGCGGTCTCGGTGGCCATGCTCGGTGTGACCCGGCGCCTGCTGGCAAAACCTGCGGTCAGCGTGCGCGCCCAGGCTTGCGACGAGTGACTGGCCGAGCACCGGTACTGGAGTGACTTGCACGTGGCATGGGATGATCGCGTCTGAACCGATCGCGGCTGACGCGCGACAACCCCTGGAGATCCCGAATGTCATTGTTGAGCAACAAAGCCGTTGTCCTGTTGCTGGCCGTCGCTGCCAGCCTGGGGGCCCTGAATGCTCAGGCGGCCAAGGCCACCAGCAGTTCCGCATCGTCGCAGAAGGTGTCGATGCTGGGCGGCAAGTTCATCTTTACCCTGCCCAAAGGCTTCGTCGCCACGCCATTGCCGGCCAGCTCATCGGGCGCCAGCGGGACCATGTACGCCAACGAAACCACCAAGACCGTGGTGATCGCCGCAGAAAACACCCTGCCCGAGGGTCTCAAGGTCAAGGACAATGACGGCGCCTTTCTCGACGGTACTGCGGCGGACTTTGACGCGGCGCAGCGCAAGGCCCTCCCCGACTACAACAAGTTGAGCGAGAAAAGCCTGACCCTCAAAAGCACTGGTCTGGGTGTGCGCCAGGTCGACAGCACGGCCACCCAGGGTGGTGGGCAAACCCTCAACACCACGCTGATGGCGGCCTCCGGCAACCACATGGCGGTGGTCCGGGTGATTTCCCGGCCCGGCGACATGGCGGCGCATGAAACCCTGATCAAGCGGATGCTCAGCGGTAAATAAACCTAAGGGTTTAGGCTTTGCAGCCAGGCGTTCAAGTCCTGCATTTCGGCTGCGCTGATGCTGTGACCCACCCCCGGATAGGCATGAAATTGGGGCTTGAGCGACAGGCTTTGCAGAAGGCTGTTGGCGTCTGTGCCATCGACGTAAGGCAGGCGTTTGTCTGCGGTGCCATGGCCGATGAAGATCGCCAGCTGCTGGCGTTTTTCATCGGGTTTGAGCTCGGCCTTGAGCACCGGCAGGATACGCCCGCTCAGCGCTGCAATGCCTCCCAGCGCCTGCGGATGACGCAGCGCCACCTCGTAGGACATGATCGCACCCTGGCTGAAGCCCACGAGGAACACCTTGTTCGGTGCGGTGCGGTATTTGCTGGCGGCTTGGGTGATGAAGTCCAGCAAAACCTGGCTGCTGTTTTTCAGGTCATCGGTTTCGCCGTTGTAGGCACCCTGGCCTTTTTGGCGGAACCACTGGTACCTGCCTTCTTCCATCACCATCGGCGCGCGTACCGACAGGTAGTTGTACTGCTCGGGCAATTGATCCTTGATGCCGAACAGGTCCTCCTCGTTACTGCCATAGCCGTGGAGGAAAATCACCAGGGGCAGATTGCGCGAATCGGCGTGGGTCTGCTCCAGGTATTGGAGCGGCAGATCGGCTTGCAGCGGGGTTTGGGCGTGGACGGCGGTGGACGCCAGGAGTGTCAGCAGAGCGAAAAACTTCAACATAAACCTTCCTTCACAGGAGCTCTTTTTCTAGACGACGATTTTAATAAGAAAGAAAAAATCATTAATCTCAAATAGGTAGAAAACAATTTGACACTCAACCTTGGAATGACTTGATGGGCAGTACTCTGAACCCGCTCTGCCAAACACACAAGCACGGGGTGACGCAAGATATCGGCTACCCGTTAGTCAAAATTATGAAAGGAGCTTTCGACTCTCGCGGCAATGATGCTCGTGAATCTCTGCTCTCGTAATTGCTGGTTGGCTTTGACAGGAGCAGTACTCACCAATGGTGGGCGGTCGATCCTGGGGTCGGGCGCGGTGTGCTCACCACACGCCGAAAGAAGCAAGCACAGAGCAATTGGGGTCAGGGTAAGGCGAGCGTATGTAGACTTCTCAAAACGGCAAATCAGGCATCACTGCCTTGCCTACGGTGTTTGCCGAAGGTTTGAACTGTGCAGTGGGCGGTCGAGTGCCCACTCAGTCTGTCGATCCTGAAGCGGGATTCTACCCAAGCAGGTTGTGCCAATAAAAGACTTGAAGAAGATGCATCGATTCTTTGTCTTCGCGCTGGGAGCCGCCAAGGAAGCGCTGACGTCCGTTACGCATTGATCCCGTTTCCGTTGGGATTGCAGGGACAACAGCAAATCTCGAAATCATCTTCACGCCCTCTCCAAGCAACTCATCACCATTAGCGGCTATGAGCCACTCTCGCAAGCGAGCGCAGTCAGGTTCCGATGAGAAGCACGACCGGACATGAGTCGATTGGATGGATCGCAGGAAATGTTCACCGTCGCTTTTAAGCATAAGAGCCGGAGTTCTCGCTAGCCAATCCCAGCTCCCTCATCAGGCTACGCAGCTTTCACGAGCCGATCTGCTAGCTATGTTGGTGCATTCTCTAAACCAGCTTGCGACAGGCTGCAAGGCCTTCACTCAGCGAAACGAGAAAATACCTATACAAAATGAAATTCTTGTATAGGTTCTCAGCAATGTATGTCACTCTGCCATCAGTCGGTTAGCATCCTCTGCTGCGCTAGTGCCTAGCCAGGCTGTCGTAACTTTCAAATGGGCGGTAGCGGTACACCAGTAGCCCTGACACGGATAGCAAAATGGAAGCACCAAGTCCTGCCCGTACAGGGTCTATCTAAGAGCTCCGCCCATGAAAAACTCAATCTCACTAGCCTCGCGCATAGGCCTTGGCTTCGCCGTAATTGTATCGTTGCTTATCCTAATCACCGCCGTGGGCATTCAACGGGTAGGCTTTATCCACTCCACCCTGGAACACGTGAGCGAAAATGCGGCGAAAATTCAACGCTACGCTATTAACTTTCGGGGGAGCGTGCACAACCGAGCTATTGCCATTCGGGACGCAGTATTAGTGGATAGTGATCAAGACTTAGCCGTCCATCTCAACGAAGTTACCAATCTAGAACAGGCCTACTCCGATTCAGCAACACCAATGGATCAGCTATTCGCAACTGCTGGTGTAACATCGCAGGAGCAACAGCTGCTAAGAGCGATTAAAGATATCGAAACGCAAACGCTCGCTTCCACTAAATCGGTAATCGCCCTGCGCCGCGCCGGAGATATCTCTGGAGCACAAGCTTTGCTGCTGCGCCAGACCTCAGGTGAATACAGCGAGTGGTTGAAACGCGTGAACGCACTGATTGACTACGAAGAAGCCTCGATCAAGAGCCAACTCACTGCTGTACAGGCCACTGCCAGTGAGTTTAGAGGACTGATGCTCATGGCAACCGGCATAGCACTGCTGCTGAGCATCATCCTGGCAATCTCTATCATCCGCTTCGTCAAGTCCACGCTGGGCGCTGAGCCGACTCAGGTTGCGCAGGCTATCCAACGGTTGGCCGCAGGCGATTTGCAACAAGTGATCGTTACCGATTATCCGAACAGCGTGATGGGCGTTCTGAAAACTGCTCTTAGCCGTTTGGCTGATACCATTAGTGAAGTACGTATAGCGGCCCAAGAGGTCAACAATTCATCTCGGCAACTGTTGACCACATCGTCCACCAATAACAATCAAATCAGCCTGCAGACCCGTGAAGCCGAGCAGGTGGCAACTGCAATTACGCAAATGGCGGCAACGGTCAATGAAGTTTCAGGCTATGCCTCTCAAGCAGCGGACGCGACGCGTCTAGCCGATGCTGAAGTTGTAAGCGGAAATCGCGTCGTTGCGGACACCACTCTCGCTATTGAACAATTGGCGGACACACTGGTTGAAACCACCAATACCGTAGAGCAGGTGTCCAAGCGCAGCGAAGAGATTGAAATAGTGATCGAGGTAATCAATTCAATTGCCACGCAAACTAACCTATTGGCGCTTAACGCTGCCATCGAAGCGGCCCGAGCAGGTGAGCATGGCCGAGGGTTTGCGGTTGTGGCCGATGAGGTGCGCTCTCTAGCTAATCGAACTCAGGAGTCGACGCGGGAAATTCGCGAAATGATCGGTACCCTGCAGAGCGGAACTGAAACTGCTGCACAAACCATGCGTAATAGTTGCGAACTGGTAAGCCACACCGTTTCGCAAACCCGCAATGCCCAGGCGGCGCTAGGTAAAATTAGCCAGCAAGTCGGCGCCATAAACCACATGAATGCACAAATCGCCAGCGCATCTGTCCAGCAAAGCGTGGTGGCCGAAGACGTTGCGCAAAATATCACGCGCATCCATAGCTCAACGGTGCAATCGGCAACTGGCTCTCGAGAAGTTGCGACGGCCAGTCAGGAGTTAGCGCAGCTAGCTGATCGCCTTACCCAGAAGGTCGCATTTTTTAGAGTGACTTAAACGCTACCAATTCCCCACAACAGCGCACTTCCCTGATCACATCGCCGCATGCTGCTAGAGAAGACCAGTGGTAGGTGGTTTCAAATGCACAGCTATTCAGGTTTTTCCTATCTGGTCGATACGCTGCACAGAGCACGCATTTTGCGGGCCGCCTATTGATGCCATGTCGAATCAAATTTGATGGTGGCATTTGGCTTCAGCTGAGCAATTATCGGCACCTACTTATCTCTCCGGCAAGGACTGCCCACTAAAATCGCTTTTGCTTGGAATCGGTATGGCCAGGATTTGCTCGCTTCTTTCGCTAGTTACAGCTTTGATATGTGCTGATGTTTGGGCTGGTATAGCCAAGCTTGAGGTCGAAATAAACGAGCAAAACGGCAATCCGCTGTCCGACGCGGTGCTCACTCTTCAAGGGCCAATTGGCCAGCCCTCAGCTCATCGAAACGCCGATATGGATCAGCGCTCTCAACAGTTCGCCCCGCATGTGCTGGCAGTGCATACCGGTACGCCTATCAAGTTCCCAAACAGCGACAACATCCGCCATCAGGTCTACTCGTTCTCGCCGGCAAAACGCTTCGAGCTACGTCTTTACGAAGGCACACCGTCCGACCCAGTCCTGTTCGACAAGACTGGTGTTGTGGTGCTTGGATGCAACATCCATGACTGGATGCTTGGCTACGTTTACGTCACTGACGATCCGCGCTTTGGCGTCACTGACGCTCAAGGAAAATTGACGCTTGATAACCTTCCCGTCGGTGTTTACCAGGTCACTCTCTGGCATCCACAACTCAAAGACATGCAGCCGCTCAGTGCAGGTTCTATAAAAGTACCTGTCGACGGTCTCAAGCAGACCTTTAACCTCACCCTGGAGCCTTTGTCTACGAACGCTCCAACCGCACCTGCACCGAGTACCTTCGGCGACGCGTTCAAGCGAGCTGCCCGTGAAACTGCGCAATAGTTTTCAGGCTCAAGTTACCGCAGTTCTGATCCTGCTTTTACTGGTGGTGATTGGCTCACTTTATTTCAGCGTAAAGGTTGCGACCAACTCAGCGGTGCGTAGCCAGGCCAATACTCAACTGGACGTCGGTACGCGAGTCTTCGAACGCCTGCTTGAGGTGCGAGGGCGACGCTTGGCAGACGGAGTGCAATTACTCGCAGCCGACTTCGGTTTTCGCGATGCGGTGGCCAGCAGAGATTCCGCAACCATACGTTCGGTGCTGCTCAATCATGGCAAGCGCATCAACGCCAGTGACATGATTCTACTCAGTATGGATGGAACAGTTCTCGCTAGCACTCTCGACGATGTGGCGGATGGCTCGCTGTTTCGTTTCGACCAAGCTCTGCGCGAAGCCCGGCGCATGCAACAAACTATGTTGATCGTGCCACTGCAGGGTAAGCCCCACTTGCTTGTTGAAGCGACAGTGCTCGCGCCTCTACCGATTGCCAGGGTGGTGATGGGCTTCAGCATGGACAGTGCATTTGCCCGGGAGTTGCGCTCGCTTACCAATCTTGAAGTGTCGTTTCTGGCAGTGGATAAACAACAGCCGGGGCCACTCGTCAGCACCCAACCTGACATTCTTGGCCCAAGTATCACAGGGCTGATGCTTAACACGTCTATGCGCGACGCGGTTCAGCTGACGGAGCACTTGGAGAATAATTTCCTGAGCCAGTCCTTGGTGTTGGCTGGCGGCGCGGATGGATATGACGGTCAAGTGATAGCTTTATTGCAAAGCCCACTCGATGCTGCCATGCGAGCGTTTGCTCCCCTTGATGAAAAAATCCTTGGCATTGCCTTGATAGCCTTGCTTGCCTCATTAGCGGGGGCTCTCCTATTGGCCCGAGGTGTGTCGCAACCCGTTAGATCTTTGGCCCTAGCAGCGGAGCGAATCGGCCAAGGCGATTATCAAACTCCCGTAATACTAAGGAGAAGTGACGAATTCGGATTACTGGCCAAAGCAGTCAACTCTATGCAGCGCGGCATCGCAGAGCGTGAACAGCAACTGGCTCACAACGCCCTGCATGATCCCCTCACTGGCTTGCCCAACCGCGCTTTAGCAGTAGAGCGATTAGGCAGCGCGATTGCCGCAACACGACCGATGGCATTGATCGTCTTGGGCATTCAAAACCTGCGGTCTATCAACGAAACAGCCGACCCTGAAACGGTTGATCAGTTGCTCCGCCAAACCGGTCAGCGCCTACAGGAATCGCTGCATCCCGGTGATACGGTAGCGCATCTGATCGCCGACGAGTTTCTGCTCTTGCTTGATGGCTTCGACAGTGATGCGGCAGTCGCAGTAGCTGACCGGATTCAGCAATTACTGCTTAAGCCTCAGCATATCAACGGTCACGATTTGGCTCTGGATTGCAGACTCGGTATAGCGGCATTTCCCGCTGATGGGCAAAGCGCGCAGACGCTACTGGAACGCGCCTCCATTGCCATGAAAGACGCTGCGCAGTTGCCCGGCCATTTACAAATTTATCAACACGGGCGTGACTTGGCCCACCGTCGACAGATCACTCTGATTCGTGACCTGCGCCACGCTGCCAGCAAAGGCGAGCTTCTACTGCATTACCAGCCGAAGTTGGATATCCGTAAAGGTCACGTCCGCCAAGCCGAAGCCTTATTGCGCTGGCAGCACCCGCAACTTGGAATGGTTTCGCCTGCTGAGTTCATTCCTTTGGCAGAACGTACTGCAAGCATCCAAGTGCTTACTAATTGGGTGATCAACGAGGGGATGCGCCAACTCTCCGAGTGGAATCAGCGGGGTCTTTGCTTGCAGCTTTCGCTAAACATTTCCGCCGATGACTTACTTAGCGATGAACTGGCCGCTCGCGTCTTGGCATTATTACGAAACTACCGCCTGCCAGCGGAGCAATTGATATTCGAAATCACCGAAAGCGCAGTCATGCGGGAGCCGGAGCGTGCATTAAAAGTCCTGCATCAACTGCGTGATTGCGGCATTAGCTTGTCGGTGGATGACTTCGGTACTGGCTACTCGTCCTTGGCTCACCTCAAGCGACTCCCTGTACAGGAGTTGAAAATTGATCAGTCCTTCGTCCGTGACCTGGATGAAACCAGTGAGGACGCCGTGATCGTCCGCTCGACCATCGAAATGAGCCATAACCTTGGTCTTAAGGTCGTTGCCGAAGGCGTCGAGTATGCACACAGCCTGCGCTTACTCGAACGCTGGCACTGCGATACGGCGCAGGGTTATCTCATCAGTCGGCCACTTACTGCCGCAGCATTTGAAGCCTGGGTGGCCTTGCCTCTTAACTTTCATACATCCATTGTTCATTGATCGCCATGACCTATCGTTTCTCTCTGCTGATCGGCTGTCTCATCGGCCTGAGCCTCCAAACCTCCCTCGCTGATAATGGACGGCTGATTGCCACAGGTGGTGCCAGTAGCCTCGAGGGTGCAGCAGGCGGAGGTATTACACCTTGGGCAATACTTACTGGCTACGGCGAAAAGAACGAGTGGGACGCGACCGCGTTCGCTACTACGGTCAATTTGCCGGACTATCGGCTGGATGTTGCTGGGTTAGCTTTGGCCTATGACAACCGTATCGAGCTGTCTTTCGCCCGGCAGCGTTTTGATCTGGGGTCTTTGGTTAGCAAACTGAATCTCCCTGAAGATAACCTAAGCCAAGACGTACTCGGGCTAAAGGTGCGTTTGTTTGGTGACGTGATCTACGACGATCTCCCGCAGGTGTCGCTAGGGTTGGAGTACAAACATCAGCGCGATTTTCTGATCTCGAGCCTGGTTGACGCTCAGCGTGACAGCGACACTGAGGGATATATAGCCGCAAGTCGCTTGTTCATGGGCGCAGCATTTGGCTACAACCTCTTGGTCAATGGCAGCCTGCGGTACAGCCGCGCCAATGAAACCGGGTTGCTGGGTTTTGGTGGTGACCGTCGAGACACTCGCAGTGTGCTCAAGGAGGGGTCGATTGCCGTGCTGTTCAACCCGCACTGGGCGCTGGGCGTCGAGTACCGGCAGAAGCCGGACAACCTGTCGTTCGCCGGGGAAAGCGATTGGGCGGATCTGTTTTTAGGATATTTCCCCAACAAGCATATGTCGGTGGTCCTGGCCTATGCACGCCTGGGGGAGATCGCCACGCTAGATAACCAAAACGGCACATATCTGTCCTTGCAGGGAAGTTTCTGATGCGATTGTTGCCACTGTTTCTCGTTTTGCTATTGAGTGCTTGTGCGCAAAAAGCTCCTAAGGATGACAGCCTTTATCAAGCCCTGGGCGCACATCTGGGGATCACTCGAATTGTTGAGGGCATGCTGCTAAACATTGCTCGGGACGAGCGAATCGTTGAGCGGTTTCGCAAGATCGATATCCAGCGGCTACGGGACAAATTGATTGAGCAATTTTGTGTTGAAGCGGGCGGCCCTTGTACCTATACCGGTGACAGCATGGCCGAGAGTCACAGGGGGCAAAATGTCAGCCGCAGTGACTTCAATGCGCTGGTCGAAGACTTGATTGCAGCGATGGATGATCTGGGGATCGCGGTGCCGGTGCAGAATCGTTTGATTGCGCGACTGGCCCCTATGCGCGGGGAAGTAATTGAAAAGTGAGCCGGAGATTCGCTTAGAGTTCTGCTAATCGTATAGGGAAGTGATGGAGCGATGCTATCTCACGTCCGTAAATGCGCAACCATCGGCTATCTCATTTATGGATGAGAGGTCTCCCGCCCACTCCCAGCCTTGTGCACGGAGGCGATTCCCGAATGAAGTAGGGAATAAGACACCGCATCATGGGAAATAACTCGATTGGCTGAGTGCTCAAGCACCACTCTGTTACCCCAGTAGCTTTAGCAAATAGTAAATCGCATTGTCCGCTACAGAATGCGAATAGCCTATGCGCAGGGTGATTATCCTCACCGGCCGGAGCCCATTGGGGCACTGCTTGACGAAATGGCTCACTGTTCTTCGTTTCACATAAAGCCACATGACACGAATTTCATTAGCGATTACGGTACAGAAGCACATCGGCATAACCGCATACCCGACTCAGCAACCGCACCGGCCTCCTCTGCCACAGTTGCCCTTTACCCCAGGCAAGAGCTTTGTCAGGTACGAATTTGTGCTGGGCCGGCAGCTAACTGCCGCCTCTGCCGCGCTGGATTTACCAGCGATGAGAGCAATCGAGATCACGGCTGAGCTATCCAAGGGCCGGGCATCACCGTTTACTCAGAATAAAACAGTGACGCCCATTGTAAGTCCAGATATTTCGGAATACCTTGTACAATACCTATACAACATTGGAAGCTTTGTACAATAATGGCCAATGGCATCTAGTGATGCATTTTGCGGGTGAATGCTCACTGCTCCGCCAAGAAATAAAAATTGTGCAACGCCGTGGCCAGGACGCCAAGCTGGTATTTTTTTGACATTAGGCATGCTGAGTTCGGCGCCAAGGCTTTGTGCGCCAATCTCGATCAGATGCAGTCGTCATTGCATGCGAGCTTTGCAGATGGCCGCTGGATTGCAATCCTAGACTCGACCCGATGGAGTGCCAACTGCCCACCTAGGTTTTTGAGTAATTGCACTGAAATGGGGGGCATCACTGCCGCTCCTCTCGTTAGTTGAACGTCTATGCTGCGTACGCCCCGATTTGAAATGGATATTCCATGCTGACGGGTGACGCCGCTGTAGAGAAAATCGCTGCGAGGTGTCAGCGCTAAAACTCAGGGATGGCAAACGGCCTAAATTGTAAAAAGCAGGCTCAACTATTTCCATTAAAAATCGCCAAGTTAAGAAGCTCGGCAATTTTAGGTTTAGAGAGATCCACCTCAACCTGTCAGGTGGTATCTGATATTAGTAAATTCACCAACACCAAGCCATTGTTGTTGATACTCTTAATTTGCGTTCAGTAACAGGTAGACGCGCGCCATCTCCAGTGCGACGTCTTGGCCACGTCATATGCCGATTACAATGTAGGAAACTTCTTGCACGTGCGCCTCAGACGCAAGCGCGCGAGCCACGCTCTTATTTCCTTTGCAATACTGGAGAACTCTGTGACGCTAAGTATTTCTCGTTTGATGGTTTTCTGTGCAGCAGGCTTGGTCGCAACCGCAGTGGGTTTGACCTTATTAATGCACACCCAAATCAATGACCTCGATGACATGGAGCTCAATAGCAAGCAGTTAGGAACCGCTCTTGAATCAACCCAAGAACTGCGTTACGACAGCGCACAAATTCAACAGTTTTATACTGATGCCAGCCTAACCCAAGACGCTGAACCCTTAGACGATGCGCAGAAATATTACACCGCATCGCTTCAGTTACTTGATGAACTTACGCCCATGGTTCCGAGCCTTTCCAGCCGTATTCAGGCTTTGCGCACTCCACTTGAGCAGCTTAACAGTACCGGTATGCTCATGGTGCAGGCCTATGCCCGTAATAAAGTTGATGGAGATAAAGTCATGGAAGACTTTGACCTGCGTTCAGCAAAAGTTATTTCCGACTTTGCCGCTTTTAGTGAGCCGCTGGATAAGCTATATCGTCAGCAGCTAACTGACAGTAAGGCTGAGCGCACAATGATTCGAACCACTAACCTCATCGCGTGGAGCACGGTCTTGGTCATTATGCTTGGGGCATTGTGGTTAATTGCCAATCGGGTACTACCGCCCATGCAGTCTTTGAGTAAGGCTCTGAGCGCGTTGAATGACGGTAGTGGCGACCTGAGCCGCACTATCAAATCGAATCGAAATGACGAAATTGGACAGGTTATCGAGCTGTTCAATGCGTTCCTTGGAAACCTACGCCTCAAAATCACCACAGTTGCAGATGTTTCAACGGGCCTGGAGCGCTCCGCCGAACAATTGCTCCGCGATGCTGGCGCGTCTCAGCGCAGTGCTACGGATCTGCAAGTCGAGGTGGAACAAGTTGCGGCGGCGGCTAATCAGATGGCCACCAACGTGCAGGGCGTGGCTACAAACGCCCAAGCCAGCGCGGCTCAAACTCAAGATGCCGATAAGCAGGCACAAGCGGCGATCACCGTCGTCAATGAAACTATCATCGATATTCGCGCCCTTGCAGATGAAGTGGGTCGTGCTGCGATTGTGATTTTCGATCTAGAAAGCCATTCACGCGAGATAGGTGGGGTACTGGAGGTGATTCGTACTATTGCCGAACAAACCAATTTACTGGCTCTTAACGCAGCCATTGAAGCCGCTCGTGCAGGCGAGCAAGGTCGTGGTTTTGCCGTAGTGGCTGACGAAGTGCGTACGCTCGCTAGCCGAACGCAAAAGTCTACTCAAGAGATAAACGGCATGATCGACCGCCTGCAAAAAGCTTCAAAACAAGCCGTAGAAGTAATGGACGATAGCCGTATCTTCGCGGAGCGCGGCGTGCAGCAGGCGATTAGCGCTGGCGAGGCGCTACAACGAATCAGCGGACTGGTGTCTTCTGTATCAGACATGAGCCTACAGATAGCTCAAGCTGCAAATGAGCAGGCCATGGTTACCGATGAAATTAATCGACGAATCAGCAGTGTGTCGGTCGTCGCGAACACCACTGCAGCGCTAGCGGAAAGCACTCTTAAGCGCGGACGCGAAAGCGGCGGAGACGCCGAGCGTTTATTGAAAATTGTGCATCAGTTCAAACTCTAATCCTGAATCGGCCCAGGTTTTCTAGAAACCTTGCAAACTCTTGAACGGCTTCGCATACCTCGCCCTCTCGAAGCTTGATATCGAAGGGAAGGACGATCCATTGTAACCGTCCGCCCAACACACCGTCCCGATCCCAACGCTTAGGGCAATGATGCCGAATCAATCCAAAATGGGCACCTGAAATGCCACATACCGGCACAATCTCACTCGTTTTGGCTAACGTCAATCCTCAGGGCGGTACCAGCATCGCCATGTTCGATTTCCCACCGGACTCGGTGATGCAGAACCCCATCGATGGTGTCCGGGCCTATGAAGAGTTGGGGGCGGCGTTGCCTGGCTTGATCGAAAGCTTTGAACCGGAAAATCCGGGCATGCACACCACAGCCACCATCGATTACGGAATTATTCTGGAGGGTGAGATATGGCTGGAGTTGGATAACGGTAAGAGCCGCATCGTGAAGGCGGGCGACATCGTCATTCAAAATGGTACACAAAAGCGGGCTGTAACTGCTTGAAAGGCAGGAGCAAGAGCAAGAGCATGTCAAAGAGGCGGGTGTCTAGAAAATGCAGGATTGGGGTGAAGCCTAACACTGTGAGGTATTCGGTGTTGTCCAAGCCGCCATCGCGAGCCTGCTCGCGAAGCGGACTTGCACCCACCGCAGAACCGGGCTATCAGTCGTTGATCAACTTCCCGACCCGAATCGGCTCGCGCCCCGCCACCTTCGCCTGCCATGTCCCGGGCTGGGTGTACCGCCCGCGATCAATGGCGAACAATACGCCACTGGTCCCGGCACACACCGTGGTAGCCCGATCATTCAACGGGTCCACCACTTCGAACAAAGGATCGCCCTTTTCAACCCACTCGCCCGCTTCGCGCAAAAAGCTCACCACGCCATGATGAGGCGCAAACAGATACTCGGTGCCCTCGAATGGCATGCCTTCACAGCATGTGTCCGGTGCTGCCGGCCATTGGCCCTTGATCACACCCTGCTCGGCGAGAAAGCCCAGTATTGCCTCGCAATTGGCCTGTGCCTGATCGACCCGGGTGTCGCCCATGCTCCCCAGTTCCAGTGTGGTGGCCAGGTTGGCAGGTGGAATAGCCGCTTCAGGGAACGCCCGCGCCAGGCGCAACCAGGGCGACGAACAGGACTCGTCGAACGAGCTGCCACCGGAATCTTCGCAGAGCAGTGCCACACCGGCCTGCAATCGCGACGCGAGGGACTGCCACTGCGGCCAGTGTTGCGGCAAGGCATACAGGTGAATCGCCGCCTCGAAATCGCAATGCAGGTCGAGGGTAATGTCGGCATCGCAGGCATGGCGCAGCAGCAGGCGATGCATGGCTTCGAGTTGCGACATGGGGGCGGGCAAGCCGTCCAGCACCTGGACCATGGCCTGGCGAATCAGGGCGATATTGGCGCCGGCATCGGTGCCCAACCGCTCACCGATCAATTGCCCGACCGGTGCGCTCAGTTCGACGAACGAACGGTTGAAGTTCTTGCCGCTACCCAGTTCAAAGCGGCCCATATGACTGCCTTGCACATGCTGATCGAGGCCAATCGGGTTGGCCACCGGCACCAGTTCGATCACCCCTTGCAGCTGCCCCCGGGCCTCGAGTTCGCCCAGGCGCTTTTTCAGTTCCCAGGCGGTACGCATGCCCGGCAATTCATCGGCATGCAGGCTGGCCTGGATGTACACCTTGCGCGTGCCCTCGCCATAACGAAATACACTGAGGGTGCGTTCGGTGCCCAGGTGGCTCCAGGGCAGTGAATGGTCGATGCGTTGCATGAAGAACTCCTGCGTTTGCAAAAAAAAATGGCAACCGCGCCAACGGTTGCCACTTTTTTAAACGGTTTGATTAATGACCGTAAACGTCAAAATCGAAATACTTGTCCTGCACTTGCTTGTACTTGCCGTTGGCGCGGATCTCGGTGATGGCGGTGTTGAATTTTTCCGCCAGTTGCGTATCGCCCTTGCGCACTGCAATACCTGCGCCGCCGCCGAAATACTTGGCGTCTTCGTAGGTGGGGCCGACAAACGCGAAGCCCTTGCCTGCGTCGGTTTTCAGGAAACCGTCGTCCAGGTTGACCGAGTCGGCCAGCATCGCGTCGAGGCGACCGGACACCATGTCCAGGTTGGCTTCCTGCTGCGAACCGTAGCGCACCAGGATGATGCCGGCAGGCTGCAGCACTTCAGTGGCGAAGCGGTCATGCGTACTGGCGCGCAGCACACCGACTTTCTTGCCCTTGAGTTCGGTCAGCGGATCCTTGACCTCGCTGCCCTCCTTCATCACGAAGCGTGCCGGGGTGTGGTAGTACTTGATGGTGAAATCGACGTTCTTCTTGCGGTCGTCGGTGATGGTCATGGACGACAGGATGGCGTCGATTTTCTTGACCTTCAGCGCCGGGATCAGGCCATCGAACTCCTGCTCGACCCAGGTGCACTTGACCTTCATCTGCTCGCACAATGCGTCGCCGATATCCACGTCAAAACCGGTGAGTTTGCCGTCAGGTGTCTTCATGGAAAATGGCGGGTAGCCGGCTTCAATACCGATACGGATCGGCTTGGCGTCATCAGCCACGGCGCCGAGGGACAGCATCGACAGTGCCAGGGCACCGAACATCACTAGCTTCTTCATTCACAACTCCTGTGTGCGGAGGTTTTTATTGGCAGCGTTCGATTGGTCGCTTTCGGTTGGAAAAAACCGAAGTGGCCGGCAGTCTAGAGCGGCTACAAGCCGTTAAATTACGTCCAGGCGACAAATATTTACAAGAACACTGCAAGAATGATCAGCGTGATGATCCGGTGTGGACGATCCGCGCCAACTGGCCAAATGGCCGGGTGGCGCGGTGCACTTATCGGGTTGCTGGCGGGCTCAACATTCGCAGCCAATGCCCGGGGTGACGACGCGCGGCACGGCAACATTCAGGGCAAATCCCTCATCCAGCCATCCGGTCACCCCGCCGATCATCTCCTTGACCGGGTAATCCAACGCGGCCAGCTTCACGGCAGCCTTGTTCGCGCCATTGCAATGCGGGCCGGCGCAATAGACCACAAACAGGCTGGTTTTGGGGTAGTGCGCCAGGCTTTCAGCCGTCAGCAATCGCCCCGGCATATTGATCGCCCCCGGCACATGACCGCGCTCGAACGCCCGTGGCCCGCGGACGTCGACCAGGATGAAATCCACTTCACCGGCCGCCTGGCTGCCGTAGACGTCGGAGCAATCGGTCTCGAAGGTCAGGCGATTGCTGAAATGCATGAGGGCGATGGCCGAGGGTGCAGCGGGGATTTCACGAACGAGGCTGGTCATGGGCAGTAGTCCTGGGTGTTGAGGGGTGTGGGATGACTTTATCGACAGCTCGCTTCGGGCTACAGTGGCGCACAAGACACTTACCGGGAAGTTTCCGCCAAATGCATTCCGCCCCTGGATCGGTCGCGATCCTGGCCTACGATGGCCTGTGCACATTCGAGTTCGGAATTGCCGTGGAGATCTTCGGCCTTGCCCGGCCGGAGTTCGATTTCCCCTGGTACACCCACTGCATTGTCGCCGTGGACCCGGGCCCGATGCGCGCCACGGGCGGTATCCGGGTGCTGGCCGATGGCGGCCTGGATCTGCTGCAAGAGGCCCGCACCATCATCATCCCTGGCTGGCGCGACCGCAGTGCCCCGGTACCCGAGGCGCTGTTGACGGCCTTGCGCCAGGCCCATGCACGGGGCGCACGGTTGTTGTCGATCTGCTCGGGGGTGTTCGTGCTGGCGGCCACCGGCTTGCTCAACGGCCACAGCGCCACCACCCATTGGCGCTACAGCAGCGAACTGGCTGAGCGCTTTCCCGAGATTCTGGTGGACCCGCAGGTGCTGTATGTCGATGCAGGCCAACTGATCACCTCGGCCGGCAGTGCCGCCGGTATCGATGCCTGCCTGCACCTGGTCGCCCGGGACTTCGGTACCCAGGTCGCCAACTCGGTGGCGCGGCGCCTGGTGATGTCGCCCCAACGCACCGGCGGCCAGGCGCAATTCATTCCGGCGCCGGTCAGTGTGGCGGCGCGCAGTGATCTTTCGCGGGTGATGCAATGGGCCCGCGAGCGCGTGCACCAGCCGCTGGAGGTGCGCGACCTGGCCAGTGAAGCGGCCATGAGCGAGCGCACCTTCCTGCGCCGCTTCACCGAAGCCACCGGCCTGTCGCCCAAGGCCTGGCTGCAACATGAACGGGTGGGTCGGGCGCGGGAGTTGCTGGAAGGCACCCGGGAGAATACCGAGCAGATTGCCGAGCGCTGCGGTTACCGGTCGGTAGAAAGCTTCAGGGTGGCGTTTCGCAGTGTCGTGGGGGTGCCGCCATCGGTGTATCGGGAGCGGTTTGGGCGTGGGCTTGCTCGCGAAGGGGCCGGCATGGACGGCGCCTGACTCAAGGCTTGCGCAACAGGTAGGTATCCATGATCCACCCATTGGCCAACCGAGCCGCCTTGCGCACCCGCTCGATTTCCTGCGCCACGTCCTCGAGCTTGCCGTGGATCAGCAGCTCATCCGGCGTCCCCAGATAAGCGCCCCAGTAAATCTCGGTCTGCGGATCTGCCACCTGGTGGTAGGCATCCTGGGCGTCGAGCATCACCACCAGGCTGTCGGCATCGCTCACCTGCCCCGCCGCCAGACGACGCCCGGTGGTGATTTCGATGGACTGGCCAATGCGATTGAGTGGCACCTTATGCCGGGCGCACAGGGCCTGGACGCTGGTAATCCCGGGGATGACTTCAAATTCGAACTCACAGCGGCCCGAATCGAGGATCGCCTGGAGGATCCTGATGGTGCTGTCGTACAACGCCGGATCGCCCCACACCAGGAAACCCGCGCACTCGTCGTCGGCCATCTGCTCATGGATCAGCCGCTCAAAGGTCGACTGCCTGGCCAGGTTCAGGTCTTCCACGCTGGCCCTGTAGTCCACCTCTCCCCGCTCCCGCTCGGGACTTGGGGCCTCGACGAAACGATAGGCCTTGTGGGTAATGTAGCGCTCGCAGATGTCGCGCCGCAGGTCGATGAGTTTGTCCTTGCTCTGACCCTTGTCCATGAGGAAAAACACATCGGCGCTATTCAGCGCCTTGACCGCCTGCAGGGTGATGTAGTCAGGGTTGCCGGCGCCGATGCCAATTACCAGGAGTTTTTTCATGGCTGCGATTCCTCATGCCCCTCGCCTGTTAAACGAAAACGCCAGCGCCCGTTGAACCGCAACTCGACGATCGACAGCGGTTCAACATCAATCTGGTTAAACGCCGAGCTTTGCAGGGCCCAGGTCAACGCCGCACGAATCACGAACGGATGGGTGACCGCCACTATGTGCCCGGGTGTCGCCTCAAGCGCGGTCAGCCAGGCCGCCACCCGGCGAGTGAGCGCGGCGACCGATTCGCCGCCATGGGGGGCCGAATCAGGATTCTGTAGCCAGGCCTGCAGCGCCTGGGGTTCGGCCTCGTGCACGTCATCAATCTGCGCGCCGCACCACCGACCGAAGTCGCAGTCGCGCAGCGCCTCCACAGTCTCCACTTCACGACCGAACAAACCAGCGGTTTGCCGTGCACGCAGCTCCGGGGCAGACAGGAGTCTTGACGAAGTTTTGAATTGGCGACTGCGGGAGCCCTGTGCAGATTGCCAATCCATTTCCAACGGCTCATTTGTAGGAAACCGCGCCAACTTTTGTGCGACGGTTCTCGCATGGCAGATCAAGGTCAAACGGGTCGCCCGCACTTGGGAATGCTCGCTGCAAAAAGTCAGGAAACGGTAACACGCTGCAGCTTGTCTGCAGGCGTTTTCTTGGGTGCAAGACGGCAGTGTCTGACACACGGATTGGCAAGTGGCCTACACGAACTACGACCATGCCTGTAGGCCTTTACTGACAGGCCTCAGGCCGTATTCAAGGGAGCAAAAAGCCTTGAAAAAATCACTAGACAGCCACGGCGCGTTGCATAAATACTGGATCCATCAACCTGTGAATTAAACGAAAAAACATCCAGCAGGAGCCCGGATGCCCTCTCTGAATCTTCAGAATAATGACCTCCTTCACCCCGTGATCTTTGTGGCATAGCGCTGCCGGCCTCAGCGCGTTTAACGACTCGCCGGGACCCTGCCAGCGTCGTGAAAAGCTGAAAAACATGAACAGTGGCGCCTGATACCGATCAGGTGAGCCGCCCCTGCAATGCGTGGAAACCGACAGTGACAGTCAGGTCGGGTGCTTGTCACCCGACCCTTTGATACAGGAGTGCATCCATGCTGGTCTTGCGTCCAGTCGAATTGAGCGATCTGCCCCAGCTGCAACGACTCGCCCGTGACAGCCTGCCGGGCGTCACGTCTTTGCCCGACGACACCGGACGCCTGCGCGAGCGGATTATCGGATCCTGCGATTCATTTGAAAAAGACGCCGCCGTGCAAGGACCGCAGAACTACTTCTTCGTGCTGGAAGACCTCGAGACCCAACGCCTGATGGGCTGTTCGGAAATTCTCGCCACGGCGGGTTTCGAAACGCCCTTCTACAGCCTGCGCCACCGGGATTACACCGCCGCCTCGCGGGAACTCAACGTCGAACATGCCGTACCCGCCTTGTCGCTGTGTCACGACCTGAGCGGGCACACCTTGTTGCGCGGCTTTCATGTCGAGGCGACCCTGGTCGGGAGCCGGTTCAGCGAATTGCTGTCACGGGCTCGCCTGATGTTCATCGGCGCTCACCGCCATCGTTTTGCCGACTCGGTGATTACCGAGATAGTCGGGTTCAGCGATGATGAGGGCCATTCACCGTTCTGGGATGCGGTGGGCAAACACTTCTTCGACCTGCCCTACACCGAGGCCGAGCGCCTGTGTGGCCTGCAAAGCCGGACTTTCCTGGCGGAGCTCATGCCGCATTACCCGATCTATGTGCCGATGCTGCCCCAGGCTGCGCAGGCCTGCATCGGCCGCATCCATCCCGATGGCCAGGAAGCCTTCGATATTCTCGAACGCGAGGGCTTCAAGACCAATCATTATGTCGATCTGTTCGACGGTGGGCCGACCCTGCATGCGCCTCTTTGCGCCATCCGGTCGGTGGCCCGGGGATTCACTGCCAGCGTCAGGCCGGTTACCGCCATCGATGCGCGCGGCCGATATCTGGTCAGCAATGACTCGCTCAGGGACTTTCGCGCGATCGTTGCCGACCTGGACGTGCGTGCCGGGCAACCTGTGGCGTTGCCCCTGCAACTGTGCGCCGCGTTGAATGTGCACGCCGGCAGCCTGATCCGCTTGGTCGCGCTGTGAACAGCCTTCGACGACCCACCCCAGGACGGGCGGCGGGAGCGCCGCAATGATCGTGCGCCCGGTCAGCGCCACCGACTTGCCTGCCCTGCTGGCGCTGGTCCGCCAGGCCGGTCCCGGGTTTACCGGCCTTGCGGCCAACGAAGATCGGCTGGCGCACCGGGTGCGCTGGGCCCGGCGCACCTTTGCCGAGCAGGTCGAACGCGCTGATGCCGATTACCTGTTCGTGCTCGAGGACGACGAGCAGCAAATCGTCGGCGTGAGCGCCTTGAAGGGCGCCGTAGGCCTGCGCGAGCCCTGGTACAACTATCGGGTCGCAATGACCCACAGCTCGTCGCCAGACCTGGGTATCGAGCGTCAGATCCCGACACTGGTCATGAATAACGAGATGACCGGGCAATCGGAACTCTGCTCGCTGTTCCTGCACCCCGACCTGCGCTCGGGCAGCAACGGCAGATTGCTGTCCCTGGGACGCTTGCTGTTCGTGGCCGAGTTCACCCATCTGTTCGGCGACAGGCTGATTGCCGAACTGCGGGGGCATGCCGACCTCGATGGTTGCTCGCCCTTCTGGGACAGCCTGGGCCGGCACTTTTTCAGGAAGGATTTCCACCATGCCGACCAGTTGTCCGGCATGGGCAGCAAATCGTTCATCGCCGAACTGATGCCCCGCCAGCCTCTCTACACCTGCCTGTTGACCGAGCAGGCCCGGGCGGTGATCGGCAAGGCCCACCCGAACACCGAACCGGCGCTGAGGATCCTCAGCGCCGAGGGATTTACCCATCAGGGTTACATCGACATCTTTGACGCCGGGCCGGTCATCGAGGCCCCGGTGTCCGACATCCGCACGGTACGCGAAAGCCAGGCGCTGACGCTGGCCATCGGCAGCCTGGACGGGCAGGCGCCGCTCTGGCTGATCCACAATCGCCGCCTGGAAAACTGCCGGATCACGGCGGCCCATGGGCGGCAGGTGGACGGCAGCCTGGTGGTCGATCGTCTCACTGCCAAGCGCCTGCAACTGCAACCCGGTGACTCGGTACGCGCCGTGCCACTGGTCGACCCGCTGCGAGAGGCGGCCGCCGCCTGATCGGCCCTGGCAAGGGCTTTGCCAGGGCACCCGGTAAATTCGTCATCATTCTTCCTGCGCTCGCGTGATAGCCTTTTGTTTCTTCGGCGTTGACACTTTTGCTCAAGCCCGTCCATTTCAATGGTGGAACTCATATGTCCAGGCTTTCTCATCAAGACTTACGCCGTAACTTCCGCGAGCTGTTCGCCTCCAATGCCTGCTACCACACCGCTTCGGTGTTCGACCCGATGTCGGCGCGCATTGCCGCAGACCTGGGTTTCGAAGTGGGCATTCTCGGCGGCTCGGTCGCATCGCTGCAGGTGCTGGGCGCCCCCGACTTTGCCTTGATCACCCTCAGCGAGTTCGCGGAACAGGCCACGCGCATTGGCCGCGTCGCTCAACTGCCGGTGATTGCCGACGCCGACCATGGCTATGGCAACGCGCTGAATGTGATGCGCACCATCGTTGAACTGGAGCGCGCGGGCATCTGCGCCCTGACCATTGAAGATACGTTGCTGCCAGCGCAATTTGGCCGCAAATCCACTGACCTGATCACGGTCGCCGAGGGCGTCGGCAAGATCCGCGCGGCGCTGGAAGCCCGGGTTGATTCGGAGATGGCGATTATTGCCAGGACCAACGCCGGCATTCTGCCCGTCCAGGAAATCATCAGCCGAACTCAGCAATATCAACGTGCCGGGGCGGACGGGATTTGCATGGTGGGTGTGCGTGATTTTGATCATCTTGAACAGTTGGCCGAGCACCTGACTGTGCCGTTGATGCTGGTGACGTATGGCAACCCGCTGTTGCGTGATGACAAGCGCCTGGCCGAGTTGGGTGTGCGGGTGACGATTGATGGGCATGGGGCGTATTTTGCGGCGATCAAGGCGACCTATGACAGTCTGCGTGAGCAGCGGCAGATTTTCACTCAGGCATCGGATTTGAGTGCTACCGAGTTGACCCATACCTATACCCAGCCTGAGGAGTATATTCGTTGGGCTGAGGAGTTTATGAGCGTCAAGGAGTGATGGCTGGCCCAGCGCGGCTAAACCGGCATCCTTGCCGGTTTCCCCGCTGCGCAATACCTGCGTTCGGCCAGCGTGGTTAACGGGGCGCCTGCGATCAAGAGCTTTGCCGTGGCGGCCTTCGGGCCGACCAAGGCGTCAAGCCGGCGCGCTGCGCTTATCTGATTGTGCGCACCCTCCGGGCTAGCTAGAACTGCGTAGGAGCTGTCGAGTGCAACGAGGCTGCGATCTTTTGGCGCTATCCCTGAGGGAGCAAAGCTTGCTCGCGATGCGGTTACAGCACCGCGCATCCAAAGTCGCTATACCGAATCCAGCAATTCCCACTCGGACCGGCTGTCATTGCTGCAGATAACCCGATTGCGCCCGGTGGTCTTGGCTTCATACAGCGCCTGGTCCGCATCATTGAGCCACAAGATGGCGTCTGTGTGGGTCGGGTTCAATGCTGCCAGGCCAATGCTCAGGCCGACTCTCAGCGCCGGTTCCTGTTCATGGCCCAATTTCGCAAAACGGTCGCGCAGTACATCCATGGCCGCCGCCGCGCTGCTCAGGGGCAGGTCTGGGAGGATCACGCAGAATTCGTCACCGCCGTAACGCCCGGCCAGGTCGGTTACCCGCAGGTTCTGCCGGAGCATTTTGCTCAGCTGGCGCAGGACGATGTCGCCGGCCACATGCCCGTAAGTGTCGTTGATCGCCTTGAAGTGGTCGATATCGATCAACGCAATCGCCCCGCCCTTGCCCTGCCGGCGGCACCGTTGAAACTCCAGTTCCAGCTGGTCTTTCCAGGCACCATGGTTGAGCAGGCCGGTCAGGCTGTCGGTGCGACTCAACGCCAGCAGCTCACGTTTGTGCTGGCCAAGTGTGTGGGCCTGGCGGAAACAGATCCAGCCCAGAGCCAAAGGATAAAGGCACAGCAGGGGCAAGGAGGCGTACAACTGCAGTTGGCTGGTTTCAGGCACGAAGGCAGGCGCGAAGATCAGCAGGCCGACGCCCAGGCCAAGGATCTGCGCCGCCGTGCCGGCCAGCAGGAAACGCAGCCCGCCAATTGCGACGTTGTTCATGGCCATCATGGAAATGGTCGCGGCGCTGGGCAGCGGATTGAATTGCATGGCGGCGACCCAGAATCCGCCGAGAAAGGCATCCACCAGGAGGTTACGCTGTTCGGCGTGGTAAGGAATTTTCCTGCGTCGGGCCCATTGATAAGCCACGTGTGGCCAGACCAGGCCGTTGAATAGCATCAGCGCCCAGACCCAATGCGGCGGATCGAGCGGGTACATGGCTGCGGCCACGCACAACAGGCCCAGGGCCAGGCCTAACGTTCGCGAGGTGTAGAGCCTGCGTGCCAGTGAAAGTCCTTTGACTCCCGATTTTTCCATGGGGCCTCTATGCCACTGAACAGAACCTGCTGACACCTGGGTTGCGTGTGTGCTGAAGTCTATCAGGGCAACGTTAAATAGCCATCACCGGCTGGCGGCCTGAATATCCCGACATTGATGGCAGGCGTGGGCCGAATGTTTGGCTATACATGAAGGGGCGCGCCATCAAAAAAGGAAGTCCATGCAAACTTTTAAAGTGCTGATCATCGGCAGCGGATTCGGCGGCCAGTGCGCGGCGATCAATTTGCTCAAGGCCGGCATCGAAGATTTCCGCCTGCTGGAACGGCGGGATTTCTTTGGCGGGACCTGGTGCCAGAATACCTACCCCGGCGCTGCGGTGGACGTGCCCTCGCCGCTCTATTCCTTGTCATTTGCGCCGTACCGCTGGACGCAGATGTTCGCCGAACAGGCCGAACTGCAACGCTACACCGAGTACGTGATCGAGCATTTCGGCTTGCGGGACAAGGTCGAACTGCAGACCAATGTCGAGCGCATCGAATGGGACGATGACAACAGGCGCTGGGTGGTGCACACCTCGCGGGGGATGTTCCAGGCGCAGTTCCTGATCAATGCCACCGGGCCGCTGAGCCAGCCGGTGGTGCCTCGCTTCGAAGGCCAGGAACGTTTCAAGGGCAAGACTTTTCACACCAATCAGTGGGACCACGCCTACGATTACCGCAACAAACGCGTGGCCATTGTCGGCAGCGGCGCCAGTGCTGCCCAGGTGATCCCGGCGATCGCGCCGCACGTTCAGCAACTGCATGTGTTCCAGCGCACTCCACACTGGGTGCTGCCCCGGGCAGATCGCCGGTTTGGCCGGTTCCAGCGCTGGCTCCTGGGCCTCAAGCCGGCCTACAAGCTGTTGCGCTGGATGATCTACTGGCAATTTGA
Source organism: Pseudomonas sp. 65/3-MNA-CIBAN-0223 (assembly GCF_040310425.1). Taxonomy (NCBI): domain Bacteria; kingdom Pseudomonadati; phylum Pseudomonadota; class Gammaproteobacteria; order Pseudomonadales; family Pseudomonadaceae; genus Pseudomonas; species Pseudomonas sp. 65/3-MNA-CIBAN-0223. The sequence continues at coordinate 29,124 of NZ_JBEOPV010000009.1, forward strand.
AGCCCGGGTGATTGCCTTCAAGTACTCCCGGCCGGCGATCCGCCTGGTCCAGCAACAGGCGCTGGGTTTTCTCAAGCGCCAGGTGGCCGATCCCGAACTGCGGCGCAAGCTGACCCCGGATTACGCCATCGGCTGCAAACGGGTGATTGTTTCCAGCACCTTGTACCCGGCGCTCGGGCGCAGCAATGTGACACTGCACAGCCGCGAACAAGGGATTGCCCGTACTGACGAGAGCGGCATCGTGACCAGCGATGGCCAGCACATCGATCTGGACCTGATCGTCTGGTCCACCGGTTACGACGCCACCGACGGGGTGATTTCCTATCCGGTCTACGGAAAGAACGCGACGCGTCTGCAAGATGTCTGGGCGCAATACCCCCGGGCCTACCTCGGCACCAGCCTGCCGGGCTTTCCCAACCTGTTTATCGTCACCGGGCCCAACACCGGAATCGGCCACACCTCGGCACTGTTCATCATCGAATCGCAGATGAACTACATTCTCGACTGTATCGGCACGTTAAAAAAACAGGGTTTACGCAGCATAGAGGTGCGCCCTGAGGCGGAACGTACCTACACTGAAATGATCCACAGAGAAATGGAGCGCACGGTATGGAAGTCTGGCGGTTGCCACAGCTGGTATCACAGCAAGAGCGGTCATGTAATCGCCATGTTTCCGGGGTTCAGTTTCAGCTATCACCGGCTCACCCGGGCGCTGAAACCCGCCGATCACCTGCTCTCCTGATTCGTTAGATAGAAGGAAGACGCTGATGCTTTTATTGGTTGTCGCTATCGCTGTTTTCGTGGCCTGGAGCTGGTTGAGCTACCCCGCTATCGGTTACTTGCTGTATGACTTGAGCACCGCCATCGAAGCCAAGCTGTACCGGCTGCACAAGATCGTCGTGCCGATCCCCGAAATGACGGTCTCGACCTGGCAAGGTGGGCCATACGAGGCCACCAGCAGCGTGCTGATGCTGCATGGCTACAGCGCCGACAAGAACCTGTGGCTGCGCTTCGCCCGGCATTTTGTCGGCCAGTACCGGGTGATCATCCCCGATATTGCCGGCCATGGCGAAACCGGATTCAAGGCCGGTGGCGGCTACGACATCCCGCTCCAGGCCAAGCGCATGATCCAGCTGCTCGACGTCTGCGGCGTGGAAAAAGTGCATGTGATCGGCAACTCCATGGGGGGTTACATGGCGGCCTGGCTTGCCGCCCACTACCCGGACCGCATCGCGTCGGTTGCGCTGATCGACCCGGCCGGCGTCACTGCACCGGAGATCAGTGATCTGGAGCGGCAGCTGGGCAAGGGGCATAACCCGTTCCTGATTCATTCCCGGGAGGAATTCCGCCAGTTCTACGCCATGACCATGGCCAATCCGCCCTGGGTGCCGGGGGTGGTGCTGGATGCCTTTGCCCAACGCTATCAACAGTCTCGCGATGAGCTGGAGGAAATCTTCAGAGACTTTCGCGCCAGCCCGCCGATGGAGCCAAGACTGGCCGATATCAAGTGCCCGGCCCTGCTGGTGTGGGGGCGCAAGGACCGGCTGATCGATGTCAGCAGTGTGGCGGTCTGGAGCAAGGGCATTGCCGACCTGCGGGTGGAGATCGGCGAAGGCGTCGGGCATATGCCGATGGTTGAACAGCCCGCACACACGGCGCGACTGTATGGAGAATTTTTGGCATCCCAACGCTCGCACTTGCCGGTCTGACCCCTGTTTGCAGTCCGTGACAGAATGAAGTTCGGAAGATTCTTCGTTTGTCGGGGACGCTGAAGGCTGCGATCTTTTGCCCATCCTTCACGCCAGCGCCAGGAAAACCTTCCATGAGCCATCCGAGCTTCGTCAGCCCCGACCTGATCCGCCAACGCTTCTCCAAAGCGATGTCCGACATGTACCGCGAAGAGGTCCCGCTGTACGGCGCGCTGATGCAACTGGTGGAGCAAACCAACCGTCACGTGCTGCAAAGCGATCCACAGGTGGCCCGGCAACTGGACAGTACCGGCGAAATCCAGCGCCTGGACCTGGAGCGCCATGGCGCAATTCGCGTGGGCACGGCCGATGAACTGGCCACCCTGGCCCGCCTGTTTGCGGTCATGGGCATGCAGCCCGTTGGCTACTACGACCTGACCCCGGCGGGGGTGCCGGTGCACTCCACCGCGTTTCGCGCGGTGCACGAAGCCGCATTGCAAGTCAGCCCGTTTCGGGTGTTCACCTCATTGCTGCGCCTTGAGCTGATCGAAGATCAGGCACTGCGTACCTTTGCCCAGGCGGTACTGGATAAACGCAGGATTTTCACCCCGGCGGCGCTGCACCTCATCGAGTGCGCCGAACGCGAGGGCGGCCTTGGCGAAGAGCAGGCGCAACAATTCGTCGAGCAGGCGCTGGAAACCTTCCGCTGGCACCACAGCGCCACCGTCACCGCCGAGCAGTATCAAAAACTCAGCGCGCAACATCGCCTGATCGCCGACGTGGTGGCGTTCAAGGGCCCCCACATCAACCACTTGACGCCGCGCACCCTGGACATCGATATCGTACAGGCACAAATGCCCGACCACGGCATCACCCCCAAGGCGGTGGTCGAAGGCCCACCCCGTCGCCAGTGTCCGATTTTGCTGCGCCAGACCAGTTTCAAGGCGCTGGATGAGCCGATCGCCTTTACTGATCAAGCCGACAGTCGCGGCAGCCATAGCGCCCGCTTTGGCGAAATCGAACAAAGGGGCGCCGCGCTGACCCCCAAAGGGCGCGCACTGTATGACCGCCTGCTGAACGCGGCTCGGGATGAACTCGGCGAATTTCCCAACGAAAGCAACGCCACACGCTACAACACGCTAATGGAGCGGCATTTCAGCGAGTTTCCTGACACGCTAGAGGGCATGCGCCAGCAAGAGTTGGCGTATTTTCGGTACTTCGTCACGGACAAGGGCCGGGCTGCGGGAGCGCTGCAAACCATGGCGCTGGAGGACCTTCTACGCGATGACTATCTGCGGGTGGAACCGCTGGTTTACGAGGATTTCCTGCCGGTCAGTGCGGCGGGGATATTTCAGTCCAACCTTGGGGACGCTGCGCAAAGCCACTATGGCGAGCATTCGAACCGCCAAGCCTTCGAGCAGGCCTTGGGACGCGCAACCATTGATGAACTGGCGCTGTACGCAGAAACGCAGCGCCGTTCAATCGAGCAGTGTTTCGCCTGATTCCAGGTCACGCAACCTGGCGCTTTGGCGAAGGGTTAGCGCAGCTTGGCCAATAGCGCCTCGGCCACTGCCTCGGACGACGCCGGGTTCTGCCCTGTCAGCAGCAACCCGTCGGTCACCACGTAACTGGCCCAATCGTCGCCCTTGGAGTAGAGGCCACCGTTGGCCTTGAGCGCGTCCTCTACCAGGAACGGTACGACATCGGTCAGTTGCACCGCCTCCTCCTCGGAGTTGGTAAAGCCCGTCACCCGCTTGCCTTTGACCAGCGGTTGGCCGTCCGCGCCCTTGACGTGACGCAACACACCCGGCGCATGGCAGACCGCCGCGACGGGTTTTCCAGCCTGGTAGAACGCTTCGATCAGCGCGATCGACACCTTGTCTTCGGCCAGGTCCCACAGCGGGCCGTGGCCGCCGGGGTAAAAAACCGCATCGTAGTCCTCGGCCCTGGCGCTGCTCAGCAACGCGGTTGAAGCCAGGGCAGCCTGCGCAGCAGAATCCTTGCGAAAGCGCTCCGTGGCGGCGGTCTGCGCATCCGGCTCGTCGCTTTTGGGGTCCAGGGGCGGCTGACCGCCCTTCGGTGACACCAGGGTCAGCTGGGCGCCGGCATCCTTGAAGGCATAATACGGTGCAGCGAATTCTTCCAGCCAGAAACCGGTTTTCTTGCCAGTGTCACCCAACTGGTCGTGGGACGTCAGAACCATCAGGATTTTCATGTCGTAGTCGCTCCGGGTCGATGTGCCTGTTTCATTGACCATCAGCCAGGTCGGTTCGTTTCAGTCCCAACGGCGCAATTTTCAATTGTGCAAACCAGGCAATCTACAATTAGAGATGACACTCGAAATTTAAAGACAAAAAAGAGCGACCCTGTGATCGCCCCTGTTGTGAACGCCGCATAACCTTGCAATGACGGATGAAGAGGGGTTCGCCCAGTGCAGTGGCCTTGGCAATCCATGCACTGGTAAAGAGCCATGACACTGGGCGAACGAACACTATTTTAATATAGGTTTGAAGATAAATCGCCGAACCCAACATGAAATTTATCGACATGATATTTAACAGGATGTCACTTTAAATATCATGCAAACAAATTTTCGAATTCACCGGTCCGACCAATAAACTTACTGTCACAAACTGTGTGAAAGTTATGTTTGAATAATCATCAGGGATTGTCAGCCGTCTCCTGCGCAGTCGATTCCCCGCTGTCGGTGCCTTTGCCCTGTTCCTTGCGGCGATTGGGGTCAGTGGGCCGCAACGCATCATTATCGCGCTCGACTTCCCCGGGTGGCCGGGGCTCGTCAGGGTGTTCCGTCTCGGTTACCGGTTTCATTGCTGGCCTCCTCAGGCTCAGGATCGTCGACTGTCCCGGCCACGCTCACCGCAGTCATCAAATTGCGGCGTTCCCGGCAGGGGTTCGTACGGTAGAGAGCCGCAGGCGGGTTGGAGTTCCAAGCCGTTTGCGCGGCTAATACCCGGTCATTTCCAGGTAGCCCTGGCCGGCGTGGCTCCCGCTCAGGCGCACCGGTCCTTCCCAGTAGGGAATGCGCAAATCCATCCAGGCATTCGGGTTCAGCGCACGGAGGCGGATGTCGAGTTGCTTGCCCGGAATCCTGATCGACCAGCTGACGGGCATGGTGCGACCGGCCACTTTCGCTGTGCCCTCGGGCGCCAGGCTGATCTCGCTGGCGTGCAACGCCTGGGTGTGGCCCTGCGCATCGATCCAGGTACCGGTCAGGTAAGGCTCGCCGTCCTTTTGCCGCATGCGATAGAGCATCACCTGCTCGCCACTGTCCAGGTGCAGGGAGAACCAGTCCCAGCCCGTCTGGCTGGCGGTCAGTGGCTGGCTACTCCATTCCCGATCGAGCCACGCCGGGCCGCTGACCTGATAGCGGGTACCATCGATCTCCAGTTCGCCGCTGGCCTGGAAAAACGGCTGGCTGTAGTAGTACGACGCTTGGCCCTGTTCCGATTTTTGGCTGAAACCCTGATCGCCCTGCAATACCAACGGGCGTGTGGACGTCAGCCGCAGGTTGTAGCTGAAGTGCTTGTCCCGAGCGCTGAGTTGCAGGTCGGCCAGCGCATCGCGCCCCTGGCTGCTGAAGTGCCAGTCATCGATCCACGCATTGAACGGCGCCAGTGCGACGCCCGCCTGCGCCACCCCTCCCCGGGCATAACGCTCGGCGGCGTGGTGCGCGGTGGCCGAGGTCACTGCCGCGTGCCCCAGCCAGATCACCTGGCTGGCCCAGCCCGCCGCTGGCGGCCCGGCCTGCAGCGCGCTGCGGAACAAGGTCCATTGCACCCCGAACTCGCGGCCCTGGGCGTCCTTGAGGTTGGCGGTCACGTACCACCATTCGATGCGAAAACCATCATGGGGGCCGTGATCAGCCGGAAAGCTGAACAGCCGCCCTGGAACGACAGGGGTAAATGACGACGCTGCAGTGCCCAGACCGGCAAAACCTTTTCCGACCGGCGCCGGCTGATCACAGCCACTGAGCAGGATCAACAGCAGCACTGCGAGCTTAATCCTCATGAGCAAAAGTCCTCAGCAGATCCGCCGGTTGCGTGCGATACAACGAGTACAGCGGCCAGGCCGACGCCAGCAGTGTCGCCAGCAGGGCCAGCCCCATCAGTTGCAACAGCTGCCAAGGAAACACCCGCAGCGGCAGGCGCCAGCCGAACGCCTGGACATTGATCACGGCGTCCAGGCACCAGGCCAGGGCGATGCCCAGCGGCAATGCCAGGATCAGAGTCAGCACCGCCAGCAGCCAGGTCTGGCCCAGGTTGAGCAGCATCAGCTGGCGCCGTGTCACCCCCAGCGCCCAGAGCGGCGCCAGTTGCCCCAGGCGACTCTGGCTCTGGGTCAGCAGGCTGATGAACAAAGCGACGCCGGCAACCGCCAGGGTCAGGCTGTTCAGCGCGGCGGTCGCGGCAAAGGTGCGCTCGAACACCTGTGAGGACCAGTCCTTGAGCCGCGCCTGATCGACGATCCGATTGTCATCCAGAGCAAAGCGCGCCTGCAGCGTGGTGAGGAAAGACGGAATCGAGGCCGGATCGATTCGCAGGTTGAATCGACTGGGCGTCAGCTGTGGCCAATGTCGCAGCAGGTGTCGCTCATTGACCAGTACGTGGCCTTTGGGATTGCCGTAGTCGGCATAGATGCCGACGATCTGCGGCGACCAGGTTCCACCGGGCGTGGTCATTGGCAGCGAATCCCCCAGCCGGACCTTCAACCGGCGGGCCAGCTGTTCGCTCAGCATCACGCTATCGTCGCTCGCCAGGCGCTTCCATGGGTCGTCACCCTGGGCCTCCAGCAGCGGCCAGTGCTGGCGATAGGTTGGGTGGTCGATCACGCCAAAGACGTCCGTGGGCCAACCTTGCAGTTGCGTCGACACCTGCCAGTTGGGCAGCACCGCCTCGACCTGCGGTTGCTGTTTGAGCCAGGCGTACAACTCGACCGACTGCGCCGGGCTCTGTGGGTTGAGGTACAGCTCGGCGCTCAGGCGTTGTTCCAGCCAGTGACTGAAGGTCTCGCGAAAACCGCCGGTCATGCTCCCGGCGCCAATATTCGCGGCCAGCGCCAGCAGCAGCGCCATCAGTGCCAGGCTCAACGCCGGCAACTGCTGGCGGCAATCAGCGACGAACCATTGGCCCAGCACCGAGCGGCTGCGCTGCAATACTGCGTTCAACACCAGATTGAGCACCACCGGCAGCGCCAGCGCGGCACCAAGCAACAACGCAGCCAGCAACACAAAGCCGCTGGCCAGGCTATTGCCCAGGAACAATGCCAACAGCGCGATCACCGCTGCCAGCGCTGCGACCCAGCCCTGGCGGCGCAGCCAGCGCGCGTGGGCCTGGTGCCAGGCCTGGGGATCGGCCAGCGCCAGCAAGGGCAGGCGCGCCGCCCGCAACAGACTATGGGTACCGGCCAGCAACGCCCCGAGCAGGCTCAAGCCGATGCCACTCAACCACCACCACGGGCTCAGGTTCAGTTGCCCGGCGACTTCGGCGCCATACAGGCCCCGCAAGCTGGCGGCGACATCCGGCAACAGCACACTCGCCAGCAGATAGCCGCTGGCGACCCCGGCCACTCCACCGACCAGCGCCAAAGCGCCCAGCTCGACGACCAGGCAAGCGATCAACATCCGCGCACTGACGCCGCAGGCACGCAAGGTCCGCAGCAGACCACGGCGTTGCTCCAGGGCCAGGCCGATGGCCGCATGGACGATGAACAGGCCGACCACGAATGAAAGAAAACCCAAGGCATCGAGGTTCAGGTGAAAGCTTTCGGTCAGGCGCGCCAGATTGTTTTCTTCACCACTGCGCGTGAGTTGCAGCACAGCGCTGAACCGGTCCGGCAGCGGCGCGCTGAAATCCTTGGGCAACAGCAGGCGCGACACTTGACCGGGCTGGTCGAGAATCTGCTGGGCAAAGCCGATGTCCACCAGCAGTACGCCAGGCGCCATGTCGGCCTGGGCATGCAGCGGTGGCAAGGTCTGGCCGTTGGCACTGACCGGCCGTTCGCCCTCATGCAACCCCATGGCCCGCAACGTTTGCGGTGCGACCCAGGTGCTGCCCGGGGGCGTGAAAAACTCGACGATCTGCTCGATCGCCAGTGCCCGCCCGGCCACCGCAGAACCTGCCGGCAGCGACACCGGTTCAATGCCCATCAGTTGCAGTCGCTGTTGTTCCAGTCCCTTGAGCGTCACCCGTCCCTGCAGCACCGGCGAAACCGGCCAAGCAGCACGCCGCAGGTCCACAAACAGTTGCTGGGAAAATGTTCCCCCGCCCGGTGCACTGAGACTGGCCTGGGGTTCGCCCCCGATCAGCTCGCTGGCCCGGGCGTAACTGTCCCGTGCCTGGCTGTTCAAGGCCTGTACGCCCGTGAGCAGGCTGGTGGCAAGCCACAGCCCGGTCAGCACGCTGAAAAATTGCACCGGGTGTTGCCGCCAGTGGCTCAGCAGCGCGCGTAATGCCTGGTAGAAAACCCGCACCTCAGCGCCCGTCCGCGCCAGCCAGGCGACCACGGTGCAGCACCACTTTGTCGGTGAGGCGCGCCGCGACCCGAGGGCTGTGGGTGACCATCAGCAAGGTCGTGGGGCTGTCGTCGAGCAGTTCCAGCAGCAGCTTCAATACCTCATCGCTGGTGCCCTCATCGAGACTGCCGGTGGGTTCATCGGCGAGCAGCAATTTGGGTCTGGACGCCAGCGCGCGTCCCAGGGCAACTCGCTGCTGTTGTCCTCCGGAGAGTTGTTCAGGGTAGCGGCGCAGCAGATCCGCCAACCCCAGGCGCTGCACCAGGTGCGCTTGCCACTGCGGATCATGGCGCCCGGCCAGGCGCGCCTGAAATGCCAGGTTATCCTCCACGCGCAGGCTGCCGATCAGGTTGAACTGCTGGAACACCAGGCCGATTTCACTGCGGCGCCAGTTAGCCAGCTGTCGTTCGTTCATCTGCTCCAGCCGATACTCGCCGCTGGTGATGGTGCCGTGATCCACCTTGTCCAGCCCGGCGATCAGGTGCAGCAAAGTACTCTTGCCGCTGCCGGATTCGCCCATCAAGGCCAGGCTGCTGCCCGGTTTCAACATCAGGTCGACGCCTTGCAGCACCGGCAAGGGCCCTTGCGGCGTTGCGTAGCTTTTGAACACTGCGTGGACTTCAAGCATGGGTCGACCCGTTCGGTGAGCGTCGGCCAAGGATAGCGGCCTGGCAGGACTTTTGTCCGATCACGATTGCCCGGGTGCCGGGCGCCTGCGGCGACTGACGGCGATTTGCGTCCGGCCAATTCCCAGCTACAAATGACATGTGGGTTTAACTGTCCAAAATCTTGACTGTGGTTGTCATGGGTCGGACTTGGCTGGCTGGCGAAAGCTTTAGGGATGGTCAGGCGCATGGCTGAAGGCAAATACCGCTCGGACATCGATGGTCTGCGAGCTGTAGCGGTGATCGCGGTATTGCTGCACCACCTCAATACCAGCCTGCTGCCAGGCGGTTTTGTGGGCGTGGATATTTTCTTCGTGATCTCCGGTTTCCTGATCACCTCCCAGGTGTATTCCGAGGTCAGGCGCAACGCGTTCTCGCTGAAGGGCTTCTATCAGCGACGCATCAATCGTATCGTCCCGGCGCTGGCGACGGTGTTGCTGGCGACGGTGATCGTTGGCGCTTTTATCCTGTCCCCGGCCGACCTGATCCGGCTCAACGTCAGCGCCCTGCTCTCCCTGCTGGGCGTTTCCAACATCTATATCTGGATCAAGTACGGCAACTACTTCGCCGCCGATGCCGGCGAGGCACCTCTTCTGCATACCTGGTCGCTGGGCATCGAAGAGCAGTTCTACGTCATCTGGCCGCTGTTCATCGTGCTGGTTTATCGCCTGGCACCGCGTTATGTCCTGCCGATCCTGGGGATCGGCGTGGTGCTCGCAGTGGCCGTTTCCGAGTACGCGACGGGCGTCTTCGCCACGGCTGCCTACTACCTGCTGCCGACGCGTTTTTTCGAGCTGATGCTGGGCGGGGTGTTGGGGATCTACCTGCAGCAGCCCCGTATCATGGGCAAGCTGACCGCCCATGCCCTGGCGCTGGCGGGCTACCTGCTGATCGGTTTCGCGCTATTTGCCTTGAACGCGAAATCGACCTTTCCCGGACTTAACGCCCTGATCCCTTGCCTGGGTGCAGCGCTGTTGATTCTCGCGGGCAGCGGCGACAGGCACTCGCGATTGCTGACCTGCCGGCCAATGGTGTTTATCGGGCTGATTTCCTATTCGCTGTATCTGTGGCACTGGCCACTGATTGCCTACCTCAATTATCTGGAAATCCCGGTCGACATACCCGTCGGTGCGCTGCTGATCGCGGTGTCGATCGGGCTGTCGTGGTTGTCCTGGCGTTATGTCGAGGTGCCCTTCCGGCGCGCCGGCGCGAGCTGGCATTTTTCCCGGGTGTTCGTTCGCCGATTTGCGCTCCCGGCCCTGGGACTGGCTGCCATTGCAGTGCTGAGCGTCGTTTTCAACGGTTTCCCGCAACGTTTTGGTCCCCAGGTTTCAGCGCTGGAAGCGATGACCCAGAACAGGCCCAACGAAATTCGTCGCGGCTGTCATGTCACCAATGCGCTGTACAGCACAGGGCCTGATGATTCATGCCGCCTGGGCGCGAAAAAAGAGAGGTTGGACGGCATCATGATCGGCGACTCGTTTGCCAATCACTTCACGGGAATGGTCGATCTGCTGGCCAGACCCGACAATCTATCGATCATGGATTACACCATGGACTCGTGCCCGCCGATCCCCGGCTACGACGCCGATATGTCCCCGGTGTACGCCGCCCACTGCGCGAAACGCAACGAGCGAGTGTTCAGCCTGATCGAGCAGAACAAATACCCTTATGTGGTGTTGGCGGCGATCTGGCCAAAGGAAGCCGATGCCAGGGATATCGTTGAGGCGAGCATTCGGCGGGTGGTGGAGAGCAGCGGCCAGGTCATCGTGATCCTGAGCAACCAGCACATCGAAAAGGCCGCCAGTTGCCCGATCAGGCGCTTGATGTTTGGCTCCGAGCGCGATTGTTCGGTAGTCCAGAGCGCGCTCGCACCGTATTGGGCGGACGTGCGGGCGAAATTTCCCCAAGTGCGCTTTATCGACCCCAATCAGGTGATATGCCCGGCGGGGGTTTGCAGCCCGATCATTCAAGGGCAGTTGTTGTATCTGGACGATTCGCACCTGAATGAGGGCGGTTCGCGATTAATCGGCCGCACGCTGCTGGAGCGCGGATATTCGCTGCTGCATGATCCGGTGCGCACTGCACGCACGGAGATGCTCAAGGGGTCGTCCGCAGTGATGAACTGAAGCGCTGCTCGCTACCTAACGCGCCTTGGCATGAGGGTAGATGCAGTATCCGCGCGGTGATTGTTCGCGCGAATCACCTCGAATAACCGCAAGCTTTCTCCCCGAAGAGTTGCCGCCCGGCAACGCAGATTGCCAATAGTTTGTCGGCTATTTCTTGGCGCTGGCACATAGCCATTTTTGCGCAAGAAATGTCGGACTTTTTTACAAAGCGTCAAAAAAAAGTTGACTCAAATCTGACACACCTGAAGCGTCCAAATCCTCCCCAGAATCGCCCAGCGACCGTCTATCGTTTTCTTTGAACACCCCTCAAACCCCTCAAAACCGGGGCAAACGCAGCTGCGACAAGCACTTGATGGCATATCGCCCCCAGCCTTGGGGTTTGTCTTGCCGATGCAACACGTCATTTTGCTGACACGGATTTCCACGGCTGGGCTATACCCATTTTGACAGTCTAATTCTGATCCTCTCCACCGTCTTACGAGGCACGCCAAAATGGACGTGAGCGTATTTGGTACGGGCTACGTTGGCCTGATACAAGCAGCGGCACTGGCCGATGTCGGACATCGCGTCCTGTGCGTCGACATTGATCCGAACAAGATCAAGCAGCTGCAACAAGCGGTACCGCCGATCAGTGAACCAGGACTCTCCGGCACGCTGGAAGAGAACATCAAGGCCGGTCGTTTGCTGTTCACCACCCAGGCCAGCGATGCAGTGGAACACGCCGAGCTCATCTTCATCGCCGTGGGCACGCCCGCCGATGAGGACGGTTCCGCCGACCTCAGCCATGTGCTCAACGTGGCCCGTCAGATCGCCAGTTTCATGGAGGCCGATCGCACGTTGATCATCAAGTCCACCGTACCGGTCGGCACGGCGGATCAGGTGGTCGCCGCCGCCAGCGAAGAATTGCGACGCCGGGAAAGGACAATGTTTAAGGTACGGGTGGTGTCCAACCCGGAGTTTCTCAAGGAGGGCAGCGCGCTGGCCGACTGCATGCGCCCGGACCGAATTATCGTCGGCACCGACGACGAGCAGGCCCGCGAGCAGCTGAGCGAGCTCTACGCCCCCTTCTGTCGTAACCATGAAAAAATCATGTTCATGGACAATCGCAGTGCCGAGCTGACCAAATACGCGGCCAATGCGATGCTCGCCACTCGCATCAGCTTCATGAACGAACTGGCCAATCTCACCGAACTGCTGGGCGCCGACATCGAAGCGGTGCGCAAGGGCATTGGCTCGGACCCGCGCATCGGTTATCACTTTATCTACCCGGGCTGCGGCTTCGGTGGCTCATGCTTTCCCAAGGACCTGCGCGCCCTGCTGCACACCGCCGAACACAACGGCATGCCATTGCGCCTGCTGCGCAGCGTGACCGACGTCAACGACAGCCAGCGTCACATCCTCTTCGGCAAACTCAAAGCGCGATTCCCCGAAGGCCTGGCCGGCAAGTCCATTGCGATCTGGGGCCTGGCGTTCAAACCCAATACCGACGACATGCGCGAAGCCCCCAGCCGCTACCTGATGGAAGCCTTGTGGGCCGAGGGCGCCAGCGTGCAGGCGTACGACCCGGAAGCCATGTCCGAATGCCGTCGCCTCTACGGCTATCGCAACGACTTGCACCTGTGCGCCACTCGCGATGACACCCTGGAAGACGCCGACGCCCTGGTGATCTGCACCGAGTGGAAGAATTTTCGCGTGGTCGACTTCGAGCTGCTAGCCAGCAAGTTGCGTTCGCGGGTGATCGTCGACGGGCGCAACCTCTATAACCCCGAGCACGTGGCGGCCGCCGGCCTGCACTACAGCGGCATCGGCTTGCGTCACATCGTGCCCGAGGCGCTGCGTCCATGAAGATTCTCGTGACCGGAGCCGCCGGCTTCATTGGTGCCCATTGTGTGTTGCGGCTACTGCGCGACGGGCATCAAGTGTGCGGGCTGGATAATTTCAACGACTACTACGAGCCGCAACTCAAACACGATCGGGTGTCCTGGGTGCAGGAGCAGGTCGGCCGTTTCCAGCTCGAAAGAGTCGACCTGGCCGATGCCGCGGCCATCGAGGCACTGTTTGCCCGTGAAAAACCCCAGGTAGTGATTCACCTGGCCGCCCAGGCCGGCGTGCGTTACTCACTGGAAAATCCAAGGGCCTACCTGGACAGCAACCTCAGTGGCTTCCTGAACATACTCGAAAGCTGCCGGCGCCATCCGGTCCAGCACCTGATCTACGCCTCTTCCAGTTCAGTGTATGGCGCCAACCAGCACACGCCCTACTCGGTCAGGGACGGCGTCAATCACCCGCTGTCGCTGTACGCCGCGACCAAGAAAGCCAACGAACTGATGGCCCACAGCTACAGCCATCTGTTCGGCATCCCCTGCACCGGGCTGCGCTTTTTTACCGTGTACGGTCCCTGGGGCCGCCCGGACATGTCGCCGATCCAGTTCGCCCGGGCGATTGCCGAAGGCCAGCCGTTGAAGCTGTTCAACTACGGCGAGCACCTGCGTGATTTCACCTACATCGACGACATCATCGAAAGCATCACCCGCCTGATTGAGCGGCCACCGCAGGCCAACCCTGAATGGGACCGGGAAACCCCGGACCCGGCCAGCAGCATGGCGCCGTGGCGCATTTTCAATATCGGCGGGCAACACCCGGTCGAGCTCAAGGCTTACCTGGCGCTGCTGGAAAAACACCTCGGACAAACAGCCGTGGTCGAGTTGCTGCCCCTGCAACCCGGCGATGTGCTCAATACCTGTGCCGATGCCAGCGACCTGGCCCAGGCCACCGGTTTCCAGCCACGGATCGCGCTGGATGAGGGACTTGGGCGCTTCGTTGCCTGGTTTCGCGACTACTACCCACTGCCTATCGCCCACGCGCCGTTCGCGGCTGAACTTCAGCGGAGGATTCCATGACTGGACATGAGAAAGGTGTACCTCTCAAACAATTGAGGCGAGACAAGCGGCTGGACCCCGAACACCGCATCCGCATGGATGCCGCCATCCACATGCAGGGCCGTGGCTGGATCACTGGTCGCGATGGTGGTCGCCCCTGGACGTTATCGCGCACCAACCGGGTACTGGCTTGCCTGGGGGCGTTGATCATCCTGGTGCTGATCTCGCCGTTGCTGCTGGGCCTGGCGCTGGTGATCAAGTTCAGCAGCCCGGGGCCGGTGATGTTCGTGCAAAAACGCACCGGCTACCGCGGTCGCACGTTCGGCATGTACAAGTTCCGCACCATGGTTGCCAACGCCGAGGAGCTCAAGGAATCCCTGCGTCACCTCAACAAACACGGTGCCGATGCGATCGATTTCAAGATCGACAAGGACCCCCGCATCACCAGCATCGGTGGCTTCCTGCGGCGCAGCAGCCTCGACGAATTGCCCAACCTGTTCAACGTGGTGGCCGGCGACATGCGCCTGGTGGGCCCTCGGCCCACCTCGTTCAATGCCTACCGCTACAAAGACAATCATCTTGCGCGCCTGAGCATTTACCCCGGCATGACCGGCCTGTGGCAGATCTCCGGGCGCAGCAATATCGACTTCGACCAGCGCGTTGAGTTGGACCTCAGCTATATCGCCGAGCAGAGCCTGCTGCTTGATCTGAAGATCCTGTTGAAAACCCCCTTCAAAGTATTCAGCGGCCACGGAGCGAGTTAAATGGACGGTTCAACTGCAAAAAGCCTGACAATCGCGAACCCGAGCGAGTCCAACCTGACTTCGACTGTGCTCGATCAAGATCTGCGGATCCTCTTCCTGACCGCCGCCAACCCCGGCGCGGGCACGACCACCAGCGCCCTGGTGCTGGCCAGTCAACTGGCCCAAATGAGCAGCGGCCAGGTGTTGCTGGTCGACGCCAGCCAGTCCACCAGCAACCTCACCCAACAGCTTGGGCTGACCAAAGAGCGCGGCTTTCGCGACCTGTTGTTCAACACCCAGAGCCCGCCCTTGCTGCAGGACTGTGTGGTGGACGTCTCCAGCCTGCCCTTCCACGTGCTGCCCAACGGACGTTATGCCCGGGGCGACGAACACCTGACCCCTGAAACCCTGAGCCCGTTGCTGGACCAGTTGGGCAGCCGCTACCGCTTTGTCGTGATCGACGGCGACGCGGTGTACTCAGCCGCCGACACCCTGGTCATCAGCACCCAGGTGGACGGCGTGATCATGGTCGTGCGCGCCGAAGACACCCGTTGGGAAGTGGCCCAGGCCGCTGTCCAGCGCCTGACCCAGGCCGGGGCAAAACTGGTGGGCAGCGTGTTCAATCGACGCAAGTACTACATGCCTAAATGGCTCTACAAAAACCTGTGAGCGAACGCCAAAGGATGACGACATGAACGCCAGAATGCTTGTCCTGCTGTTGCTGCCGCTTGCAGGTTGCTCCAGCACCTCCCAAGAAACCCAGTCGATGCCGGTGCAGATTCTTACGGCTGCACCGACCAATGCCCAGGCCACTGACGTGCCCCAGGTCGAGCAGACCCTGCGGCCCCAGGATGTCCTGGACGTGATCTTCCACGTCAGCACCAGTGGCTCTGACGCCTACCGGGTGCAATCGGGCGACATGGTTGCGCTGAATTTCACCGCGGCCAGCCAGCTCAACGGTAACCAGCTGGTACTGCCCGACGGCACCATCGAGCTCCCGGGGGCCAATACTTCGGTGAAAGTCGAAGGCCTGACCCGCGAACAGGCCCGTGTGGAAATCCAGCGTGCGTATGAGCGCAAGCAGCTGTTCCAGCCCAATCGCAATACGCTGTCGCTCAATGTGGTCAGCCCGCTGACCAACGAGCAGAACCTCAAGTCGACACTCAACCACCCCAATACCGGCATGAGCCGCGAGATCATCGTCGGCACCGACGGCTACGCCAGCTTTCCGGAAATCGGCGCCGTACCGCTGCAGGGCATGACGGTCAACCAGCTGGAAACCTTCCTCAATAAACGCTACGCCACCCTGCCGGGACGCATGACCGTGGACGTGCTGCTCAAGTCCACCGCCGGCAACGAGATCTACGTACTGGGCGAAGTCGGCCAGCCGGGCTCCTACCCGATTCGCCGTCCGGTGTCGGTGCTCGAAGCCCTGACCATGGCCCGCGGCTCCAACGTCAAGGCGCGCCTGGACTCGGTAATGATCATGCGGCGCAACGGCAACCAGGTCACTGCCCATCGTTATGACGTGGAGAAGGCGCTGTCCGGCGATGCCACGCAGATCGCCTACCTGCAGCCTGACGACATGCTGTACGTGCCCAAGACCAAACTGGCCAGCGCCGGCGAACTCGCCCGGCAACTGGCGGACGTGGTGCTGTTCCAGGGCGTGGGCATGAGCTTCAGCTACCGCATCGACAACAAAGGCAGCGACAACTAACTCTCAGGTGACCGTCATGAATCCAAAAGAAAACTACCTGCACGAGTTTTTCAGGATCTTTTTCGCCAACAAGCAGTTGGTGAAACGAGTCTTCCTGATCTTTGCAGTGATCGCACTGATCTTGCCGCTGATGCTCAAGCAGAGCTTCGATATCACCGCCCAGGTGATCGTGCAGTCCAAAAAACTCTCCCAGGGAGATGCCACCACCTCCCTCAACCAGGAGAACGCCTCGTTCATTCCGCCATCGCTGGCAGACATGGAAACCGAGAGCAATATCCTGCGTTCGCCGGGGCTGATTCGCGAAACGCTCAGCCAAATGCGCGAGAACAGCGAGTACACGCCGCCGGTGAGCACGTTCAACAAACTGGTAGCGCAGCCATTCAAGGACTACGTCACCACGCCCATTCGCGAACACCTGATCAATCCTGTGCGCAATGCATTGGGCCTGGAAACCGACCCGGTACGGGACACCGAACTGGATGCACTGACGCAGCAAGCCATGAGCGACCTGAAGGTCGAAACCCTGCCCGGTTCCAACGTGATCTCGATCGTCTACAGCTCACCCGACCCGGCCCAGGGCACCAAGTTCGTTGCCGCCCTGCTGCAGAACTACCTGGTCAGCCGTCAGGCTCTGCAATCCATCGACCTGCCGCAGAGCTTTTACGAAACCAAGAAAATGCAGTACCAGGTGCGTCTCGATGGCCTGGAAGGTAACCGGCTGACACTGCTTGAGGGCGTCGGCTCGGCTGATCCTCGGGAGGAAATCACTTTCCGCCTGAACGCCATCAACACCGAGGAGCAGGCACTCAACCTCTACCAGGATCGCCTGCTGCAAAGCAAACGCTGGCTCGACTACCTGAAAACCAGCCTGGCTGCGGCCAAGGACGCCAAACTCAACGACTACTCCTTCCCCTACACCTTTACTACCACCACCGACAACGTGGCGTTCGAGGATCGCGAGGTCAAGCAGCTCGGCGAACTGCTGATCAGCCAGGTCAGCCGTTACATGAATGACCTGTCGGTGTTCCAGCCTGGCAGCGAGCCCATGTTGCTGCAGCGCGAACAGATCACCCGGACTCGCGGGCAGTTCCTCAAAGTGGTGAACAACCGCATTCAGGAACGCACCGCCGACCTGGCCGTGATCGGCTCGGTGATCGACCAGAAAACCGCGCGCATTGCCCAGTTCAAGAACCGCATCCACCAGTTGCAGGAAACCCAGAGCAAGTTGCGCCAGATGGACACAGAGATCGAGGCATTGCACGCCGCGTTCTCCACCTACGCCCAGCGCTTTGCCGAAAGCAGCACCGCCCGTTCGCTGGACAACGACCTGTCCAACGCACGGATTCTCAGCCCTCCGTTCGAGCCGACGGAAGCCGCATTTCCCAAACCGATGCTGATCATCCCATTGGGACTGCTCACCGGTTTGCTGCTGGCGATCGCCTTCGTCTACGTACGTGAGTTCTTCGATCACCGCTTCAAGCATCCAGCGCAAATCACCCACGAACTGGGCTTGCCAGTGCTGCTGGTGATCAACGATCAGAACGTCGAGCCGATCAACCCGCACAAGAACTGGACCGTGCCGCGCTTCGCGCATTGGGTGCGCAATTGAACGCGCCGCTCAGCCAGACTGCACCTGCAAGCACCCTGCCGATCATTCATTTGCTCAGCAGCGGTGGCTTCTATGGGGCTGAGCGGATGTTGCTCGATCACTGCCTGGCAACACCCGGGCAGCACCAGGTGCTGTTTCTGGATGCGCCGCCGGAGCTGATCGCGCGGTTTCGCGAAGCCGGCGTCGACTGCCGCAGTTGCGCGGGGCTCAGGGCCTTGCTCAGGCACCTGCGCCAGCGCCGCACCGAGCGGCCGCTGATCAACACCCATAACTTCAAGGGCCTGTTGTTCGGCTGGGTGGGCGCGACGCTGTTGCGCCTGCCGCTGGTGATTACTCAGCACGGCTTCACCCCGCGCAGTCGCAAGCAGAAGTTCTACACCTGGCTCAGCCTGCAATTGTGCCGCACGGCTTCGGTGGATCGCGTGGTCTGCGTCGCCGAAAGCATCGCCGCACTGCACCGTCAAGCCAGGGTCAGGGGGCTGAAGCTGCAGGTGATTCCCAACGGTTTGCCAGCCGCCACCGGCCAGTTGCTCCCCAGTACCGACCGGCAGCGCTTTCTCGCCGGTTACGTTGGACGCCTGAGCAGTGAAAAAGGCCCGGACCTGTTTCTCGATGCACTGATACCGCTCTGTCAGCAGTACCCGCACCTGGACGCCGTGATGCTCGGCGACGGCCCGGAACGCGAGGAACTGCTGGCACGTATCGACGCAGCGGGTTTGCAGGAGCGCATCCGCTTGCCCGGTTACCAGACCGACATGGGCCAGTGGTGGCGACAACTTGATGCGCTGGTGATCAGCTCGCGCACCGAGGGCACGCCGATGATTCTGCTGGAGGCGATGCAGGCCGGGGTGCCGGTGGTGGCGTTCGCGGTCGGCGGGATTCCCGACGTGCTGCAGGACCGACACAACGGTTTGCTGGCAACGCCGGCCGACAGCAGCGCCCTCGCCCGCCAGATCGGTACGTTGCTGGCCGAGCCGGCACTGACCGGCGAACTGATCGATAACGCAAGACGTACGCAACAGGATCGCTATGACCTCAAGGCCCTGGCCGAACGCTGGTCGCAGCTTTATATCCGTACTGCACGGGAGGCACGCGCGTGATTGTTCCGCTCTCGATCGTCAGTTTGCTCGCCCTGGTCTGCCTTGGTTTGCTGGCCAGCCCTTTTCCTTTCCTGGCGCCGGGGGTGGTCCTGGGCCTGGTCGGCGTCGCGGTCCTGTACCGCAAGCCGACCTGGGGCCTGCTGGGCATCGCCGCCATCCTGCCGTTCGAGGGCCTGTTCAAGGACAGCGCCTTTCCCGGTTCGAAAATCCTGGGTGCCTCGCTGGTGCTGATCCTGATGTTGCAACTGGCGATGCACCAGCTGCCGGCCGAACGCTTGCGCAGCAATATCTGGCGCTTTCTGCTCAGCTTCATGGCGTTGTACCTGCTCAGCCTGCTGAACAGCGACAACATGAGCGTATCGCTTGGGCATCTGCGTGACCTGAGTGTCGGCCTGGTGCTGTTTATCATCACCTTGCTGATTGGTCGCGAACTGAATCTGAACACCTTTGCCAAACTGGTCACCCTCAGCGTCGCGGTGACCTGCGCCATGACGCTATTCTCCGTTAAATACCAGGACGCCGGGCGTGCTGCCGGCTTGTTGAAAGACCCGAACAATTTCGCCCTGATGATCGCCTTTGCCGTGCCCCTGGCGCTGTTTCTGGTCATGCGTAGCTCGAACATGCTGCACCGGCTGTTCTGGGGTGGGTGCACCCTCCTGCTGTTGGTCGGCATTACCAAGACCGAATCTCGTTCGGGCCTGGTGGTGCTGTTTATCAGCCTGTTGATCGGCGCCTGGCACTACCGGGCATTGCTGCCCCGCATCCGTCCACGGCACCTGGGGTTTGCCATGCTGGGTCTGGCAATCTTGATTCCGCTTGCGCTGTACGCGATGCCGGCCAGCTACATCAAACGCATCGAGTCCTTGAGCATTCTGAGCTCCGGCGCCAGGAGCCAGGACGCATCCCTGGGCCGCCGCGCGTCCTACATCGTGGTCGGCAGCGGGATGATTGCCGAGAACCCGTTGATCGGCACCGGTCCCGGTACCTTCCCGCTGCACTACGCAGCCACCGGCTATTCAAAGGCCTTCGCCTTCAACAGCAACCCCGAAGAACTGTACCGACACGCGCACAATACCTACCTGGAGATTTTCAGTGAGCTGGGGATTCCTGCCGGGCTGATGTTTGTCGGCATGCTCGGCGTGGCCATGTACAACCTGACGCGGGCGCGTCGCGCCTGGAGGCAGCGCGGCAATAGCGAGCAAGTCGACATGCTGACGCACCTGAGCATGAGTTTTCTCTCGTTGACACTGTTCCTGATGTTCCTCAGTGCGCCGAACCACAAGTACCTGTGGATCATGCTCGCGCTGACCAGCGTGCTGCGTATCAAAGCTGAAGAAAGCGCTCCGTTCGAGGCTCGGACATGAACAGCATCAGCATCGTCATCCCGATGTTCAACGAGGCGCGGCATATTGGGCGCACGCTGCTCGCCGCGCAGAAGGCCGCGCATGCCGCCGACCTGCAATGCGAGCTGATCGTGGTCGACAATGGCTCCACTGATCGGGGCCCGCAGATTGCCCGGCAGTTCGGCGCCCAGGTGCTGGTGATGCCTGGCCTGGCGATCGGCGCCTTGCGCAATCGCGGTGCCGCCGTCGCCAGCGGTCACTGGCTGGCCTTTATCGACGCCGACATCGAGATGCCCGAGGACTGGCTGACCCGGCTGATCGAACTCGACGCCGGCGGCCAGGCCGATGTATTTGGCCTGGACCTGCACACCCCCGCCGAAGCGCCCTGGTACGCGACCGCCTGGCAGCGCCGTACGCTGCGCCCCAGCGCCCATACCGTACAGACGGTGGACTGGCTGCCCAGTGCCAACCTGCTGATGCAGCGCAGCTGGTTCGACAAGGTCGGCGGTTTCGACGAAAACCTGCGCACCGGGGAAGACAAGGAGTTCACCCTGCGCCTGGGCAAACACGGCGCGCGCCTGCTCACCGCCAACCAAAGCGTGGCCCTGCACTGGGGTTACGAAGGCAGCTGGCGGGAATGGATGGGCAAGGAAATGTGGCGTCAGGCCAGTCATCTGCAATTGCTGCGCACCCACGGCATGAGCTTGCGACTGCTACGCTTTCCGTTGTTGTCGATCATGGCCTGGGTGGTGGATTTCCTCGCCATTTCAGCACTGCTCAACGGCTACCCGCATCACGCGCTGCTGATGTTTGTGCTGACACTGTTGCCGGCGCTGATGCTGAGCTTGCGCCAGAGTGCCAGGCACCGCAGCGTCGGCCTGACGGTGCAACTCTGGGGCTTGCACTGGGTGCGTCTGCACCTGGCCGGCGCCGCGTTCATTCTCAGCCTTTGCCAATGGAATGCCAGGAGGCCCGCCCGTGGCTGAATTCATTTTCTGGATGTGCCTGCTGCTGCCGGTGTACGCCTATCTGGGTTATCCCGTGCTGCTGACGTTGCTCGCACCGCTGTACCCGGCGCGCCGTCCGGCGCCGGCGCCACCGATGGACGTGAGCATCGTGATTGCCGCCCATAACGAGGCGCGGCACATCGAGGAAAAACTGCGCACGCTGCTGGCCCAGGATTACCAGCCACGCTCGCTGCAAATCATCCTCGCCAGCGACGGCTCTACCGACGACACCGTGGCCTGTGCGCACAAGGTTGTCGACCCGCGCATCACGGTGCTCGACCTGCCTCGCGGGGGTAAGGCCGCGACCCTCAACGCCGGGGTCGCACTGAGCAGCGGTGACATCCTGGTGTTTACCGACGCCGACAATCAATGGGCCACCGACACCCTCGGCCACCTGCTCGCGCCGCTGACAGACCCTGCGGTCGGCGCCTGCGCCGGGCACATGGTGATCCCGGTGACCGGCAAAGGCCTGAGCATCGGCGACAGCCTGTATCGACATTACGAAGGCTGGTTGCGCCGGGTGGAGAATCGCACCGGCTGCATGGTCTCCGCCGATGGCGCGCTACTGGCGTTGCGACGCGAGTTGTTCCAGACCGTGCCGGCAGAGGTCAACGATGATTTTTTTATCAGCACCTGTGCGCCTGTGGCGTTCAAACGCATCGTTTACGTGCCCCAGGCCCAAGTGATCGACCAGGGCGTCGACGAGGCAGACAAACAATTCCGCCGGCGCCAGCGCGTGACCGTCGGCGGTCTGCAAAGCCTGGCCCAGCGCCGCGAACTGCTCAACCCGTTCAAGCACGGGCTGTACGCCATCGCGCTGATCAGCCACAAGCTGATCCGCCGCCTGGCGCCCATCCTGTTGCTGCCGTTGTTGCTGAGCAATTTCTGGCTGTGGCAGGAGCATGCTTTCTACCAGGTGTTCCTGGTCGCGCAACTGCTCGGTTACGCGATCGCTATCGCCGGTCTGCTGGACTCGCAACACCGCCTGCCCAAACCCTTCCGCCTCGCCGCCTTCCTGCTGGTCACCCTTGCCGGGATGAGTATCGGGCTGTGGCAGTTCCTGCGCGGTCAACGCTATGCACGATGGAACCCCGAACAAAATCGCTGAGAGGATGGAACCATGGGGATTATGCAATTGTTCAAACAGACCAGCGGATGGCTCTACCTGAACTCGTCAGTGGGGCGCAATCAACTGCACGGCGCCGGGGTGATCCTGATGCTGCATCGGGTGCTGCCCGATGACGACGCCGCCGACCTGCCCCATCGCAACGAACTGTGCATCGGCACCCAGGCCTTTGACCACTTTCTGGGCTGGCTGAGCAGGCACTTCGACTGCGTGCCGCTGATGGACATCCTGCAACCCACCCAAAGCCCGGCGAAGCGGCCAAGAGTGAGCCTGACGTTCGACGACGGCTGGCGCGACAACGCCCTGCACGCCTTCCCGGTATTGCTCAAGCACCAAGTGCCGGCGAGTATTTTTCTCTCCAGCGATTTCATCGGCAGCCGCCAGCGGTTCTGGTGGGAAAGCCTTGGTGAAACGCTCTGGGGCAGTCATGGCGAGGAGGCGCGGATACACCTGATCGAATCCCTGCAACAGGCCGGCCGGCCACTGCCGGCGCAGTTGCACGATGCCAACGAGCAACGCCGCAGCCTGGCGCTGCTGCGCTTTCTGCAAAGCCTGAAAACCCTGCCGCCCCAGGCGCTCAGCCGACTCACCGACGAGTGTCCGGCCGAATCCATGCCCCAGGCACTGGACTGGCAGCAGGTGCGCGAGCTGGAAAATTCCGGGCTGGTGCGCTTCGGTCCGCACGGGGCCAGCCATGCGATCCTCACCGGGCTCGACGATCGCACCCTGGCGGAGGAAATCCGCCGTAGCCGCGATGCGCTGCACAACGGCTGCCAGCGACCGTTGCCAGTGTACTGCTACCCCAATGGCGACAACGATGCACGGGTGCGGCAACAGGTCGCCGACCATGATTTCCCATTTGCCCTGGGCACCGCTGCCGGGATTTACCGTGGCCACCCGGATCCGCTGGCACTGCCCAGGTTCGGCGTCAGCCAAAGGGTGGCGCGCAATCCGCAGTTGTTGTCCTGGCGCATCTGCCGCGGAGCCCGCGCATGAGTCGCAACACGTACCTGAAAAACCTGGCTTTGAGCATGGGCACCAAGCTGGCGATGATCGCCGTGCGCCTGCTACGCAACGTTTTGCTGGCGCGGATTCTGGGGCCAAGCGAGCGTGGTCTGTTTGCCCTGCTCAGTACCCTGCCCGAACTGATCAGCGCCGCCACCAGTGGCGGGCTAAATTCGGCCGTCGGCTTCCAGGCAGCGCAGCATCGGCCCATGGGTGTGTTGCTGAGTCAGGTATTGGTGTACGGCTGCTTGCTCGCCGGGTTGCTGACGTTGGTGGTGGTGGCGCTGACGCGGGAGTTCGGCAGCGAACTGGACATCACCCTGCAACTGGGTTTGCTCGCCTGGTTATTGTTGTTGGCGGTGCCGCTGACGGTACTCAAGAGTGGCCTGTTGACGCTGCACAACGCCTCGGGCAACGTGATGGCGTTCAACGTCTTGCGCCTGATCGAATCGGTGGCGCCGCTGCTGCTGTTTCTCGCCCTGTTCTGGATGTGGAAAAACGCGGCGCTGGAAGCCGCGTTGATCAGTTGGCTGGCCGGGCTCAGCATGGTGGTGCTGACCGGCTGGATCTGGCTCAAGCGAGCCCAGCCGGTGATCTTGCAGTGGGACCGGGCCAGCCAGAAAGAACTGCTGCGCTACAGCGCCCGCAGCCATCCCGACCTGTTGTTCCAGCAGGTGATCCTGCGCTCCGACTATCTGTTCATCGGCGCCCTGTTAGGTACCACGGCCCTGGGCCATTACGCGATGGCCAGCGCGGCTGCCGAATTGCTGCTGATCGTTCCCGAAGCCGTGACCACTCCGCTGATGAAGAACCTGCTGCAGCAGGAAAAGGGCATTGAGAAACTCACGCCCCTGGCATTGCGCCTCACCGCCACGGTGATGATTGGTGCGTGCCTGTCCATGGCGCTGATCGGTGAATGGCTGATCATTACCTTGTTCGGCGTTGCCTATCAACCGGCCTACCCGGCCCTCCTAGCGCTGCTGCCGGGCCTGCTGGGCCTGTGCTACATGAGCATCCTGCGCCTGGACCTGCTGGGCAAGAACCGTCCCGGCGCGATTTCCATGCTGATGGGTTTCAGCGCCCTGCTCAGCCTGCCGCTGAACCTCATACTGATCCCCGCCTATGGCATCGTCGGTGCAGCAGCGGCTTCTTCAATTGCCTACCTGGCGGTGACTGTGGCGCTGCTGCTGCTGTACTGCCACTTGAGCCGGGTGCCTATCTGGCAAACCCTGATCATCCTGCCCAGCGACGTGGCGCCCATGCTGCAAATGCTGCAACGGAAGTCGGCATGAAGTGGCTGTTACTGTTCATCAGTCTGAGTCTGAGCGCCGAAGCCGCCCCCATGCGCTGGGCGCAAATTCGCGACGGCAGCCTGTACCTGCAACCCGATAGTCCTGACACCCTGACCGTGCGCTGGACGCCGGCCTGGCAGGCACAAGCCAACGAAGAACAGTTGTACCTGATCGATGGCCAGGGCAAATTGCAGGCCGAACGCAAGATCGCCGCGAGTGAAACCAGTGGCAGCCAAAGCTGGCCGCTGGCACCGAGCGCGGCCAGTTATCGCCTGGAAATTCCAGGCTACAGCTTCCGCCGGTACACGGTTGAGCACGACGAGCGCACGGTCGCGCTGTTTGCCCCGGCCAAGGTGCATTTCAGCGCCGAACCCGGGGACAACGAGGAGTTGTACTTCAAGGTCGCGGCCGGCGAGCGCGCGGTACTGGCCGGCAAGTTCCACGGCGGTGTGGAGGCCTTACAGGCGCAGCGGCTGGATGACGGCAAGCAGCTGTCGCTGGCCCTCAAACCCTACCCGGCGTATTGGCAGTTCGACAAGGTCGAATTGCCAGTGGCCGCCGCTGACCAGGTCTGGCGCCTGCGCTTGCGCGGCAGTGGCAAAGTGGCGTTCTGGCTCGATGGCACGGCCAACCTGTTTGCCCAGACCCCACAGCAACTCAAACCCTTGCGCGAGGACTTCGGCAAGACCCGCCTGACCCTGCACCCGGGCGTGATCGGCAAGACCCCGAACCTGGGCATCGCCATGCCCTATGCGTTGCCGCCGCCATCGACTTTTGCCTTGTTCGATGCGCTCAAGGCCACAGCCGCGACCCATTACAGCCTGGTCGACATCATGGCGACCCGGCCGCATTACGAAGACAAGTTCCGTCGCCTGTTCCAGGAGCGCTTCGGCATCACGCAGAACCTGACGCTACTGGCCGGCCGGTACCGAGTGGCCGACCTGCGCCTCGATGCCAACAGCACCGCCGGACTCGATGCCTGGCTGGCCGCCACTCGCGCCCTCGGCGGCAAGGGCACGCACTACATCGGCTTCGCCGACGAGCCAAACCTCAACTACCGCGACTACGCGAGCTATCAGGCGATCTTCAACAGCATGGCTCGCCAGGTACGCAGCGACCCGGCCAATGCCAAGGCCGGCGTGCGCATTGTGATGCCAGCGAGCTCGCGGTTCATCAACGGTCCGTTCATCGAAAACGCCGAAGACCGGCGTGGCATCGACTGGGCCAGGCGCCTGCTCACCGAATCCGGGGACAGCATCGATGCCCTGGCCTGGCACGAATGGATGGTACGCGACCTGCTGGCGACCCGGGTCTATCGCGACAGCGTGCGGCGCGCCGCCGATCTGGTCGGGCGGGATGCCCAAGGTCGCCCACGCAAGGCCCTGCTGCTGGACCAAACCAACATGTCCAGCGGGAGCAGCCTCAGCCCGTACGACCAGGAGACCCATTACGCTTCACTGTGGTGGGCCTCGGTAGCGATCAATTCATCCCAGGATGGCTTGCTCGACATGCTCGGCTGGTTCCAGGCCGCCGACGAATCCGACCATCGCAAGGGCATGCTGCGCATGCTCGACGAAGAGCACTACGAGCTCAAACCGGTGGGATATGCCCAGCATTTCATGCAGCAGCACTGGCTGCACGACGTGATGCGCCTGGAGAACGACGCCTTCGAAGTGGATGTGCTGGCCATGGCCAGCGACCATCAACGCAGTCTGTTCGGGGTCAACAAAGGCGCGCGCATCCAGTTGGTCAGCCTGGAGGGCACGGCCTGCCCGCTGAACAACGGCACATTGCATTACTTCGGCGCGGACAATCGCAGCCGCGAAGCACCTTTCAAATGCCAGGGCGGCCGCATCAGCTTCGAGCTGCCTGGGGAAACCTTGTTCGCCCTGCGCTGGAGCGCCTCATGAACGCCACGGACCGACCTGAACCTATGACAGCACGATTTGAATGGCGTACTTCGCTGTGTACACCCGACTTCCCGGCAGCGGCTTATGAAGCGTTGCGCCTGCGGGTCGCGGAGCACACTCCGTTCAACACGCTGGCCTGGATGTGCGCGTCGGAACAGGCCCTCGCCGTCGGATGCCAGGTGCATGTGCTG
The DNA here is from genome assembly GCF_040310425.1 of Pseudomonas sp. 65/3-MNA-CIBAN-0223. Lineage (NCBI taxonomy): Bacteria > Pseudomonadati > Pseudomonadota > Gammaproteobacteria > Pseudomonadales > Pseudomonadaceae > Pseudomonas > Pseudomonas sp. 65/3-MNA-CIBAN-0223. The sequence goes on from NZ_JBEOPV010000009.1 coordinate 56,060, forward strand.
CTGGCCTGGCGAGGCGATGAGCTGCAGTTGTGCCTGCCCTTGGTGGCATCGGTGGAGCGTTTCGGCGGGTTGCCCTTCCGGGTGCTGCACCACCTGGGCTACCCCCTGGCCGATCGCCTGGCGCTGCTTGCCCGCCTGGACGCCGGGGACGTGCGCCAGGCATTGGCGCAGGTTCGCCGCAAACTGCCCCACGCCTTGCTGCAATTGAACGAGCTTTGCGCTGCCGCTGGCGAAGAAAGCGCCCTGACCCACTGGATGGCGCACAGCTCTACCGGTGAACGGCGCCTGAGTTGTCGCGTGCCCGTGCACCAGATCAGCGAGGCCGACCACCAGGAAATCTCCGGCGACCCGCGCTACAAACTGCGCCGCGCACGCAAACGCATCGCTGCCTGTGGCGCACAAGTGCGGCGCATTACCCCGGATGCGTCGACCATGGGTGCGTTGCTGCAGGCCATCAGTGAAGTCGAGGCGGTAAGCTGGAAAGGTGACGAAGGGGTGGGGATTTTTGCCGATGAGCGCCACCGCCAATGGATGAATCAAGCCTTCACCGCCCTCGCCGCCCAGGGGCTGGTGCGGGTGGTGATCCTCGAGCTGGACGAGCGCTGCATCAGTTACCGCCTGGGGCTGCTCGAACAGGGTCGGTTGTACGATTACAACCTGGCATTCCTGCCGCAATACGCCGACCTGGGCAGCGGCCGCGTCTTGCTCGAAGAGTGGATTCGCTGGGGCCTGGACGACAACTGGCGCTGGATCGATGCCTCGCGCGTCAGTCTGGAAAATTCCAGTCATCAACTGCACGAGCGCATGACCGGGCAACTGGAGCACTGGCGCTGGAGCTTCTATTCCTGGCGACCCAGCGGTATCGCCCTGGGGCTGGCCTTACGGGTCTGGCAGGCGCTCAAGCCACGGTTGCAACAATGGAAAGCGCGGCGTGCGGCCAAGCCCGTAAAACCGGAAGCGGTGCAACCAGTGGCGGCCGCCGTGGCCACGCCCACCCCCGCTGCCAAGCAGGTCAAGGCCAGGAACACCGCCATACTGGAGGGCAAACATGCCACGTCAAGTCATAGTCAACGCTGATGATTTCGGGCTCAGCCCAAATGAAAACGCCGTGATCCTCGGTGCATTCCAGGCGGGCGTTATCAGCTCTGCCACGGCCATGGCCAACATGCCGGCCTTCGAAGCCGCATGCGCCATGGCCCGGCATCCGCTGCTGACCGGTCGCATCGGCCTGCACTTCAACCTCACCTACGGCCAGCCGTTGAGCCTGGGCATTCTTTCGCGCCCGCACTTCTGCGACAACGCCGGGGTGTTCGACCTCAACCTGCCCCGCCATCGCCTCTGGCTCAGCCGCGAAGATCGCCAAGCTGTTCTGGAGGAGCTTGAAGCGCAATGGCAACGCTGCCTGGACAACGGCGTGCGGCCCAGCCATCTGGATTCCCATCAACACGTGCACAACATCTGGCCGATCGGCGAAATCGTCGCGCGCTTCGCCGCCCGCCAGGGCGTGCCGGTGCGCCTGGCGCGCAACCTGGGGCAAAACCTCAGCCTGCCCAAGCGCGTGTTCAAACGATTGCTCAACGCCCGTCTCCAGCAATTGGCCGGCGCCACCGCCGACTATGTGTGCACGCCTGTGGACCTGCGCAACGCAGCAATGCCGACCAAAGGAGTACTGGAAATCGTCGCCCACCCGAACCAGATCGGCACGGATTTCGGCGACGCTTATCTGAATCCCGGAGAGTCGCTTACGCAGTTGCTGGAGCAGCGGATGCGAGGTGTGCCGCGGGTGTCCTATGGGGCGGTGAACAGCGTCGGGCTACCCGGCGGGGCGGTGGTCGTGAAACCGTAAGGCAGAGCATCTTGCAGGCGCTGGCTTGCCGGCGATGGCGAGCTCACGGGCGTCATCGCTGGCAAGCCAGGCTCCCACAGGTCAGGTAATTCTTATAGGCTTGGCAGTGACGTTGGCCGCAAGACCCGGGTGATCTGCGAGGTGTATGCCGATGGCGTGCTGACAGCGGTGGGCGACTCGGTGTTCGTGCGGGTCGATACCGGACAGCTGGCCGCCGCTGCGCATGGCCGCGAGGGTTGAGGCTTCGGTACTTTTTTTGCCGGCGGCGCGCCCACTCTGGTGCAAAATAGGCACTCGGCCGATAAGCTCAGGCCCTGTCGCGAATGCAGTGCAACGAGAGTCATATGAATATCCAAGTTGAGAAGTGTGATGCCCCCCGGACCCAGCGTTTTGGTTCAACGAAGCACATCATTCAAACAATGTCGGGGGTAACCGCATGATCGAGGTCACTGAGGTTTCCATTGCGCAGCTGCGGGCGGCGCTCGAGTCGGGCCAGACCACCGCGGTTGAACTGGTCCAGGCTTATCTCGCCAGGGTCGATGCCTACGACGGGCGCGACACGCCGACAGCGCTGAACGCAGTGGTGGTGCGCAACCCTGAAGCCCTCGCCGAAGCGCGAGCATCCGATGAGCGCCGCGCCAAGGGCCAGACCCTCGGCCCGCTCGATGGTATTCCCTACACTGCCAAGGACAGTTATCTGGTCAAGGGGCTGACGGCCGCCTCCGGCAGCCCGGCCTTCGTCGACCTGGTGGCTTACCGTGATGCGTTCACCATCGAGCGCCTGCGTGGTGCGGGTGCGATTTGCCTGGGCAAGACCAACATGCCGCCCATGGCCAATGGAGGTATGCAACGCGGGGTTTATGGCCGTGCAGAGAGCCCGTACAACGCCGATTACCTCACGGCGCCCTTTGCTTCCGGTTCGTCCAATGGCGCGGGTACGGCAACGGCGGCCAGTTTCGCCGCGTTCGGGCTGGCTGAAGAAACCTGGTCGAGTGGCCGTGGGCCAGCATCGAACAACGGCTTGTGTGCCTATACACCTTCGCGTGGGGTGATTTCGGTGCGCGGCAACTGGCCCCTGACGCCGACCATGGACGTGGTCGTGCCCTTCGCCCGGACCATGGCGGATCTGCTCGAAGTGCTCGACGTGGTGGTCGCGGAAGATCCCGACACCCGCGGCGACCTGTGGCGCATGCAGCCCTGGGTACAGATTCCGAGCGTGGCCTCGGTGCGTCCGGCGAGCTATCCAGCGCTGGCAGCGAAGGCTGAGGCTCTGGCCGGGAAACGCCTGGGCGTACCGCGCATGTATATCAATGCCGACCCCGAGGCTGGCACGGCAGAAGCGCCGGGCATTGGCGGGCCGACAGGCCAGCGCATCATCACCCGGGATTCGGTGATCGGGCTTTGGCAACAGGCGCGTCAGGCGCTGGAAGCGGCGGGCGCGCAAGTGATCGAAGTGGATTTCCCGCTGGTGTCCAATTGCGAGGGTGATCGCCCCGGAGCACCGACCGTCTTCACTCGGGGCCTGGTGTCGAAGGAGTTTCTGCACCACGAACTCTGGGACCTGACGGCCTGGGCGTTCGATGATTTCCTGCAGGCCAACGGGGATCCAAAGCTCAACCGGCTGGTCGACGTCGACGGCCCGCTGATCTTTCCCCACGACCCAGGCACCCTGCCCAACCGCGAAGGCGACCTGGTAGCGGGCATGGACGAGTATGTGCGCATGGCCGAACGCGGCATCACACCGTGGGACCAGATCACCACGGTGCCTGACGGCCTGCGCGGACTGGAACAGACCCGGCGCATCGATCTCGAAGACTGGATGGATCGCCTGGGCCTGGACGCGGTGCTGTTTCCGACCGTCGCCGACGTGGCCCCGGCGAATGCCGATGTCGATCCCCGTTCTGCGGACATCGCCTGGAGCAACGGCGTCTGGGTCGCCAATGGCAACCTCGCTATCCGCCACCTGGGCGTCCCTACGGTGACGGTCCCGATGGGCGTGATGCCGGACATTGGCATGCCGGTGGGCCTGACCTTTGCCGGTCGTGCCTATGACGATTCATCGTTGCTGCGCCTGGCCAGTGCGTTCGAGGCCACCGGCTCCAAGCGCCTGATCCCGCCGCGTACGCCTGTGTTGTAGGGAAAATGCCTGTGGGAATTGGGGCGACATGTTGGTGGCTGGTGTGCGCTGGGTGTTAAAAGATCGCAGCCTCGTTTCACTCGACAGCTCCTACGGGGTGGGGAGTGGGTTGGGGGGCTGGGTGGGGAGCGAGGTTGGGGCGGCGGGGAGTGCTCGGCGTTGCTCGAGCAGATTGACCATCAGGCATGCGTACAGCGTCACGGCGATAAACAACCCCATGCGTATGGCAAAGGCGGTGTAGACGTCCTTGCCCGCTGCGCTGTCCTGCACCGACTGGCCCAACAGAATGATCATCGTGATCAGGCTGTTGAGCCAGAACCCCGGGCTTAAACCCGTTGGGCTGAGCCGGTAAAGCTTGCGCGCCAGCACCAGGCCGAACAGCAGCATCCACAGGAAAAACATCCACAGGTGCACAAACAGGCTCAGTGCACACCACAACAGGATCGCCAGCAAACCGCCCAGCAGGGTCGAGCCGACCAGCTCCCGACCGGCGCTGTGAGTGTGGCTGGTCGAGCTTTGCTGACCCAGGCTGACCGCCTTGAGAATGATCGGCAGGTAACTGGCCGGGTCGATCAGTGCCAGCAGGAAGGTCGGCAGGACGATCAGGGTGGCTCGCAGCGCCACCCGTGCGGCCTCTGCAGGCGGCAAGCCTGGGGGACTGGGCGATGGCGGAGCATCCGCCGGTTCGGCAAACAGCCAGTGACTGCCTGCCACGGCCAGCACCGCGAGCAGCAGGCCCTTGACCAGCGCCTCGATGACCGTCGCCGCCAGGCCGAAATCGGCAACCCCGGCTGACGAAATCATGGTCAGGCCGATGACCAGGAACGTGACGATAAGCGCGTTGCCACCGCGCAGGCCGAAGCGGAATACCAGGAACAGACAGAGGCCAATCAACAGCACGCCACTGAGCGGGTAGTACCGCAGGACCGGAATCAACAACAGACCGCTGCCGGTCGTCAGCAGCGCCGCCAGCGCCAGGACCAGTGCTGCCTTGAATGGCAGGGGCTGATTCAGCGTCGCCAGCAACAACACCGCCAGCACCGGCGCCACGAAAGGAATCGGCAAGCCCAGGCCGAAACTCGCCGCCAGGCACAGCGCCGTGCCCGTCGCCAGGCGCAACGCGCGCCGGGCCCTGATCGTGGTTTCAGTAGACATACGACAGCCAGCTCATGAAACCCAAGAACAGGCGGCCGAGTGGGTTGAGTGGATTGCCCTCGCGGGGAAAGGCCATGACTTCAGCCTGCCCGCCGGCGCGGATCCCGCGACTGTCGCGCAAGTGCTGCTTGGCTTCGGAGGAGAACTCGATAATCACCGGGAAGCGCTGCGCCGGGCGCAACCAGTCGCGGCTGTTCTGCACACTGGGCAGGGTTCCGGGCGCGGGCGCCTGACCGACGCTGACCCCGTAACCCACGCTACGCACGCGCCCCTCGAACACCTCCCCCGGCAGCGCATCCAGCACGATCGCCACCGGCGTATCGATTTGGACCAGACCCAGATTATTCTCGGTCATGTCGGCACTGACCCATACATCGTGGATCGCAATCAGGGTCATCACCGGACCTCCGGCAGCAGCAAACTGGCCGGCATCGGTGCGCAGGTCCGTGATCAACCCGGAGGATCGCGCGCGCACCCGGGTATTGGCCAGATCCAGTTCGGCTTTCGATAACGCCGTGGCGGCACTGCGCAGGGTCGCGTTGTCCTCATCGCTGCCGCCCTCCTGTTCCCGTGCCCGCTGGACTTCGGCGCGGGCCGCAGCGACCTGGCTCACGGCCTGTTCGCGATTGGCCCGGGAGACTTCCAGCAGGCGCACCGAGATGGTCCCCGGATCGTCCCGATACAAGCCTTCAAGGCGCTGATTGTCCTGGCGCGCCTTGAGTTCGTTGGCCTGGGCCGCCCTCAGGTTGGCCTGCGCGGCAGCAATCCCGGCAGTGCCGGCGCCGATCTGGCGCCGGGTCGACTCAAGATCGGCCCGCGCCCGATCCACGGCAATCTGATACGGCTGGGGGTCGACCTCGAACAGCACCTCGCCGGCCTTTACATCCTGATTGTTCCGCACGTTGACCCGAATCACCCGCCCTGCCACTTCCGCCGCCACCGGAATCACAAAGGCCCCTACCCGCGCCTGCTGCGTATACGGCGTGAAGCGATCCGCCAGCAGGTACCAGGCCAGGCTCAGGACAATCAACAGCAACACCCACTTCAGGCCCTTGCGGCTCGGGTCTGGAGCGGGTGCAGGTGCTGGCACCGGCGGTGTTTCAGCCGAGGGCGGGACAGTGTCGCTCATGGTGTTTTGACCTCGTCGGGCTGGGGAAAGGCAGGCTGGGCAACTCCAGGCTCGTCCAGCAGATCGCCCCAGTCGGTGCGCTCTTGCATCTGCCTGCGAGTGGCGGGATCGACCATTGGCTGGGCGCTGGACCAGCCGCCACCCAAGGCTTTGTACAGGGCAATGACATTGCTCACGGCATTGCTGCGGGCCACCAGGTAGTTGTCCTGTTGCTCCAGCAGCGCCCGCTGCGCATCCAGCACTCGCTGGAAGTCCGAATAACCTTCGCGGTACTGCGCGCTGGCCAGCACCAGCGAGCGCTTGGCGGCCACTTCGGCCTCGCCCAGGATACGCTCGCGCTCAAGGGATTTGATCAAGCCGCCAGCGGCATCATCGGCTTCCCGTGCCGCCTGGCGAACCTTGTCGCGATAGACTTCGATCAACTGCTGCAACCGCGCATCCTGCACTCGCACGTTGTTGCTGATCTGGCCATGATCGAACAGATTCCAGCGCAGGCTCGGCCCCCCTATCAGGTCCAGGCTGCGCGGGGTGCCATCCAGTGAATCAGCGGACCAGACGATGCTGCCAAGCAAGGTCAACGAGGGATAAAAATCGCTTTCGGCCACGCCGATCAGCGCCGACTGCGCAGCGACATTGAGCTCGGCAGCTCGCACGTCGGGGCGACGCAGCAGCAGGCTGGCGGGCACATCCTGCAGCACCGCCCGATCCACCAGCGGAATCAGCCCGTCACTCGTCGCCAACTGCGGCACGCCGCCGGGTGGCTGGCCGATCAGTACGGCCAGGGCATTGCGGGTGCGTTGCAGCTGGTCCTCAAGACTGGGGATGGTGCTCAGGGTGCCCAGGTATTGAGTCCGGGCCTGCTGCAGGTCCAGCTCGGCATTCTGCCCGCTGTTGAACAGCTTCTCGGTGATCTCGAAATTACGCTGTTGCTGCCGGGCATTCTGCTTTGCCACCCGCAACCGCGCCTCGGTGGTGCGTAAGGCAAAATAGGTATCCGCCACTTGCGCGTGCAGCAGCACCAGCACGTCTTCATAGTTGGCACGCGCGGCGAAATAGCTGGCGTCGGCCGACTCAATGGCGCGGCTGAAGCGGCCCCAGAAATCCAGCTCCCAACCCACATCGAAACCCACGCTGTGCTGCCAGAAGTGGCTGTCCTGCGAATTGCTGCCGCCGGATTGCCGGCGGTTGAGGTACAGGCTGTCGGCACTGGCTTGCTGCAGCTGCGGGTAACGCCCGCTTTCGGCAATCCCCAGCCGCGCCCGGGCTTCCATGACCCGCAGCCCGACGATTTTCAGGTCTGCGTTACCCGCGTCCGCAGCGGCAATCAGGCGATCCAGCAACGGGTCGTTGAACACCTGCCACCACTCACGCAGGTCCGGGCTCTGTTCGCGCTGGCTGGCCTGTTCCAGGGCCGGGCTGCTCCATTGCCGGCTCCATGCTTCGCCCGGCGCCTGGAAATCCGGTCCCAGACGCACGCAGCCGCAAAGGCCGAGCACGCCAAGGATCAGCAACTGGCGCGGGCGTCTGAACGGGGCTGCGCTTGAGGGCATGGATGTCTTCCGATGCGACGGTCAGTCAAGCATAGCCACAGAAAGCCGAGACCAACGGAGTTCCTCCGGGGCGCGCTTCAACGCTACTTCACAAGGCGCTTTTCCTTGGAAGGCCGGTAACCGAAGTAGGCGCTGTAGCACTTGCTGAAATGGCTTGGCGAGACGAACCCGCAGGCCACCAGGACTTCGACCTGAGACAACTCGGTGTGCTGCAGCAGCCGGCGCGCCTCGGTAATGCGCAGCTCCAGGTAATAGCGTTGCGGCGTGGTGCCCAGCTGCTCCTTGAACAGGCGTTCGAGTTGTCGCCGCGAACGACCGGCGTAGACCGCCAGTTGCTCCAGTTCCAGCGGCTCTTCAAGATTGGTGTCCATGAGTTTGACCACCTCGCGCAACGGCGCGCTGACGCAGATGTTCTCCGTCGGCTTGATTCGCCGGTAACGCGATTCCTCGAAGGCCAGGATGTCCTCGACACCCTCGACCAGGGCTTTATCGTAAAGACTTTTTATCCAGTCCAGGGCCATGTGAAAGGCGCCCGAAGGACTGGACGCCGTGAGGCGGTCGCGATCAATGACGTAGGGTTCACTACTGACCTGGGTCGCCCGGGAGATCTCCGCGAGCGCCGGGCGGTGTTCCGGATGAATGGCGCAGCGATAGCCCTCGAGCAGGCCCGCCTTGCCGAGGAACCAGGCGCCGTTCCACAAGCCGGCGAGCATCACGCCCTGCTCCGCTGCGGCCTTGAGCTGAGTAATAAACGCTTCATTGGCCTTGAGTTCGGTTCGATAACCACCACACACCACCAGCAGGTCCAGCCCCTTGATCGCTGAACCGTCGAGACGAGCGTCCGGGCGAATGACCAGCCCCAGATCGCTGACTACTTCGCCGTCGCTCAAGCCGAAGGTGCGCGTGGTGAACACCCCTGGACGCAGCAGATTGGCGGTCACGAGCGTATCCAGCACCTGCGTGAAGGCCGGCAGCGAAAAATGCTCAAGCAGCAGGAAACCGCAGCGCACCACTTGAGGTGTCGCGCTGGCATTGTCATTCAGGTAACGAAGGTTCTTGCCCTTTAACCCTTCACTGAACTGGCGTCTTTCGATCAATGGTCGACCTGCTTTGCAACGAAAACCAATACGTTATGGGCCGCATGGAGAAAGCGCAATGGCGGCACCTGGAAAGATATTGAAGCCGCTGATCCTCGCTGCCCGGTGCTACGCTGTGAATGCCTGAAAGAAATAGCGCGCCCTTTTGCATCCGCTCGAGAATCCACCCATGAAGCCGATCCTGATAAGCGGTATCACCCTGGCAATGGTCGGCACGCTGACGTACTCACTGCTGCAGTGGCGCGATGTGCAAAACCACACCCAGGAATTACGCTGCGGGGAAGCCAGGGAGGCGTTAAAAGGAGTCGAAGTGCGGGCTCGGGCGTTGGCGGCAGGTTTGACGGTGGATGCCTATGCCAAGGCGGAAGAAGAGGACGTGGCGAAACTCGTCGGCGCCCTGGATGCCGCCAAGAGCAATGTCGAGATTGACTCGGTGATGGAATCCCACGCCACGGCGATCGGTGCCGAGGACGCCGCCATTGATGCCGAAGTCGACAGTCGGGGCAACCAGGCCTTCCTGGAGCAAACCTTGCGCAAGCAGCGAATACCGGTTGACGTCAAACAGGAGCTGGAACGTGCCGCCAAGGCAGTCAGGCTGATCTGCAGCTGAGCGGCTTGAAGAGGGAGTCTCCAGAACCTCATAAAGTGCATTTTTTTTCCTGAAAATAAGCGCTTAACGCCGCCGGGAAATTGCTTTGAATTTTTTCTGACACCACCACTCCTTTGTCTATGAGCATAAGGAGGGTCCTCATGAACAGCACCGGTCTCTACATCATTGAATACCTGCTCCACGGGGAGCCGAGGTCGTTCATCATTCGTGCAAAAGTGATGAGCAATCGCGATGCCTGGCATTGGGCAAGCTGTGATGCCGGCATAGCGCCCATCCCCAAACCCGGAAGGCCGCCGCTCAAGGTGGTATCCAGGCCCCAGGCGGAAAAATACGGCGTCGTCGAAGTGCGCTGGCGCGAGTCGGCCAAGCTCGACTGGACCGAGGCGACGCCGTCCTGATTAGCCGGGGGCCGGCGGTCAGCGGGTATGAAAAATCCCGAACTCGACCTGCACCGTTGCATCCAATGTGAAAGCCGATGGAGGTATGCGACATGAACGACAATGATGAACGCAGCAATGATGGCGAATCACCCATGACATCCAACGCACCGCCCAGGGACTCGTCCGGCAAGCCGGTGAATGTGGTGCAGAGGGATCTGGCGGACACGGACGACGATACCCGCGCAGTGGACGAAGTCATCACGCCCTCTTCCACCCGCACCAAGGAGCAGGACACCCAAGAGCTGCAGAAAAAGGTTGACGAGATAGAGCGCAAAGTGGCCGATGGAAACTGACCACACGTGTGACACGAAATCGAGGGAGGCCTGATGCAGGCCTCCCTTTTTTCACACCTGCTGTCAGGAAGTACCCAACCCCCCGGACAAGTCCGCTGGAGCGCTGGAGGCAGTGCGTTGTTGCCCGTTCGGGACGCTCCTGTTCATATCCGTCTGGGCGGTCGTTGGCGCCTCGGCATGATCAGTGGTCTTGGTGACGGTATCGCGCACCGCTTCAAATCCTTCACGCGCCTGCTGCTTGACCTTGTCCGTCAGTCCCGCGCTGGTCTTGCCCAGGTAACGTTGCTCGGTAGCCGTCGAGGGGATCGCGGCGCCCAGTAACGCGCCTAGCGCGATGCCCGCCGCAGCGACCATCAACGGCTGTTCCCTGAGTAGATGTGTGAACTGATCCCCCATTGCCTGCGTACCGCGTGCCAGCCGATCGCTGGCGTCGTGCATGGCGTGACTGACGTTGTCAGTGGCGGCCCCCAGGCTGTCGCCCAGGTGCGAGGCCTTGCCCTTGACGGACTGGTAGCCTTCCTTCATGGAATCTGCGGTGTGGTGCAAGCGGTCCCGCGCGCTGTCAATGCCGTCCGACACGCCATCGGCCCACTCGCCGACCCTGCTGTGCTCTGGGCCACTGCGATAACCGACATTCGGGCTTGGGGGGCGATTCTGGCTCATCATCAGCCACAGCAACCCCACGGAGGTCAGCACGGCGGGCACCGGATTGTTGCGCACGCTGGTACCCAGGTTGGAGAGGAACGCGGTGCCGTTGCCTTGCATCACGCCCCACGCCTGGTCAAACATCTGGCCTGGGGTGAACTTGCTTTCCAGCGCATCGACGATGTTGCCAATGCTGGCGCGCTGTGCATCGATTTCACGCTCGATCGCTTCCGGGCTTTTTTCCGATTCCAGTTCGAATTCGCTTTTCATGAGACTTTCCTCCGCAGGGCTTCCTGGTCCTTGTTCAAGGCATCCAGGGTGCGATCAGGCTTGAAGTGGGATGGCTCGAATTGTTTTTTACCCGACTGCAGCATGGCGAATCCGACGATCATCACCACCACGCCCACTATCAGTGCCGCGAGCCAGGGCGCCATCACCATCGACAGGCCGTAGACCACCGACATCAACAGGATTATGAAGCCCGCCAGCAGCACAATTGCCCCGCCGGCCACCCCGGCAATGCCGGCCTTGAGCGTAGTGAGACTGGCCTGCAGCTCGGCCTTGGCCAGGGCCAGTTCCTTGGTGAACAGGGCCGGCACCTCACGTGACAATTGGCGCAACAGGCCGACGACTGAAGCGTCGGTTTCAACCACGGGTACGGGGCGTGCGCCCGGCAGATCTGGGTTTTCTCTGTTCATCACAGTGCTCCCTTGAAGTCATTCGAACCTGGAGTTTTCGGGGTCGCAAAGTCGGTGGGATGGTCCTGCTCGCCCGGCGCGGACGGGGTGATGCCGGTGTCCAGCCCGGTGTGCGCAGCGACCGATGTTTCGTACGGGCGCTGCGCACCAAAGCCGCCGGGCGCAGGCGCAGAGCTGCTGTTCTCTGACGGCTGTTGCGCGCTGGCGGTATAGGCCGCAGCAGTACCAGCCTTGAGGAATCGCGACAGGCCAAAGCCCAGCGCGACGCTGCCTGCCAGGAACAGGGCAGGATTGTTGCGCGCCAGGTCGGCCGCATCGTTCAGCAACTGCTCGGCGCTTTTGCCGCGTAGATTACCGGCCAGGCCGGTCATGGATTCCGCCATGTCGGCCAGGTAGTCGGACATGCCGAGGCTGTCCTTGTCTTCGATCTCCGAGACAAAGGACTTTGCCCCTTTGGCCAATGCCTCGATCTGGTCGGCAGCGGTATCGCGGTACTGCCCGAACTGCGCATCCGCTTGTTGCCTCGCGTCACCGAGCGCCTCGGTGACGCCTTCCTTCAAATGTTGAAAATCGGCCTCCGGTCTTGCGGAGCCCTGATGATCGTTCTGGCCTTCAGTCCTGCTGTCTGGAATATTCATGACGTCCCTCGCCTTTCGAAAAATGCGTTTTCGGGTGCGCCACGACAGTTTCGCAGCCGCCCTCAGTTCAGATGACGGAGCTGCATTAACAGGAGTTCCAACAGAATGATGAGCGACAAACGCGCCGACGGGTGACCCAACAAGTGGTCTGAAAGCCACGTAAATAAAAAGAATTCAGGACACTGACTGCGGTCTGCGCCTGACTGTTGCACAGTCAGGACCGGGTACTCCAATGCGCGCTGACAGTCGGCCAGCCAGCTTGGATTTCGACTGGCCCAAGGTGATAGCGAGCAAGCTTTGCTTCTGCAGAGGGTGCCAGTCGGGGTCAGCTGCCATCGCGCAAAATCAGCGCATGCCCCCCCTCCCACTCGGCGAACAGGCTCTGCCCGCAATGCACGCCCAGGTGGTTGTAGTCGGCATGGGTCTTTTGCACCTTCAGCTCCAGGCCGCCGCAGGCTTCGAGATACACGTTAACCATCGAGCCAATGAACTCCTCCCCGACGACAGTGCACGCCAGCCGATTTTGCCGCACCGGCCGGGTGGTCAGTTCGATATGCTCGGCGCTGACACAGACCGTGACCGCCTCCCCCGCACTCACCGATTTTCCCTCCGGCAGTCTTGCGACGAAACTACCCTGCGCTGATTCCAGCCGCACCAGACCGCTGTCGTCGAACCCTGCCACCGTGCCGGGGAAGATGTTCTTGCCGCCGACGAACTCGGCCACGAAGCGATTGTGCGGTTCAACAAATACCGCCTGGGGCGTGCCAATCTGCTCCACCCGGCCACGGCTCATGATCACCACGCGATCCGCCATCGCAAAGGCCTCGGACTGACTGTGGGTGACGTAGACAAAGGTAATACCCAGGTCCTTTTGCAGACCGGTGAGCACCCCCTGCATGCGCACACTCAGGTGCGCATCGAGGGCACTCAATGGCTCGTCGAGCAGCAGGATTGGCGGTTCCGTGACCAGTGAACGGGCCAGCGCCACACGCTGGCGCTGGCCCCCGGACAGCAGGCTGATGTCCCGAGTGGCGAACTCCCCGAGGTCCAGACGCTCAAGCCAGTGCAACGCCTTTTTGCGCCGCTGCGCCTTGGCCATGCCGCGCATGCGCAGGCCGAACTCGACGTTTTCCAGTACATTCAAAAATGGGAACAACGCCAGGTTCTGCCACACCAGTGGCGTCTCCCGCTGCCAGGAATACAGGTCATTGATGCGCTCGCCGTTCAGGCGGATTTCGCCCTCGCTCGGTTTGTCGAGCCCGGCGAGCATGCGCAGTGTCGTGGTCTTGCCGCACCCACTGGAACCCATGATGGCGACGAATTCGCCTTTGTAGATCTCCAGGTTGAGCCGCTCGACAGCCTGGTAGCTGCCGAAATGCTTGACCACGTTGTCAAATACCACCAGCGGTTGAGTCATGGCGTAGTCCTTCGGGTTGGAGGGGTGTAGGGGCGCTGGTCGCGATCAGGCGTTGCGCCGACGCATCAACAGCATCTGCGCGAAGATCACCAGGCTCATGGTGGTAATGAAGACAATCGTGCCGATGGCGTTGATGGTCGGGCTCACCTGGCCTTGCAAGGTATTGAGGATGCGCACCGGAACGGTCTCGTTCAGGCCCGAGACGAACCAGGCCACCGCGAACTCGTCGAAGGACACTGCCATGGTCACGAACAACGCGGCGAAGATGCTCGGCGCAGTAAATGGCAGGATCACGAAGCGCATAGCCTTCCACTGGTTGGCTCCCAAGTTCCACGCCGCCGCCTCGATATGGGGATCCATCTGCGCCAGACGCATGCGGATGACTGCCATGGCGAACGGCGTGCACATCACGATATGGCTGATCATCACTGCGTAGATCGACCCTGACAGACCTACCCGGGAAAGGAACGCCAGCATCGCCAGGCCCATGATCACCACCGGAATGGTCGGCGGCAGCGTCGCGAGCGCCATGTAGATCGACTTGCCGAAAAACTGGTAACGAAAGTCGGTATAGGCCGCAGTGAAACCCAATAGAGTCGAAACCAGTGACACCACCACGCCCACCAGCAGACTGTTCCTGAACGCCTGCCAGACTGCCGGATCCGCAGCGATGACCTCGTACCAGTGCAGGCTGAAACCGCCCAGGGGCAAGGACGGAAAGCGGTCGATATTGAACGAGAACACAAAGCTGCCGGCGATGGGCGTGAAGATGAACATGAACACCAACACGACAAAACTGCGCAGCAGGAAGTTGATCAGGCGATGCTCGTTCATGGGCGTCTCCGATAAGCGAAGCGAACCGCAGCAAAGGCCGTGATCAGCAGCGTGATGATCATGACCGTCGCAATCACCGCTGCACGGGGCCATTGCTGACCGGACTTGGTGGTGTCGGTGATCAGGGTACTGAGGGTCGGTGGTTGACCGCCGCCCAGGTACAGCGGGCTGACAAAATCACCGAAGGTCAGGATGAAACAGAACAGCGCCGCCACGACGATGCCAATCCGCGCCGAAGGTATGACCACCAGCAGCACGGTGCGCCAACGCCCGCTGCCGAGGTTGTGCGCGGCCTCGATCAACGAACGATCGATGTACATCAGGCTGAACAATTGCAGCACCACCACCAGGGGCAGGCACAGGGTGAAGTAGCCGACATAGGTGCCGACGGTGGTGTTCAACATGGCCACCGAGCCGATGCCGAGCAGCCCCAGCGCCGCGTTGAGAATGCCGTTGTCGCTCAGGAATACCTGCCACGAATACGTGCGCACCAGATAGCTGGTGAAAAACGGCGTGATCAGCAGCAGTACCAGTAGCTGCCGGGCAGAATCGCGAAACTTGAAGGCAATGGTGTAGGCACACGGAAACGCCACCAGGCTGACCAGTACAGTGGCGCCCGCCGCCATGGCCAGGGTGTGCACATAAGCGTCCCAGAAGAACCCGCGACTGAACATGTAGCTCCAGTTCAGCCACTCGAAGGTCGGTACCATCCGAAAGTTGCGCACCACCCAGAAACTGATCGCCACCAGGAAGGCCAGCGGAAACACGAAAAAAACCAATTGCCAGATCAGGATCGGCAGCGAAAAACACAGCCCGAACCACGGCACGTGCACGGCCTTTCTGGTGGTGCGCTGGCGTATGGCGGGGCTGCTGTCGGACAGTACCGGCGGTGAAGTCTTCAACTTGTCTGAAATCATTGCCACCTACTCCACGCGTCTTGTCAGGCACCCTTGTATTGCGACCAGAAGTCGTTCCAGTCTTCCAGGCTCTGCTGGACCGGCAGCTCGCGATATTTGATCCGGCCGTCGCGGATGTCATCCATGACGTTGCGCTGTCCCAGCACCATGCCCTGGCGCGTGGCTTCGGCGAGATCGGTCTGGTTGAGCAACTCCCAGCCTTTTTTGCTGGGAATAAGCGCGGGGTACGCGGCCATTTTTGCCGACTTGACCTGGCCCTGGGGTGAGGTGATGTACTGGATGAACTTCTTCGCCAGGTCCGGGCTGTGGGCTTTTCGGGCGATGCAGTAGGACTCCGTCCATTGCAGCCCGCCCTCCTTGGGCAACACGGTTTTTACCGGAGCGCCTGCGCGCTGCAGGACCCCGGTGATCCAGTCGCCAATGCCGCACATGGCATGCACCTGGCCGTTTTTCAGCGAGGAAAAGGTCCCGCCATAATCGAAGAAGCCGCCGATCTGCGGGCGCAGGCTCATGAGTTTCTGCTGCACGCTTTGCCAATGCGCAGCGTCGATGTCGTAAGGCCGCGCGTTGCCGTTGAGCAGGCTGATCTGGCCCAGGTTGGGCAGGTGCCAGTCGAAGTGCCCGACCTTGCCCTTGAGGCTTTCGTCCCAGAACAGGTCGTAGCTTTGCACCTTGGCTTCGGGAACCAGTTGAGTGTTGTAGGCAATGCCCAGGAATCCGAAGCGGATCAGCACAGAATAAAGCTTGTCGCCCTGCCAGTGCCCTGGGAAATGCTGGAACTCGGGGTAGAAATCATCAAAGGGGTAATCCGCCGGGTCGAGTTGCTCGATGTATTCGGCAGCGTTGAGTTGTTGCACGTATTCAGCATCGGACAGGATCAGGTCAAAGGTGCCGGGCGGCGATTGCGAGATCAGCCCCAGCATGTTGTCGCCGCCGGTGTAGTACTTGGCCCGGACCTTGACCCCGTACTGGCGCTCGAAATCGGCAACGATGTCCGGCTCAGCGTGACCGGCCCAGGCCAGGATGACCAGTTCTTTTTCCGCAGCGGCGAAGCTTCTCGCCGGTAGCAAGCCGCACAGCGCCGCGGTGCCTGCGAGGATGCCGGAAGTCTTGAGGAAGGTACGGCGTGAAAGGTCGATGCGCTTGTTCATGACATTTTTCCCCAGGTGTTGGAAGTGCCTCATTCCTGTCGCGGCCAACCCCACGCATCCTTGGCTGGCTGGCAGCATTGCAGCAGATCGCCATCAGTGTTTTTTGTGCACGCCCGACCTGCAATTGATCAGACCCGACCTGTGGCCGGCGCAAGGAGCTGCATGAGGCCGTATTGCCAACTACGGGTCGGATTTGGACAAATCGGCCACCTGCCAATCTGATCGAATCGTTCTACCCGCCACGGCCTGAAAATGACCTGTGGGTCAATTACTTAGATGGGTGTACAGATGAACAACAGCGTCGTCATTGGAGAACTCACCTGGCCGGAATACGCGGCAAAAGTCGCGACCGGATGCCCGATCTTCCTGCCGGTGGGCGCTCTGGAGCAGCACGGACACCACATGTGCATGGAGGTCGATGTCCTGCTGCCCACCGCGATCTGCAAGGCGGTGGCGCATAACGTCAGTGGCCTGGTGTTGCCCGCACTGGCGTACGGCTACAAGTCCCAGCAGAAATCCGGCGGTGGCAATCACTTTCCTGGCACCACCAGCCTCGATGGCGCCACCCTCACCCACACCGTGCAGGACATCATTCGCGAGCTGGCACGCCACGGAGCGCGCAAGCTCGTGCTGATGAATGGACATTTTGAAAACTCGATGTTCATCGTCGAGGGCATCGACCTGGCGCTGCGCGAACTGCGCTATGGCGGCATCACCGACTTCAAGGTGGTGGTGCTGTCCTACTGGGATTTCGTCAACGATCCGGCCGTCATCGCCAAGCTGTATCCCGAGGGATTCCTCGGCTGGGATATCGAGCACGGCGGCGTCTTCGAAACTTCGCTGATGCTGGCCCTGCACCCGGACAAGGTCGATCTCGACCGGGCGGTGGATCATCCCCCCGCCACCTTCCCGCCCTACGACGTCTTCCCGATCATCCCTGAGCGCACGCCCGCATGCGGCACGCTGTCTTCGCCCAAAGGTTCCAGCCGCGAGAAAGGCGAGTTGATCCTCGACGTCTGCGTGTCCGGTATCAGCGCTGCGGTACGCGAAGCCTTTGCTTGAATGACTTGAACAGCGCACGGACGTGCCCGACCAGGTAACACTGCGGTTAACGCTTCACCCTCTCAAATACAACAAAAAAAGGGTAAGTCTCATGTCCAGTTCCTCAACTCTGGCGCCAGGCCTCAAGCAGCGTCACGTCACAATGTTGTCCATCGCCGGAGCCATTGGCGCCGGCCTGTTCATCGGCTCGGGCCACGCCATCGCGTCGGCCGGACCTGCGGCGATTCTGGCGTATATATTTTCCGGCACCCTGGTGGTGCTGGTCATGCGCATGCTCGGCGAAATGGCTGTGGCCTCGCCCGACACCGGGTCGTTTTCCACCTACGCCGAACGTGCCATGGGCCGTAGTGCCGGTTTCACCATCGGCTGGCTCTATTGGTGGTTCTGGGTGCTGGTGATTCCCATCGAAGCCATCGCTGCCGCCGCCATCCTCCACGCCTGGTTCCCGTCCATCCAGACTTGGGAGTTCGCCATAGCGGTCACCGGGCTGCTGACCCTGACCAACCTGTTCAGCGTGGCGCGCTACGGCGAGTTCGAATTCTGGTTCGCCATGCTTAAAGTCATCGCCGTGCTGGGGTTCATCGCCCTAGGTGCGCTGGCGCTGGTGGGTGGGCTGCCCGAGACCACCGTCAGTGGCGTGGCCCAGCTCAGCAAGGAGTTCGGCGGCTTTATGCCCAATGGCTGGACCGCCGTCATCGGCGCGATGCTCACCACGGTGTTCAGTTTCATGGGCACCGAGATTGTTACCATTGCCGCAGGCGAATCGCAGAACCCGTCGAAGCAGATCACCCGTGCGACCAACTCGGTCGTGTGGCGAATGGGGATTTTCTACATCGTCTCGGTGTTCCTGATCATCTCCATCGTTCCCTGGAATGACCCGATGCTGGTGACAGTGGGCTCGTATCAACGGGCGCTGGAGCTGATGAACATTCCCCACGCGAAGATGATCGTCGACATCGTGGTCCTGATTGCCGTCGCCAGCTGCCTGAACTCCGCCATCTATACCGCCTCGCGCATGGTCTACTCCCTGAGCAAACGGGGCGACGGCCCGCGCATCCTGCAAAAAACGTCAGGCTCCGGCGTACCCTACATCGCCGTGCTGGCCAGCACCGCAGTGGGCTTCCTGACCACGGCACTGAATTACTTTGCCCCCAACGAGGTGTTCGCTTTCCTGCTGGCCAGTTCCGGAGCCGTGGCCTTGCTGGTGTACCTGGCGATTGCCGTGTCGCAGCTGATATTGCGCCGCAAGATGAACGCCTCGGGACACCCGATCGTCTTCAAGATGTGGTTCTACCCGTGGCTCAGCTACCTGGTGATTTTGTGCATTCTGAGCATCCTGACCGTCATGCTGATTCTGCCGCAGCACCGCATGGAAGTGCTGGCGACCGGTGCGCTGACCCTGTCCATCGTGTGCATGGGCGCGATTTTCAACTCCAGGAAACGTCCTGCGCCAGCACCTGCTGAAACCCGCAACGCCTGAGGTCAAACAGCGTCAAGCTGCCCCCCGCTCACCTCTTTCCGGCCGCTTTCGCACCACGAAACTGGCCGGTTTTTTATTTGTACAAGCGCAGAACAAGAGGATGGTCCATGTCTGCCTACGAACAACGGCCAGTGAAAACCGTGGGTTTTCTGGTCATCCAGAACTTCACCACCATCGGCTTCGCCTCCGCCGTGGAAACCTTGCGCATGGCCAACATGGCCGCCCGCCAGCCGATGTACCGCACCCTGATCATCGCCGCCAGCCTGGAGCCGGTCACCGCCAGCAACGGCATGCGCATCCTGCCCGATTACTCGATCGAAGACGCACCGAAACTCGACATGTTGTTTGTGGTGGGCTCCAACCCGATCGTGTCCAATCACAGCAGCCGACCGTTGCTCGGCTGGCTGCGCAAACTGGCGCATCTGCAGGTGCCCTTGGGCGGCATCTGCACCGGCAGCCACTTGCTCGCCCGGGCTGACCTGCTCAAGGGTTACCGCTGCACGATCCACTGGGAGGACTACGAGGCGCTGAGCGAGCGCTTTCCCGGGATCGTCATTTCCAACCAGTTGTTCGAACTCGATCGCGACCGCTACACCTGCTCCGGCGGAGTGGCGGCCATGGACATGACGTTGCAGTTGATCGCTCGCGAACCTGGCGGGCGGGACATCGCCGCCCATGCCGCGGAACTGCTGTTGTGTGATCGCGCCCGAGGCGCCCAGGAACGCCAGCGCGTGCCGCTGCGGCAGAAGCTCGGCACCTCCCAGCCCAAGCTCAGCCAGATTGTGGCGATCATGGAAGCCAACATCGAGGAGCCGTTGGGGCTGGAAGAACTGGCGCGCTTGAACGAGGTGTCGGTGCGGCAACTGGAGCGACTGTTTCACAAACACCTCAAGCGCACACCCAGTCAGTACTACCTGGAACTGCGCCTGTCCCGGGCCCGGCAGTTGCTGCTGCGTAGCGAGGCGAAGGTCCGCGATGTCGCCCTGGCGTGCGGCTTCGTTTCACCGGCACATTTCTCCAAGTGCTACAGCCGCTATTTTGGTCTGTCGCCGATGGGGGAGCGCCGGCAGGTAGCGGTGCACTAGACGTCTTGTGTTGGCTGCACTGACGCCTTCTCACTCCAACCCATCCGCATGCACAAAGCACAATTTGTTGCCCTCCGGATCCCTGCAATAGGCGCCGAAATAATCCGGTGAGTAATGCGCGCGTATCCCGGGGGCGCCCTCATCCGTCGCGCCTGTGGCGATGGCCGCTGACCAGGCGGCCTGCACCTGCTCGCGCGAGCGGCAGGCAAAGCTGACCTGGGTGCCATTACCCCAGTTCGCCGGTAACCCGTTGTAGGGCAACTGGATGAAGAACTGTGGCCAGCTCTTGCCCGGATACTGCCAGCCCGAGCCCGGTGGGCCGCCATCGTTTTCGTCGGGCATGCGCTCCAGGCCCAGGGGTTGGAGGATCGTGTCGTAGAAGGTGGTCATGGCGGCGAGATCGCGGGCGCCTAGGATAATGTGGCTGAACATGGCTGGGCTCCTGGGGTGGAGTGGGCTGTTGCTGGATTGCTGGATTGCTGGATTGCTGGATTGCTGAGATTAGCGCAAAGGCAAGATCAAGAGATCGCAGCCTCGTTGCACTCGACAGCGCCTGCGCAGCGCCTGCGGGAATTGGGCACGCGGGTTCCCCAAGGGCAGCCGGATCGACTACCATGCCGCCGCCGGTTTCCACATGGGATTAATAGGGAATCCGTGATGCTCGCGCAGCATCAAACGGAACTGCCCCCGCAACTGTAGGTGCTGAGCCTGCTCCACGATTGCCACTGGGATCGCTCCCGGGAAGGCCGGAGCCAGGTGATGACGCACCAGTCAGGAGACCTGCCGGCAAAAAATCACTAACCGGCGGGGTGTCCGGGAAGGACATCCTTGGCGCGCGGGTCACCTTGGTGATCAGCAGTGCACTGCATTTGCGGCAGCGTTCGATGATGTGTTTCCAGTCCGTATTGCCCTGCTCCGTTTACGGTTCAACTGGAGATCGCCCATGCTGCTGCCCCGCTTCGCCACCCTCTGCACGGGCCTGGGTCTGTGCGCCCTCGCCCAGGCGGCACCGACGCAATACCCCCTGACCGTGGAGAACTGCGGCAGCACGCTGACGTTCCAGCAGGCGCCGAGCCGAGCAGTAACCATCGGCCAGGCCGGCACGGAAATGCTCTACGCCATGGGATTGAGCGACCGGCTGGTGGGCACCTCGCTGTGGTTCAACGACGTGCTGGGCCGCTACAAGACCGAGAACGACAAGGTGCCGCGCCTGGCTGACAACGAGCCGAGCTTCGAGGCGGTAATTGGCAAGCGCCCACAGCTGGTGGCAGTGGAACTGGAGTGGATGGTCGGCCCGCAAGGCGCAGTCGGCACCCGCGAACAATTCCATGAGTTGCAGATTCCCACCTACCTGATGCCTTCCGACTGCGAAGCCAAGGACAACCTGGTGGGCGCCGACGGCACGCGGCTCGAAGCGTTTCGCATCGACAGCCTGTACAAGAGCGTCAGCCAGCTGGCGGCAATCTTCGATGTGCAGGAGCGTGGCGAGAAGTTGAACGCCGAGCTCAAGGCCAGCCTGGCGAAGTCCATTGCCATGGTGCAAAACAAGGACCTCAAGCACACCAGCGCGCTGTTCTGGTTCTCCAGCGCCAGCCTGGATATCGACCCCTATGTCGCCGGCCACAAGGGCATTCCCGATTTCATGCTCAACACCCTGGGCGTGCGCAACGTGGTGCAGTCCGACGAAGAATGGCCAACGGTGGGCTGGGAAACCATTGCCAAGGCCAACCCGACATTCCTGGTGATTGCCCGTATGGATCGGCGCCGCTTCCCGGCTGACGACCACGAAAAGAAACTGGCCTTCCTGCGCAGTGACCCGGTCACGCGCAACATGGACGCGGTGAAAAACAATCGCATCATCATCCTCGACGCCATGGCGATGCAGGCCAGCCTGCGGATGTTCGATGGCCTGGAAACACTGGCCACCGCCATCAACGGCTACGACTTGCCGAAATGACCGGGACGCTGATTCGCACGCTGCTGGCCTTCGTCACACTGCTGCTGGCGGTGATCGCCGGCGTGGCCATTGGTGAAACGCCGATCGAGCCGGGCGTGGTGTTCCAGGTATTGGCCAACAAATTGTGGGCAGCCGGTCATGTGCTCGACCCGATCGACGAAGGCATCGTCTGGAACTACCGCCTGACCCGGGCACTGGTGGCCGCGGCTTGCGGTGCAGGCCTGGCCACCTGTGGGGTGATCCTGCAATCACTGCTGCGCAATCCACTCGCCGATCCCTACCTGCTGGGTATCTCCGCCGGGGCTTCCACAGGGGCGGTTCTGGTGGCGTTGCTGGGGCTGGGCGCGGGGGCCATTTCGTTATCCGTCGGCGCTTTCGCCGGGGCTGTCGCAGCCTTCGTGCTGGTGATTTTGCTGGCGCGGGTCAGCGGATCGTCCAGCGGCACCGGGCAGATCATCCTGGCCGGCATTGCCGGCTCGCAACTGTTCAACGCGCTGACGGCGTTCCTGATCACCAAGTCCGCCAGTGCCGAACAGGCTCGCGGCATCCTGTTCTGGCTGCTGGGCAATCTCAGTGGCGTGCGCTGGCCGTCGGTGTGGTTATCGGTGCCCGTGGCCCTGCTTGGCCTGGCGGTGTGCCTGTGGCACCGGCGGGCGCTGGACGCCTTCACGTTCGGGGTCGATTCCGCAGCCTCCCTTGGTATCCCGGTGCGCCGCGTACAGTTCATATTGGTGGGCAGCGCGGCGCTGGTGACGGCCGTAATGGTGTCGATCGTCGGCTCCATCGGTTTTGTCGGGCTGGTCATTCCCCATGCCGTGCGCCTGTTGCTGGGCACCCGTCACGCCCGCTTGCTGCCTGCCAGCGCGCTGGGTGGCGCGCTGTTCCTGATCGCGGCAGATGTGTTGTCGAGGACGTTGATCAAGGGCCAGGTGATTCCGGTCGGGGTCATCACCGCTCTGGTGGGCGCACCGGTGTTTGCGTTGATCCTGGTCGGGCGGAGGAATGCCCGATGAGCGGCGAAGCGTTGGTATTGAGCTGCGCCGGGCTGGGGTTCGATGTCCGCGAGGTGCAGTTGTTGCACGACATCGATCTGCACATTCAACGCGGGGAAACGCTGGGCATCGTCGGGCCCAATGGCTCTGGTAAATCGACCTTGCTCAAGTTGCTCGCCGGGGTACGCGAGCCGTCCCGGGGCGAAGTGTTCCTGGGCGGCACACGCCTGGGCAAGCTGCCGCGGCGAACGATTGCGCAAATCCTGGCGGTGGTTGAACAGCAGGCGACCACCGATGATGCCATCCGTGTGCTCGACGCCGTTGCCCTGGGGCGAACCCCCTGGCTGTCAGCGTTGCGCCCGTGGTCCCGGGAAGACGCACACATTGTCGAGCAGGCGTTGGTTGACGTCGATGCCGCGCACTTGAAAAACCGCACCTGGCGCAGCCTCTCCGGCGGGGAGCGCCAACGCGTGCATATCGCTCGCGCCCTGGCCCAGCGGCCGCAAATCCTGCTGCTGGATGAGCCCACCAATCACCTGGACATCCAGCATCAGCTGTCGATTTTGCAGGTGGTGCATGCCCTGCCCGTCACCACGGTGATCGCCCTGCACGATCTCAACCAGGCACTCACCTGTGACCGCCTGGCCGTGCTCGAACGCGGTCGACTGGTGGCGCTGGGCGCCCCCGTGGAAGTGCTCACGCCCAAGCGCCTGCAAGACACATTCGGCGTGCAGGCGCATTACCTGATTGATCCGTTTGACGGGGCGCAGATCCTGCGTTTTCGCGGTGCGGCTGGTCTGTGAATCGCGCCAGTGCGGCAATATTGGCGCGATCGAGAAACCCGGTGATCTGCGACTCGGGGAAAATCACGATATCGGTACCTGGCGCACAGGCCGCAACGGCATCCAGGGTGCGCTGCAGGTTGTAGGCGACATCGCCATCGCGACCCGCCATCTGTATGAGTTCAAGCTTCATTGTCGGACCTTTGAGGTGAAATACGTCCCGGCCAGGAAACGAATGACTTTTGCCAGAGGCCAGGCAAGTATGCGTATCACCCGCCTACGAATACGCCTCCACCATCCACTTCACCCGAGCCAACGCCTGCCCAAGCGTATCAATGTCCACCGAGCCCAACGCCAGGCGAATTGCATGGGGCACATGCGCCGAAGTGGCAAACGGCTCGGCCGTCGAAACGGCAATATTCTCCTCCATCAACGCCTTGGTAATCTGGTCCGCCCGGGCATCTTCGCCCAGCGGCAACCACAGGAAATACGACGACGGATGCGTCACGCAGCGCAGCCCATCCAGCGCACGCAACGCAACGATCTGCCTGGCCTGGGCGTCGGCCCGCTTCTCGGCTTCCAGTTGCATCACCGTGCCATCGTCCAGCCAGGCACAGGCAATCGCAGTCATCACCCCCGGGGTGTTCCAGGTGGTGGACCGGATAGCGCGCTCGATGGCGGCCACCTTGTCCAGAGGCGCGGCGACAAAACCGATGCGCAGGCCGGTGGCGATGCTCTTGGATAAACCGGACACATAGACGGTCCGCTCCGGCGCCAACGTAAACAGCGGTGGCGGCGGGTTTTCGGCGAGGAACGCGTAGGCTGCATCCTCGATTATCAGCAGCCCGTGCTTGCGCGAAATGGCCACCAATTGCTCACGTTGCGCGGCAGGCATCACCCAGCCCAAGGGATTGTGCAGCGTCGGCATGCTGTACACCGCCCGCACTCGCCGACTGCGGCAAAGTTTTTCCAGGGCCTCGAGATCCGGCCCGTCGGCGCCACCAGGAATCGGCGCGATTTCCAGGTGCAGCGCTTCGGCCAGCACCTTGAAGCCCGAATAGGTCAAGGCGTCTGCGGCGATCACGTCGCCCGGCTTGAGCAACGCCATCATCGTCACCGCCAGGCCATGCTGGGCGCCGCTGACCATCAGCACTTGATCGGCATCGACAGCCAGCCCGCGCGCGCCCAGGTGCCGAGCCACCGACGCACGCTCGTGCATGCGCCCCGCATGGGGTTGATAGCGCAACAGCGCCTCCAGGTCACCGCCAGCGGCCAACTGGCGCAACGCACTGCGCAGCATCTCGCCCTGCCCCGGCAGCGACGGATAGTTGAAGTTGAGGTCGATCATGCCAGCGACGACCTCCTGCTGGTCGATGCCCAGGTTGGGCGGCAGCGAAGTCTCCCGGACAAAGGTGCCGCGCCCGGTTTCGCCACTCACCAGGCCCATGGCTTCGAGCTCGCCATACACCCGACTCGCGGTCACCAGCGCCAGACCTTCACGGGTGGCCAGTTGGCGGTGAGTCGGCAAGCGGGTGCCCGGCAGCAGGCGACCGGCACGGATATCGGCGGCAAAGGTATCCACCAGGGACTTGTAACGCGAGCGCGGCATGGGCGATGTATCCATGACAATTTTTTGATTGTTATTGATTCTCGACCCTAGGATGGCTTTCTGCAAATTTGAGTGTGACGAAATGGAACGTGCATCAAGCCTGCAAAATCCTGGCCGGGAAAAGTCCGCGAGCGGCTGGCTCAACGGTTTTATCGGAGTGCTGATCTTCAGCGGCTCGCTGCCCGCCACCCGCCTGGCCGTGCTGGAGTTCGATCCGGTGTTCCTCACGGTGGCCCGCGCCAGCATCGCCGGGTTGCTGGCGCTGTGCATGCTGTGGCTGTTCAGGGAACAGCGCCCGGCGCGGCATCAACTGCTGCCCCTGGCCATCGTCGCGTTGGGTGTTGTCCTGGGTTTCCCGTTGTTGACCGCCCTGGCTTTGCAATATGTGACATCTGCCCATTCGATCGTCTTCGTCGGCCTGCTGCCCCTGGCCACCGCGGTATTTGGCGTGCTGCGCGGCGGTGAACGTCCGCGACCGGTGTTCTGGTTGTTCTCGATTCTGGGCAGCCTGCTGGTAGTCGGCTTTGCTCTCTCCCAAGGCGTGACCGCCTCGCCCATCGGCGATTTATTGATGTTGGCGGCCATCCTCGCCTGCGGCCTCGGATATGCCGAAGGCGCAAAGCTGTCCAGGACCCTCGGTGGCTGGCAGGTAATCTGCTGGGCACTGGTGCTGTCGTTGCCGGTGATGGCGCCACTGGCCTGGTGGCTCGCGCCGCCGACCCTCTCGGGCATCACGCCCTCGGCGTGGGTGTGCCTGGGGTACGTGTCGATTTTCAGCATGCTGGTGGGTTTTGTGTTCTGGTATCGCGGACTGGCGCAGGGCGGTATCGCGGCAGTCGGCCAGTTGCAATTGCTGCAGCCGTTTTTCGGCCTGGCTCTGGCAGCCACGCTGCTGCATGAACAGGTCAGCCCGGGCATGCTGGTGGTGACGGTGGCGGTGATTTTATGTGTGGCCGGGGCGAAAAAGTTTTCCAGGTAAGATTAGGGCCAAGGCGATCCGTGATTTCATAGCACTTTGATTGGCAATTATTGAGGAAACATCGTGGTCACTTGTTATCTGAAGTACGTGCTTGATCCCTATCAGCTCAAAGCGTTCGAGTACTACGCGAAGTTATGGATTCCGCTGGTTGAAAAATTCGGCGGGCAGCATCACGGCTATTTTCTGCCTTCCGAGGGCGCCAACAATATCGCCATGGCGATGTTCACCTTTGCGAGCCTGGCGGAGTATGAGCGTTATCGCCAGGACTCGATGCAAGACCCGGAGTGCATCGCCGCCTTCAAGTACGCTGAGGAAACCAAGTGCATTCTCAGCTATGAGCGCAGTTTTTTCCGGCCGGTGTTTGGGGGTTAACTCAGGTTTTGCGTAAAACCAATCCTGCTTCGACTGCCGAATCGATGATCAAGCTGGCAGGGACATTGATCCAGGTCGCCGCGTCAATGTCGCCTGCCCCCGCCAGCCACTGCTCCACTATCTGATAACCAAGGGTGTAGCCCAGCCATCTTGGATGAACTCCGGTGCCGAAGAACCTCGCGCTGTGGTCGTAGTACGTGGCGTCGAGGGCCTGGCGATCGGTCGGAGTGCGCAGCAGATCAGCGCGGTTTACCGCGCTCTCCCAGGGTTCTGCGGTGCTGCCGAGCAGATGCCGGACGAACTGTCCGGCCAAGCCCTCGCTGACCAATGCCTCGCCGAGGGTCCAGCCGTAGCCGGGACCCGCCATGCGCAGGCAGTGATGAACCTCATGGATGATCTGCCGGTGCAGCGTCCATGAGCCCATTCATCTATCCCTTCTATCGTTGTGGAGGCTAAGCTCAGCCAGCCAAGCGGCCAATCATATCCACCGGAAGCCACTCTGACCATGCGCCTGAGAACTGCAATTTTCGCCCTTCTGAACCTTGCCATGGTGGCCACGGCCAGCGCCGAGTCCCGGCCCGGGCACATGGTGTATTTGCGCACTATCGACCCGAGCATCGAGCAGGACATGCGCTACGCCAGCGCCCATAACTTCACCGGTCGCGCGCTTGAAGGGTATGGCGCCGCCGAGTGCCTGTTGTCCCTGGAGACCGCCCAGGCCCTGGCACGGGTGCAGTCATCCCTGCGCGCAGAAGGCTATGGCTTGAAGGTTTTCGACTGCTATCGTCCCAACCGCGCAGTGGCCGACATGGGACGCTTTGCTACAGAGCCCGGCGACCCGCGCAAGACCGAGTTTTACCCTCGGGTAGATAAGCAGGACTTCTGGCGACTGGGTTATGTGGCGCGGGTTTCTGGCCACTCCAAAGGCTCAACC
Organism: Pseudomonas sp. 65/3-MNA-CIBAN-0223; assembly: GCF_040310425.1. NCBI lineage: Bacteria > Pseudomonadati > Pseudomonadota > Gammaproteobacteria > Pseudomonadales > Pseudomonadaceae > Pseudomonas > Pseudomonas sp. 65/3-MNA-CIBAN-0223. Next base: position 83,869 of record NZ_JBEOPV010000009.1, read on the forward strand.
GTCGACCTGACCCTGACCGGACCGCAAGCGCTGCCCGCCGCCAAATGGACGCCGGCGGCTTCGCAGGCAGACTGCACCGCGCCATTTGACCAGCGCTGGCATGATGGTGCTGTCGACATGGGCACCGGTTTTGATTGTTTCGACGAGCGCGCCCACAGCGCCAGCGCCGCGATCAATGCCACGGCGAAATCCAATCGCCAGCGCCTCACCAGCGCGATGGAAAAGGCGGGCTTTTCCGGCTATTCGAAGGAGTGGTGGCACTTCACCTACGCGGGTGAGGGGTCGAAAAAACAGGTGATGGATTTCCCGATCACCCACCTGGGCGCTCGCGATCTGATCGACGCCAGCCAGCAGTTGATCGTGGTCACCAGCAAAAGCTGGGACGACACCCAGGGCAGCGCCCAGCGCTATGAACGCGAGGGCAGCACCTTGCGCAAAGCCGGCGACGCCTTTGCGGTGGTAGTTGGCAAGCACGGGATGGCCTGGGGCAAGGGTTCGTTCGAACCCGGTGCAGGCCCGGTCAAACGTGAAGGCGACGGCAAGGCACCTGCCGGTGTATTCACCTTGGGCACGGCATTCGGTTTCGATCCAGCCGCGCCGACAAAGCTGCCGTACCTGGCGCTGACGCCGTCCACCGAATGCGTGGATGACAGCCAATCCCCGCGCTACAACGAACTGGTCGACGGCGCCGCCATTGCCAAAGATTGGAACAGCTCCGAGCGCATGCGCAGCGAGGACGTGCTGTATCGCCAAGGCATCTTCATCGATCACAACACCCCGGCGACTCGCGGCGCAGGCTCGTGCATCTTCTTCCACATCTGGCGCAGTCCCAACTCGCCAACGGCGGGTTGCACGGCCATGGACACGGCGGACATCACCCGCTTGCTCGGCTGGCTGGACCCTGGTCAATTGCCACTGCTGGTGCAGATGCCAGAAGCACAATACGAACAGGTTCGCGCTTCCTGGGGCCTGCCGGCCCGCTGATTTCAGCGCTGCTGCAAATCGAGGCAGTAGGTGTAGTAACCGCTGTCGCGCACGTAACCCAGCGACTCGTACAAGCGCTGGGCGTTAACGTTATCGGTAGCGGTTTCCAGCACCATGCCTTTGCCGCCCGACAACACGGCAAAGGAGCGTGCCGTATTCATCAGCAAAGTACCGACTCCGCGACCGCGGGCATTGGCCGTGGTGAACAGGTCTCCAAGCAGCCACGTACGGTGCGCGTCGATGGAGGAAAAGGTCGGGAACAGCTGGACAAATCCCAGCGCCTCGCCTGTGTCGTCCTGGGCAAGGAAAATCACCGACTCATCCCGGGCGATGCGCTCGGCGATGAAAGCTCGCGACTGCGCCAGGTTGGAAGGTTGGCGGTAGAAAACGCGATAGGCGTCGAACAACGGAGCGATGAGGTCGAGGTGACTGGCGTCGGCGCGCAAGGCGTGTAGGGACATGGAGGATTGTCTCCGTGGGGTTGGATTGGGGTATTGTTGGTAGGCAAGGATAGATCAAAAGATCGCAGCCTCGTTTTACTCGACAGCTCCTACAGCTCCCCCTCATCGCAATGGCGCAGGCCTGTGCGGAACTGGTGAGGCCCGAGACAGTGCACCTGGCAAGACGGGCCCCTCGACACCTTCGCGAGCAGCCCGCGAATCTAAAAATCCCTGCCCGCCGCAGATACCCTGTAGGAGCTGCCGAGTGAAACGAGGCTGCGATCTTTTGATCTGGCCTTTCAGGGTCAAAAGATCGCAGCCTCGTTTCAAGGCAGGTCCTGCGAAGCGTCCCGCAACTCAGAATGTCTTGCTGACGCTCGCGACCACCGTGGCGGTGCACAGGTCACCATAGCCGTACCAGCTCGCGCACTCGCTTTGCGACAGGTCGGTGTCGATGTAGCTCAGGCCCCAGGTAACGCCGACGAACTCCCGGGTGAGCTTGGCTTCCCATTCGTAGTAGGCGTCGCGGTTGTCACCGCTGCCGGACCAGTAGGCCGGGTCCTTGACGTCGCCGCGACCCACGCGCAGGTCCAGCCCCGCGTCAGCCGGCAACTCGATCTTGTAGGCGAGGTAGGTGTAGAGCGTGTCCTGGTCTTCGCCAAACCCGTTGGGCGTGTCGTTGGAGTAGTAAACGCCGAGTTTCACCCCATAGACGTCGAGAATCCCGTACACCTCACTGAAATTGAACTGCCCCTCCTTCGGGTAACTGTACTTGAGATAACCGAGGTCCAGGCTGATGGCGTCGCTCGCCTGCCAGTAGTAACCGGCGTAGTACTCGAGCTCCTGGCGGGTCTTGAACGGGCCGCCGAAATCCACGTTGGAAGTCCAGGCGCCGACATACAGGCCGCTGCTATGCACCAGCGTGGCGCCGGCCTGGATCGCCGGATCACCCAATGTCTGAGAAATCCCCCGGGTACGGTAGTCGCTGAGCGCGGCCAGGCTCATGTCCAGGCTGAAATTGTCGTCAAGGGCCATGGCCTGGGAGGTCAAGGGTGCCAGAGCCAGGCTGGCAAGGGTGAGCAATGCGCGCGGGTTCATACGAATCTCTTGTTTTTATGAGTGGCAGGAATATCGGGCGTGCGGCTGCCGAGCCCCTCGCGGTGCGAGGGGCCAGACGGTTTTTTCAGGGGTGGTGAAGGAGCGGTCAGGACGCCGGGGTGTAGACTTCTTTGCCGGCGAAGAAGGTTTTCAACACCTGGGTGTCGAACAATTCTTCGTCGCTGACCTTGAATACGTCGCGGTCGAGAATGATCAGGTCAGCCTGTTTGCCGGGTAACAGCGAGCCGATCTGTTTCTCCAGACGCAAGGCTTTGGCGGCGTTGATCGTGTAGGCATAAAACATGCTTTGGCGATCGATGCTTTCATTGGCATTCAACACGCCCAGCGGACCTTTTCGGGTACTGGCCTGAGCGATGGCATTCCACGGATTAGGGCTGGATACCGGCCAGTCACTGCCGCCGGCGATCAGCGCCCCTGCGTTATGCAACGACCTCGCTGGGTACTGGTAGCCGTAGGCAAAAGCGCTGATGTACGGCTTGACCAGTTCCACGGTATAGCTCTCACCCGTGGCCCACAGTAATTGCATGGAAGCGATCACTCCCAGTTGCTTGAAGCGCGTAAATTCCTTGGGGTTGACCAGTTGCAGGTGGCTGATGCTGTGCGGCATGGGGGTCGGGTTGAGCTTACGCGCATATTCAAACGCATTAAGCGATTCGCGCACCGCGCGGTCCCCGACGGCATGCATGTGCACGATCCAGTCGCGCTGCTCTGCGGCCACCACCAACTCGCCGAAGTGGGCGGGATCAATCAGCAGTTGACCGTCTTTGCCACTGTTCTTGAACGGCACGATCACTGCAGCCGTCTGGCCAGGGAACTCCAGCACGCCATCGGCAAAGACCTTGAGGCCCGGAAATGTCAGGTTGGGCACGCCGGCAAATTTCTGCACGACCTTGTCCAGCACTGCCAGGTCGGCCGGTTTGCTCCTGGGATTGGTCAGCAGTAACGCCGCTACATGCGCCGTGAGTTCGCCTTGTTGCGCCAGTTCGCGGTACAGCGGCAGCACGCCGTAGCTCTGCTCGGTGGCATTGAAATCGAACAGCGAGTCACCGCTGCCGGCGTTCGCCGCAGCGTCCATCCAGGCGGTAACGCCGTATTGATTATTGACCCTGACAGCTTCCCGCGCCGCCTTCAGCATGACCTGCTGGCTGGGTGGCGGAATCTGGCTGCGGACCAGGTCCCAGCGCGATTCGGCAAAGTAACCGGTGGGGGTGAAATCCTTCTCGTGTCCCACGTAGCTGCGCTCGGATTCCGACAGGCTCTTCACGAGCGCGGCGTCGATCTTCAGGCGGTTGAGCATGGCGTTGTTGGCCCAGCCGGTATGCCCGTCGATCCCACTGAGCACCAATGGCTGATCAGCCCAGCGGCCCTGATTGAAGCGCTGGCCGAGCTGCCGGCTGTTCTCCCAATAGGCCGAACTCACCCCGGCGATGCTGATCACATCACCGGCCCGGGCGCGTCCGGCCCGGTCCTGCTCGATGATCCATTGCTCAAGCTCCGGCAACGGTTTGACCTCGTCCAGCAACGTGGCGCCCATGCTGTCGAACGCAGCCACCACCGGGTGGCTGTGGCTGTCGATCATGCCGGGCATCAACACCTTGCCCCCCAGGTCGATGCGCCGGGTGCGCTCATCGGCCAGGGCATTGATCTGGGCATCGGTGCCCACCTGAAGAATCTTGCCGTCTTGCACGGCCACGGCCTGCACCAGGCCCTGACCTGGTTCGGCGGTGAATACTTTGCCGTTAAACAACATGAGGTCGGCGGCAGCCATCGCTTGCAGCGAGGTCATAGCCAGCGAGGCGGCCAACAGGTTGGGGAGAAATCGTTGCATGGGAATGCTCTCTGGTTTTTTTTATTGAGCGGTCGGAGTGACTGAAGCCTGTGAAGCCTGGGGCAACGCTTGCGGGTCAAGGCCCACAAACGGCGCCTTGGCCCACACCACCTTGCCGCCGACGACAGTCAACAGCACTTCATTGCGGCCCAGTTCTGCTTCCGGCACCTGCATGAAGTTTCTCTTCAGGACGATCAGGTCGGCGAACTTGCCGACTTCAAGCGAGCCGGTGACGGCCTCCAGCTTCAGCTGTTGGGCGGCATTCAAGGTGATGGCCCGCAGCACTTCGCTGCGCGACAGCGCCGGGTCGCCATTGAGTTTGCCGGCATACTCGGGCCCATAGCTGTGGGGGTTCAGCGGATCGCCGGCGCGGGTCACGCCAATTTTCAACGCGAGGAACTCGTCGAGCGGATCGACCGGCCAGTCGCTACCATAGGCAATGCGCCCACCGGCGTTGGCAATGCTGCCCGACGGTTCCATGCGGGCAAAACGTGCCGACCCCAAATGTTCGTGGGTGCCGTCAATGGTGGACGGCGCCTGCTGGGCCCACTGAAAGGACATGGTTGCCGTCACATCGAGCGCCTTGAAGCGCGGGTAGTCGGCGGGGTCCACCGATTCTGCGTGGGCGATGGCAGGCCGAAAGTCGCTGCCAGGCAGCTGACGGCGCACGTATTCGACACTGTCGAGCGAGGCGCGCACTGCCCGTTCGCCGGTAGCATGCAGATGTGGATCAAGTCCGGCCTGGACAGCCCTGAGCAACAGCGGGTTGAGCGTCTGAGGCGGGAAATATAACTCGCCGAGATTCTTGCCGGGCGTCCACTTGGGGGCCTTCTCGGTCCCGCTGTTTTGCAGATAGGGCGTCAGCATCGCGCCGGTGTCCGCAGGCGCATTGATGATCCCGTCCATGAACAATTTGACGTGACGCATGCTCACACCAGGAGCCGGTTGCGCGTCGCCCTGGTCATAGGTGGCGGCCAGGGCCTTCGCTTCGGCGATGGTCTTTGCCGGGTCCGCTGCTGCGGCGGCCGGGTCCAGTTTGATGGCCAACAGTGCTCGGGAAGTCAGCTCGCCCGACTGCTGCAGCTGAGTGAATGCCTTGGCGCTTTCAGCACCGGACAAGGCATCGAAGAAACTGGTGATGCCTTGCTGGCGCATGGCGTCGAGTGCGGCGCGAGTCTGAATCAACTTCTGTGCATCGCTGGCGGGAGGCACTACGGCGGCCATCGATTCGGCGGCGCCGTCTTCGCAGATGCCAGTGGGATTGCCCGCGCTGTCACGGGCGAACTTGCCGTCGCCGGGATCAACGGTGTGCTTATCGATGCCGGCGAGCGCCAGGCCGCGTGAATTCACCAGCACGGTATGGAAATCGCTGGAGCGTACCTGGATGGGACGTTTGGTGCTGAGGGCGTCCAGCGTCGACTTGTCCGGGTCGCCATCGAGCCCGTCCATGCCCATGCGGTCCCAGCTACCGACTTCCAGCCAGACATCCGGTCCTTTGTCCGGCTCGGCATCCAGGCACGCCTGAATCCGTTCCTGGAATACTTTGCGGGTCATGGTCTGGTATTTCAGATCGCACAAGGTCATCGCCCGACCACCGTCACCCGGGTGCATGTGCGCGTCGATGAAACCGGGCATCAGCATGCGCCCGCCCAGGTCGAGCTGCCGGGTCTGCGGACCGACAAAGGCGGCCACCCCAGCCTCGCTGCCGACGTAGACGATCTTGCCGGCCGTTACCGCAATTGCCTGCTGCACGGAATTCTGGCCATCGACGGTATAGACATAACCGTTGCGCATGACCATGTCGGCGGCGTTGGAACCTTGGGTCTGACACCCCACCAGCGACATGAAGGAAAATGCCGTCGCCGTCGTCACTGCGATACCCAGCCTGGAGAATTTCACGTGTCTCACCTCTGTTTTTATAGTTTTTAAAGCGCCCGATCAGACTGCCGTGCTCGCCCCGTAGTGCAGGAGCTACCCTATAGGGCGCGGCGTTTGAATGGACCTCTACAAATGAGGAGGGTGAGGAAAATACTTGTGGATGCAGCGCGCCGCAGAAGAATCTGTTATCCGGATTTGGCCAGAGGGTTCGCAGAGGGGGAGCGCAGTGCCGACCCCAGTTCGACCTTGCTTCTCACCCCAAGCTGCACATAGCAGTTGCGCAGGTAAGTGCGCACGGTGGCCGGGCTCAAGGCGAGGATTTTGGCGATTTCCTTGTAGGAATGGCCGGCGGCAAACAGCATCGCTGCGGTGCGCTCCCGGGGTGCGAGCATCACCCCGCGTGACAGGGTTTCCAGGGACAGGATCACATGCTCGCCGTTAGGCGAGAGTGTCAGGGCGCAGCGTCCCAGGCGCATCACGCACGGCGCTTTGGCTAACTGGACAATCACCTCGGGCGGCAGCGTCGAACCGTCCCACTGCGGCAATTCGCGCTGGATGGCCACACCCAGGGCAGCGCCGATATACAGCAGGCTGCCATCCATGCGGGCCACGCCGAAGTCGCTTGCCCCATTCCCCGTGTCGACGCGAATCATGTCCTGCACCTGGAACCGCCACAGCTGCAGCAGATGATCGCAGAAGGCGCTGAACAAACCGGCCGCGTCTTGTTCGAACGCGCACTCATGCTGGCCGCGATACAGGCACACGAAGAACATTAGTCCGCTTTCGGGCAGCTCAAAGGTGATGCACATCGCATGGAACAGATCGTGGCGCCGGGCAAAGGCACTCACGCCTTCGTCCAGATCGTCATAACCGCTGTCGCGCACCACGGTGCCGGGCTTGCTTAAAGTGTCATGGGAAAAACTGTCCGCATCGGCGCCCTTGTGCCATTCCACGGCAAAGGATTCAGGCAGGTCGATCCGCCCGTGCATCCAGCTTTTCGGAGGAATATTGACGCCCGACACTGACATCTCCCCCCACCAGGCCGACGCAAAGGGCACCAGTGAACGAAACGCCTGCAGGCCATCTTCGATGAAGCGGGTTGAGCGATGATCCCGGGCCAGCCGACCCAGTTCCAGCACGCAAAGATTGAACGCCTTTAGCGTTGCCATCGATACCTTGGTGCCGACCTGGTCCCCCTCCTCCATTGGTTCTTATCCTGATCATTACACGACGTATTAATTTGACGATGCCATAGGCGTGCCGGTGCGTCCAGTTCATGACCCGCTGACGTAGGCTAAGGGTTTGCGCCCACGGCCTGAGCGTGCCGATCTTGCTGGCGATTTCGCGCAAAGGCATCACGATCAGGTCGCCGAGCGTGTGGTAACGCTCAGGGCCCTGGCCGGCGAGGCCGAACTGCAGCGACTCAGGCTTGGACGTGGTGACGTAGAGCGTGCCAAACATCCAGTCCCACAGGGACAGGTTGACGCCAAAATTCCTGTCGAAGTGGCGCGGCGCATCGCTGTGATGGATCTGGTGCTGGGCCGGGCTGTTGAGCACATGCTCGATGGCCGGGCCGAACGATAACCACACGTGGCTGTGGCGCAGGTTCGCCGCCAGCCCGTTGAGGATGAACACCAGGTAGGTCACGCCGAACAGGGTGTAGCGGCTGATCTCGCCGCCACAGGCATACCAGAACACACCGGCATAGGCACCGACGATCACGCTGATGGAGAGCTTTTCCGCCACCTTCTCCAGGAAATGCACGCGGCTGGCTGTTGCCGGTACCAATACCTGTGCCGAATGGTGGACCTTGTGGAACGCCCAGAGCCAGCGCGTATGAAAGGCGCGGTGGGTCCAGTAATGGGTGAAGTCTCGCGCCAGGAAAACCCCCAGTCCGTACAGCAATGACAGGCCGAGGTGTTGCTGCACTTGCACGCGAGCCCCCCACAGGTTGGTGAAAAAACCAACGTAGTCGGCCGAGCGCAGGATGTGCGGGTCAACGATGCCGACGATGGGCAGCACCAGCGCGACCTTAAGGATGGCGCGCACAAAGTAGTAGCGGTAATCCAGTAACGCAGAGGGGTGAAAATGCACCTTGCCGGCGCCGATGAATTGCCAGAACGATGAAGCATCAGTCAAACCGCGACGCCTGCGGTAACGAAAAAGGCTGTAGGCGACCGAGTAGGACACGCCAAGGAACAACAGGCCAAAGCGGCCATTGAGGTCGAAGATGCCAACGAACTGGTGGGCGACCGGCTCGATCACCCACGCCATCAGGTAGCCAGAGAGAAGCGCGACAACTTCCACGACAGATTCGCCTCATGCCAAGGAAGGACGTGGGTTGGAGGAACAGGCGATAAGTGTAGCCGTGGTTCGGCTTTAAAGTTTGATTTCGTTGGCCGCTGTTATGTCGATCCGGCCTACCGGGCCGGTCAGGTGGGCCAGGATTTTGTTGTGTTCGGCAATAATGTCTTCGGCGGTGGTATTGCCGTTATCGACCGTGGAATGCGCGTCGCCGGCGAGTACCACGTCGTAGCCCAGGGCATGCGCCTGGCGGACGGTGGCGTTTACGCAATAGTCGGTTTGCAGGCCGCAGATGATCAGGCGATCAACCTCACGCTCCAGCAGCAACGCTTCAAGTGGGGTCTGGTAGAAGGAGTCCCCAGTGGTCTTGCCTATTCGCAGGTCCTCGGGCGAAGTGTCCAGTTCCTTGGCGAGTTGCCAGCCCTCGGAGCCATGTTGCAGCAAGTCGCCCTTTTCCTGGTGCTGGATGAGCACGACCGGGATGCTGGCGGCCCTTGCCCTGCCGCTGAGCGTGTTGATGTTGGCAATCACCCGTTGAATATCGAAGCATTGGTACTGGCCGGTGCACAAGGCGTGCTGTACGTCGACGATCAGCAGTGCGGTGGTCATGATTGTCCTTCCTTGAGTGGGTGGTGCGGGGGAACAGAAAATAGATCTGTCCCCCTTTAAATACAACCTTCAATAACCAAGTGACAGGCCGGTATTGCGCCGCGGGTCGTTGGCTCCGTAGAAGCAGCTTTCGCCAACCGGCTTGCCCTCAAGCGTCAAACCAAGGATCAAAAGATCAAAAGATCGCAGCCTTCGGCAGCTCCTACAGGGTTGCATGCGAAATTCGAGGCGAAGAAGCCCTTCAGGATGCCTGATCGAGCTGCTCGTCGAACTCCTTCAAGTACTGCCCTGCCAGCGTCTCCTTTTGCTTGTCGCTCAGTAATTTGCCGGCCATCTGGAAGAACTTCTGCTCCTCCTCTTTCAAGTGGTGATGGACCTTCTCGGACAATTTCTTCGCAGTGGCCAGCCAGGACGGGCTGGACATCTCGGTCTCGTCGAGGGTTTCCATCATCTCGTCCATCTCGTGGTGCTCGGAAATGGCGTGACGGCTGAGGTCAACGCCATTGTCGAACTCCATCAACGGGATGTAGAAATGCCGCTCCTCGGCGGTTTCGTGCGCCTGCAGCTCGGACTTCAGGCGCTTGTAGGCCTCGGCACGCTCCGGGGTATCGCCGCTGGTCTGGATCAGCGCATCGGCATAGGTACGTTGACGGTCATGGCTTTCGCGCAAGGCTTCAAAAATATTCACGGTGGTTCCTCATCGGCTGCGTTCTCGAATGACGCTGTTAAGGCTAGACATTTGCGCTTGCACGACAGTTCCACGCCAGGCTGGATCAAACCGCACGCGTCGCGCTACGCTGCTGCCGATTCACTCATGGCCATAAGGATGTAGCTGATGACGCTGCGCATAGAAATCACGCAAGACCCCACTGAAGAGCAGCACCAGGCGATTCTCCTGCCGTTGCGTGCCTATAACGCCTCCAAGGCAGGTGTCACGAAAGCGCAGCCGATCGCCTTGCTGGTGCGCGACGAGCACGACCAGGTTCTCGGCGGTTTGTACGGCAAGGTGTTTTACCAGTGGTTGTATATCGAATTGCTGTCGGTGCCGGAAAATGCCCGGGGACAGGGATTGGGCTCACGGCTGATGCAAATGGCCGAGGATCACGCCAGGGAGAAGGAATGCCTGGGGATCTGGCTCGACACCTTCGAGTTCCAGGCCCCGGGGTTCTACCGCAAGATGGGTTATAGCGAGTTCGGGCATATCGCCGATTACCCGCCGGGGCACAAGCGCTTCTTTTTCCAGAAGCGCCTGACCATCGCCTGACCCTCCAGGCGTTACACAACAACCGTGTGGGGGCGAGCAGGCTCACTCCCACAGGTTGAAATGTGTAATTTCGTTGAATCAGAGGCAGGTTGCCAACGCAGCCAAGCGGCGCTTGGCCACGAAATCGTCCTGCTGGGCGTAATAGCTCAGCACGGTCCCCGACGCATCCGTGGTCACGTCCACGAACGACTCCGCGGCACGGGTGTAGACGGTCGACCCGCCCTTCTCGCCCGGTTGCAGGTAGGCACCCGCATCGACGCCGAACACCGCCTCGTCCTGCCAGGAAAACTGCACGCACTGGGCGACGACTTTTTCCGGTTTGTCCGACTTCAGGGTCTGGTACGGGGTTTTGGTCCTAGCATCGTTCATCACCGAGCCGGCGCAGCCCGCCAGCAGGGTAGCGGCCAGGGCCAGCAGCAGAATTCGCATTGCGTTCACTCATCAGGAAAAAGCCGACTGTATCATCCAGGCAGGACGTTTCATTCTGCTTTACTTCATTTATACCGCGACACCGCGAGACGATTCGCGCACCCTGTCGCGCCATAAACGTCCGATTGCCCTATTTGCGGGCCATTTTCTGGAAAGGTCATGACACCCAACGCCGAATACTACAAACCTACCGCCGAATACGCCGACAAGCTGATCAGCCAGATTGGCCAGACCCCGTCCTGGATCGCCAAGCGCATCGGTGTGACCGACAAGCGCATCCGCTACATCCTAGAAGGCGAACGCACCGTCAAGGGCGAGACCACGCCAATCCAGATGACCTACCCTGAGCAATTTGCCCTGGAGTGTCTGGCGGCAGCGGCCAAGGCCAGCAAAAAGCAGACTTCGTAAGCCCTTGCCAAGGAGCGACCATGGCAGCAACCGAACAGCAACATGATCAGGCACTGAAGAAGTTTCTCGACGAGCGCCCTGAACTGCGCGTCGAACTCGACACCCTCAACCCTCTGCTGGCCCAGGCCAAGGGCGAGACCGCCGCGCAGTACCGCGAAGAGCGGCTGCACGAAGCCTTCGAAGCCGAGGCCGAGCACCTGGGTTTGTTTGCCTGGGAGTTGACGCTGCAATTGACCGCAGCGACTGAAGCTGACTATCAGGCGCAGCGCCTGGAAGTTCACCGCGAAGTGGCCGAGATGGCGGGCATGGACTGGTTGGAGTATTGCGAGTTATATGGGTTGGCCCACTAACCCATCACACAAGGATGCCCGCACCGATGTTGCCATCGTCCTCCAGTAACCGAGCCAGCGACGGCCATCTGCACGCTCGCAAATGGCGTGGTCGCATCGGCCTGTCGCTGGTCGCCAGCCTCTCGGTGCTCGCCGGCATGACCGATGCCATTGGCTTCATGGCCAGTGGCGATTTCGTCTCGTTCATGAGCGGCAACACCACCCGCCTCGCCGTGGCCATCAGTGACGGCGATGTGGGCCTGACCTTGCGCCTGGTGATCCTGGTGGCCACCTTCGTCGTCGGCAATGCCCTGGGAATTGTTGTCAGTCGCCTCGGCGGCCGCCGGGCGCTGCCGTTGTTGCTGTGCATCGCCATGCTGCTGTGCGGCGCGGCGGCCTGGCCTTATGCAGATCAGCTGCCCGCCCTGCTGGCGGCGATCATCGCCATGGGCATGCTCAATGCAGCCGTGGAAGAGGTCAATGGCCTGCCGGTCGGGCTCACCTACGTGACTGGCGCCCTCTCGCGGTTTGGTCGTGGATTGGGCCGATGGATGCTGGGCGAACGGCGCAACGGCTGGCGGGTGCAGTTGATCCCGTGGACCGGGATGTTCGCCGGTGCGGTGCTGGGGGCGCTGCTGGAGCATCATCTGGGGCTCAAGGCGCTGTTTGTCAGCGGGCTGCTGGCGGGGGTGATCGGGGTGCTGTCGCTGAGGATTCCACGGCGTTGGCAATTGGGGTATATGCCGCGGTAGATCCAAATGTCGTTGTTGAGGCGCCGGCCGCTTTCGCGGTGCAAGTAGAATCGTCGCACCGCCGCTCCCACAGGGTATTGGTGGTGTGCGCAGTATTTGTGGATGGCCGACACCTCTGTGGGAGCAAGGCTTGCCCGCGATGGCGTCTGCACAGCGCCTCGGCCTCTGCAGAAACCTACTTCGCCGCACAGCCGATAAAGCTTTATCATGCTCGCAGTTCCGCTGATCGAGTCCGTCATGAAGTTCGCCATCGCGCTGTTTTCCGCCGCCCATGCGCCCTCCTCGCGCCGCGCCCTGTTGTTCGCCCAGGCCGCGCTGGCCGGGGGGCATGAGATTGTCCGGCTGTTTTTCTACCAGGACGGCGTCTATAACGCATCGACCAGTGTAGTGACTGCCCAGGATGAGCTGGACCTGCCCCGGCAATGGCGCGAATTCGTCGCCGACCATCAACTCGACGGCGTGGTGTGCATCGCCGCCGCCCTGCGCCGCGGTGTGTTGAATGAGGAAGAAGCCAGTCGTTACCAGCGTTCGGTCGCGGTCGGTGCGCCGTGGGAGCTGTCCGGCCTTGGCCAGCTGCACGACGCGGTCCAGAACGCCGACCGCCTGATCTGTTTCGGGGGCGCGTAAAATGGCCAAATCCTTGTTGATCATCAGCCGCCAGTCGCCCTGGTCCGGGCCGAGCGCACGGGAGGCGCTGGACATCGTGCTCGCCGGTGGCGCCTTCGACCTGCCCATCGGCCTGCTGTTTCTCGATGACGGAGTGTTCCAGCTCGCCACCGGACAGGACGCCAGGGCCCTGCAGCAGAAAGACCTCAGTGCCAATCTGCAAGCGCTGGCGATGTTCGGTGTCGAAGAGTTGTTCGTCTGTGCCGACAGTGCCTGCGCCCGGGGCCTGAGCAATTTTGCGCTGGAAGAGGCCCAGGGGCTGGCCGCCCACGAAGTCACTGCACTTATTGACCGTTACGATCAGGTGATTACCCTCTGATGTCGACCTTGCACGTATTGTCTCATTCCCCCTTCGGCGATGACCGCCTGACCAGTTGCCTGCGCATCATCGGTACTGACGATGGGCTACTGCTCTGTGGCGATGCGGTCCATGCCTTGCAACCGGGCACTGCCCCCTTCAACGCACTAAGCACTCGCGCCCTGAAACTGTTCGTGCTGGCCGAAGACGCCCAGGCCCGGGCGGTGAACGTTCCGGACTGCGCCGCCAGCATCGACTACCCGGCCTTCGTTGAACTGTCTGTCCATTACGACAAGGTCAACAGCTGGTTATGAATGCGCTGACAGTCGGCGCCCGCGCCATCGAACTGGACAAGGACGGTTTCCTGGTTGAACTCAGCGACTGGTCCGCCGAAGTGGCCAGCGCCCTGGCCGCCGCCGAAGACATCGAGCTGGGCCCCGAACATTGGGAGATCCTCGAACTGTTGCGCAGCTTCTATGCCGAGTTCCAGTTGTCACCGGCTACGCGACCGCTGATCAAGTACACCGCATTGAAGCTCGGCCCGGAAAAAGGCAACAGCCTGCACCTCAACCGACTGTTCAAAGGCACCCCTGCCAAACTCGCCGCAAAACTGGCGGGCCTGCCCAAACCGACGAATTGCTTATGACCGACTACCCAGCGCTGACCCTCGAAACGCCCGCCGAACACCCGTTCGCCCAGTTCGTGCGAATTCTCGGCAAGGGCAAGCGTGGTGCCCGCGACCTGACCCGGGTCGAAGCACGGGTCGCCATGGGCATGGTGCTCGACGATCAGGTCGAGGACACCCAGCTGGGCGCATTTCTGATGCTGTTGCGCCACAAGGAAGAAAGCGCCGAGGAAATGGCCGGCTTTACCGAAGCCTTGCGTGAGCGTTTGCAGGCGCCAGCGTTGAATGTTGACCTGGACTGGCCGACCTACGCCGGCAAAAAGCGCCACCTGCCGTGGTACCTGCTGGCGGCCAAGTGCCTGGCGCAGAACGGCGTGCGAATTTTCATGCATGGTGGCGGCGCGCACACGGCCGGCCGGCTGTACAGCGAGCAGTTGCTGCAACACTTGCAGATCCCGCTGTGCCGCACTTGGCAGCAGGTCGGTGCCGCGCTGGAGGATGGCGGCCTGGCGTTCATGCCGCTGGTGGACTGGGCGCCGCAACTTCAGCGCATGATCGACTTGCGCAACACACTGGGCCTGCGTTCGCCGATCCATTCCCTGACCCGCATTCTCAACCCGCTGGGCGCGCGCTGCGGCCTGCAAAGCATCTTCCATCCCGGTTACCAGGCGGTGCACCGCGATGCCAGCGGCCTGCTCGGCGACACCGCGATCGTGGTCAAGGGCGATGGTGGCGAAATCGAGATCAACCCGGACGCCGACAGCCACCTCTATGGCACTACCGGCGGTGTCAGCTGGGATGAGGAATGGCCACAGATGTCCAGCCAGCGGCACGTCAAACCGTCTGCACTGGACCCTGAACACTTGAAGGCGGTGTGGCGCGGCGACGTGGTCGACAGCTACCCGCAAATGGCCCTGATCTCGACCATGGCCTTGGCCTTGCGCGGCCTCGGCCAACCCCGGGAGCAGGCGTTCGAAACGGCCCGGCAGTACTGGGAAGCCCGGGACAGATCGATTTAACCGATCATAACCGCCCAACCTTTGCGCTTTTTGTTCGAACCTATCGGAATAGACTCCTCTCCAATGCTTATTGGTTGAGGAGTCTTGAACATGGGTTTGTTAGTTGAAGGTCGCTGGCAAGACCAGTGGTACGAAAGCAGCAAAGACGGCGCATTCCAGCGCGAGCAGGCCCAGCGCCGCAACTGGGTGACCGCCGACGGCCAACCCGGCCCCAGCGGTGTCGGTGGCTTTGCCGCCGAGGCCGGGCGCTATCATCTGTACGTTTCCCTTGCCTGTCCCTGGGCCCATCGCACATTGATCCTGCGCAAACTCAAAGGCCTCGAAGGGCTCATCGACGTGTCGGTGGTCAGTTGGCTGATGTTGGAAAACGGCTGGACCTTCGACGAGAATCTCGGCTCCACCGGTGACAAGCTCGATCACTTTGATTTCATGCACCAGCGTTACACCGCCGATACCGCCAACTACACCGGTCGCGTCACGGTGCCGGTCCTCTGGGACAAGCAGCAGCAACGGATCGTCAGCAACGAATCGGCGGAAATTATTCGCATGTTCAACAGTGCGTTCGATGACCTGACCGGCAACGACCTGGACTTCTACCCAGCGGCGCTGCGCAGTGAGATCGATGGGCTGAACGAGCGAATTTATCCGGCAGTGAACAATGGGGTGTATCGCGCGGGCTTTGCCACGTCGCAGCAGGCCTACGAACAGGCATTCGACGAAGTGTTTGCGGAGCTGGACCGGCTGGAAGCGCTATTGGGCGCCAATCGCTACCTGGTGGGTGAGTACCTGACCGAGGCTGATGTTCGGCTGTTTACTACGTTGATTCGGTTCGATGCGGTGTACCACGGGCATTTCAAGTGCAACCTGCGACGGATCGCCGATTACCCGAACCTGTCGAACTGGTTGCGGGAGATGTATCAGTGGCCGGGGATTGCCGAGACGGTGGATTTCACCCACATCAAGCATCACTACTACGGCAGTCACAAGACCATCAACCCGACTGGGGTTGTGCCCAAGGGGCCGCAGCAGGATTTTACTGGCGGGCATGATCGGGCGCGGTTGAGTGGGAAAGGGGTTTGGCAGCAGCATTAAGATCAAAAGATCGCAGCCTTCGGCAGCTCCTACAGGGGATCGGATAATCCTGTAGGAGCTGCCGAAGGCTGCGATCTTTTTCCCCCAGACTCCGCAATTGCAGATTCAGACCTGCGCCTGAGCCCCTTCAAACCACGCCAGTTTCTCGCGCAGTTGCACCACTTCCCCAACAATCACCAGGGTCGGGGCATGCACTTCATGCTCCGCCACCAGCCGTGGAAGATCGGCCAGGGTCCCGGTGAACACCCGTTGATTGACCGTGGTGCCCTGCTGGATCAACGCCGCCGGGGTATCTGACGCGCGGCCATGCCTGATCAGTTCTTCGCAGATGATCGGCAAGCCCACCAGCCCCATATAAAACACCAGCGTCTGCGCCGGCGCGACGAGGTCGGCCCACGGCAGGTCGGTGGAGCCATCCTTGAGGTGACCGGTGACAAAGCGTACGGACTGCGCGTAATCGCGGTGCGTCAGCGGGATGCCCGCATAAGCGGCGCAGCCACTGGCGGCAGTGATGCCGGGCACCACCTGGAACGGGATGCCATGGGCTGCCAGTTCCTCGATCTCTTCACCGCCACGGCCGAAGATGAACGGATCACCGCCCTTCAACCGCACCACGCGCTTGCCCTGTTTGGCCAGATCCACCAACTGCTGGTTGATCTGATCCTGGGGCACCGCATGATCGGCCCGACGCTTGCCAACATAGATCCGCTCGGCATCGCGACGGCACAAGTCGAGAATCGCCGGCGCCACCAGGCGGTCATACAGCACCACGTCGGCTTGCTGCATCAGGCGCAGTGCACGAAACGTCAGCAGGTCCGGATCACCCGGGCCTGCGCCCACCAGATACACCTCGCCGGTCGCCACCGTGGCTTCACCGTCGATTTTCGCCTGCAGCAGGCGCTCGGCCTCGCTGCCCTGCCCGGCCAGTTGCCGATCGGCGATGGGGCCCTGGAACACGTCTTCCCAGAACGCCCGGCGCTGCTGCACGTCCGGGAACAGCCCTTTGACCTGGCTGCGAAAACGCGCCGCCAGACCGGCCAACTGACCGTAAGTGGAGGGAATCCAGGTTTCCAGTTTGGCGCGGATCAAGCGCGCCAGCACCGGTGCATCACCGCCGCTGGAGACCGCGATGATCAACGGCGAACGGTCGACGATCGCCGGGAAGATCACGCTGCACAGCGCCGGTGCATCCACCACGTTGACCGGCACACAGCGCCGATGGGCATCGGCGGAGACTTGTGCGTTCAACGGTTCGTCGTCGGTGGCGGCAATGATCAGCCCGCAACCGTGCAAATCCGACTCGACGTAACCGCGCAGCACGCACTCGCCACCGCTGCCAGCCACGAGCTCACGCAATTGCGATTCGATTTCAGGTGCAACCACTCGCAGCAGGGCACCGGCTTCGGCCAGCAGGCGGGATTTGCGCAAGGCAATCTCCCCCCCACCGACGACCAACACACGACTGCCGCGAAGGTTGTGAAACAGCGGCAGATAGTCCATTTAGCCGATGACCTCGAGGCCACCCATGTACGGCTTCAGCACCTGCGGCACGCGGATCGAACCGTCGGCCTGCTGGTAGTTTTCGAGCACGGCAACCAGGGTACGACCGACCGCCAGGCCAGAACCGTTGAGGGTGTGAACCAGCTCAGGCTTGCCGGTTTCCGGGTTGCGGAAACGCGCCTGCATGCGTCGGGCCTGGAAATCGCCACAGTTGGAGCACGACGAAATCTCGCGGTACTTGTCCTGGCTCGGAATCCACACTTCCAGGTCGTAGGTCTTGACCGCGCTGAAACCCATGTCGCCCGTGCACAGCGCCAGGGTGCGGTAAGGCAGCTCCAGCAGTTGCAGGACTTTCTCGGCGTTGGCGGTCAGGCCTTCCAGGGCTTGCATGGAAGTCGATGGCTCGACGATCTGGACCATCTCGACCTTGTCGAACTGGTGCTGGCGGATCATGCCACGGGTGTCACGACCCGACGCGCCAGCTTCACTGCGGAAGCATGGCGTGTGGGCGACGAACTTGATGGGCAGCAGTTTCGAGTCGACGATTTCGCCGGCTACGATGTTGGTCAGCGACACTTCGGCCGTCGGGATCAGGTACAGATCGGCTTCGCCTTCGCGAGCGATCTTGAACAGGTCTTCCTCGAACTTCGGCAACTGGCCGGTGCCTTGCAGCGCAGGCGCCTGGACCAGGTAAGGCGTGTACGCCTCTTCATAGCCATGCTCGCTGGTGTGCAGGTTGATCATGAATTGCGCCAGGGCTCGGTGCAGACGAGCGATCGGCCCGCGCAACAGGGCAAAGCGTGCACCGGACAGCTTGGCGGCGGTTTCGAAATCCAGCCAGCCGAATTTTTCGCCCAGGGCCACGTGATCCTGAACCGGGAAATCGAAAGCGGTCGGCGTACCCCAGCGGCGCACTTCGACGTTGTCGTCTTCATCCTTGCCGACCGGCACGGACTCGTGCGGCAGGTTCGGAATACCAAGCAGGATCGAGTCCAGCTCGGTCTGAATGGCGTCCAGCTCGACTTTGCCGGCGCCCAGTTCGTTGCCCATGCGCTCGACGTCCGCCATCAGCGGCGCGATGTCTTCGCCGCGCTGCTTGGCCTGACCGATGGACTTGGAACGCGCATTACGTTCAGCCTGCAGTGCTTCGGTGCGGGTCTGGACGGTCTTGCGCTGTTCTTCCAGCGCTTCGATGCGCGCAACATCCAGGGTGTAGCCACGGGATGCCAGGCGGTCCGCTACGTCCTGAAGGTTGCTACGTAACAGTTTGGAATCGAGCATGTCGGTCTCTCGTTATCAAAGTTTGGTCAGGGACAGGCCGGCCCAGGTGGCGAGCAGCCCGCCGAATACGCTGATGGCTGCATAGCCCAAGGCTAGCAGGACTTGCCCGCTTTCCAGCAGGCGCACCGTATCCAGTGAAAAAGATGAAAAAGTCGTCAGCCCCCCAAGGAAGCCAACCATCAACCCGGCGCGCACCTCTATCGGCACTTCCGGGCGTATCAGAAACAGGCCGTACAACACGCCGATCAGCAGACAGCCCACGATATTAACGGCCAGCGTAGCGGTATAGAAGTGCCGCGGCCAATTTGCGTTGACCCAATTGCCGGTGGCGAAGCGTAACAGCGTGCCGGCGACGCCGCCGATCGAAACGGCGATAACCAGTGGAATCACTATTTTCTCCGCTGCCTGGGGCTCAGACGATCAAGTTGGGCAAGGTGGTTGAGCTTCTCGCCGATCTTCAACTCCAGTCCCCGAGGCACGGGTTGATAGAACGGTTGTGGCTCGAGTTCTTCAGGAAAATAATCTTCGCCGGCCGCGTAAGCGTCCGGCTCATCGTGGGCATAACGGTACTCGTCGCCATAGCCCAGTTGTTTCATCAGCTTGGTGGGTGCGTTGCGCAAGTGCAGCGGCACTTCGAGGGAGCCATGTTCGGTAGCACTGCGCATGGCGGCCTTGAAGCCCATGTACACCGCATTGCTCTTCGGCGCGCAGGCCAGGTAGGTGATGGCCTGCGCCACGGCCAGCTCGCCTTCCGGGCTGCCCAGGCGCTCCTGCACTTCCCACGCCGCCAGGCACAGGCTCAGGGCGCGGGGGTCGGCGTTGCCAATATCTTCGCTGGCCATGCGCACCACGCGCCGGGCCAGGTAAAGGGGGTCGCAACCGCCGTCGATCATTCGCGCGAACCAGTACAGCGCACCGTCGGGATTGGAGCCGCGCACCGACTTATGCAGCGCGGAGATCTGGTCGTAAAACGCTTCGCCACCCTTGTCGAAGCGCCGACGGGTATCGCCGAGCAGGCTCTGCAGCAGGTCGACGCCAATTTCGCTGTGGTCTTCGGCGAGGTCCGAGGCGTTTTCCAGCAGATTGAGCAGGCGCCGGCCATCGCCATCGGCGGCGTTCAGCAGCATCTGGAAGCCTTCATCGCTGAGGGTCAGTTGCCGTTTGCCCAGGCCGCGCTCTTCGGTCAGGGCGCGCTGCACCAGCTTGCGCAGGGCCGCTTCGTCGAGGCTTTTGAGCACGTAGACGCGGGCACGGGAGAGCAAGGCGTTGTTGAGTTCGAACGAGGGGTTTTCGGTGGTCGCGCCGATGAAAATCAGGGTGCCGTCTTCAACGTAGGGCAGGAACGCATCCTGCTGGGACTTGTTGAAGCGGTGCACTTCATCGACGAACAAAATGGTACGTTTACCGTACTGCCCGGCCTGCTGCTTGGCGATTTCCACCGCCTGGCGGATTTCCTTCACCCCGGCCAGTACCGCCGACACCGTTTCGAAATGCGCGTCCGAGACTTCAGCCAGGAGTCGCGCCAGGGTGGTCTTGCCCACACCCGGCGGGCCCCAGAAGATCATCGAATGCAGCGCACCCTGCTCGAGGGCTTCGCGCAGGGGCTTGCCGCGAGCCAGCAGGTGTTCCTGGCCGACGTACTCATCCAGATTGGCCGCACGCAGGCGGGCGGCCAGGGGTTGAGCTATCGGGGCGCTGCTGAACAGGTCCATCACTGCTTATGAAACCTCACTGGGTCCTGATGCCGATCACTCTATTATTTGAACGCTGCGATCCCTGTGGGAGCGGGCTTGCCCGCGATGACGACATTAAATTCAAGATCATGGTTTTCTGACCCGACGCCATCGCGGGCAAGCCCGCTCCCACAGGTTCTGCGTCTTACTCTTGAATGACGTCCGCGCCCTTCGGAATGTCGAACTTGAACCTGGACGCCGGGATCGGCTCGTTGGCCTTCACCCCGGTGAACAGGATATTGGTGCGCTGGCCGACGCTGTCGATCAGTTGCATGTCATTGACCAGGCCATTGCGGAACGACAGGCGCAGGCTGTCGAACAGGGTGTCCTTGGTTTTTGGCTTCAGGGTGAAGTCGATCACACCACCGGCTTCCTTGGCGCTGATGTCGAAGCTCTGGCTGATCTTGGACACGTCACCGGACAGCAGCAGCGCCGGAGTCTGGGTCAGGCGCTGGTCGAGGTTCTTGATGGTGACCTGCTCCAGGTCCGGGTCCCACAGCGAGACCTTCTTGCCATCGGACACCATCAACTGTTCCTGCGGCGCATCCGTGTGCCAGTAGAACAAGCCCGGGCGTTGCAGCGACATCTGCCCTGCGGTTTCCTGCAATTGGGTGCCACCGCCATCCAGGGTCAGCTGGGAGAAGCGTGCGCTCAGGGTCTGGGATTTTTCCAGGAGTTGGGTCAGGCGCGCCACGTCCTTGTCATCGGCGTGGGCCGAAAGCGTGGTCAAAGCCAGTACCGGCAGCAACAGCATGCGGATAAGACGCATGGGAGTCCTCTTGATATTCGTGGGAGTGCGGGCGGAGCGCGGGGCGCCGCCCTTGCAAAATCAGATCAGTCGCGAACCGGGCCAGGTGCCAGGACTTCGCGGGAACCGTTGGTGTTCATGGACGTCACGACCCCGGCCATTTCCATGGCTTCGATCATGCGCGCGGCGCGGTTGTAGCCGATCTTCAGCTTGCGCTGGACCGCAGAAATGGACGCGCGACGGCTTTCCAGCACGAATTGCACTGCTTCGTCGTACAGCGCATCGGTTTCGGCATCGTCATCACCGCCACCACCGCCGTTTTCAAAACCGCTACCTGCCTCTTCGACACCGGCGAGGATCTCATCGTTGTATTCCGGTGCACCCCGCAGTTTCCAGGCTTCGACCACCCGGTGAACTTCGTCATCGGATACGAACGCACCGTGGACCCGGATCGGCAGGCTGGTGCCGGGCGGCATGTACAACATGTCACCGTGGCCCAGCAGTTGCTCGGCGCCACCCTGGTCGATGATGGTCCGCGAGTCGATCTTGCTCGACACCTGGAACGCCATCCGCGTCGGAATGTTGGCCTTGATCAGACCGGTGATGACATCAACCGAAGGCCGCTGGGTCGCGAGGATCAGGTGGATGCCGGCAGCACGGGCTTTCTGGGCGATACGGGCGATCAGTTCTTCAACCTTCTTGCCGACGATCATCATCATGTCGGCAAATTCGTCGACCACCACGACGATGGTCGGCAGCTTGGTCAACAGCGGCGCTTCATCGTGAATGTTTTCGCGCTTGTACAGCGGATCGGTCAACGGCTCGCCCGCGTCCTGGGCTTCCTTGACCTTGGCGTTGAAGCCCGACAGGTTACGCACGCCCATCTTCGCCATCAGCTTGTAACGACGCTCCATCTCCGCCACGCTCCAGCGCAGGGCGTTGGCGGCGTCTTTCATATCGGTCACCACCGGGCACAGCAGGTGCGGAATGCCTTCGTAGATCGACAATTCCAGCATCTTCGGGTCGATCATGATCAGCTTGGCGTCTTCCGGGCCGGACTTGAACAGGATCGACAGGATCATCGCGTTCACGCCCACGGACTTACCCGAACCGGTGGTACCGGCCACCAGCAAGTGCGGCATTTTCGCCAGGTCGGTGATGACCGGCTTGCCACCGATGTCGTGGCCCAGGGCCAGGGTCACCGGCGACTTGAAGTTGTCGTATTCCGGGGTCGAGAGCACTTCGGAGAAGCGCACGATCTGGCGGTCCTCGTTCGGAATCTCGATACCTACAGTGGTCTTGCCCGGAATCACTTCCACGACCCGGACGCTGGTGACCGCCAGGGAGCGGGCAAGGTCCTTCGCCAGGTTGGAGATGCGGCTGACCTTGACGCCGGCTGCCGGCTGGATTTCGTAGCGGGTAATGACCGGTCCCGGGTGAATGGAATCCACCGACACTTCAACGCCGAATTCCTTGAGCTTGATTTCCAGCAGGTGGCCAACCGCAGCCAGGGATTCGGGCGAGTAATTGAGCTGTTTCTTTTCCGCCGGGTCGAGGATCGAGATGGGCGGCAGGGTGCCTTCCACGGCGCTGTCGACGAACAACGGCGCCTGTTTCTCTTTTTCCACTCGCTTGCTGGGTGCAGCAGGCTTCGGTGGCGCAGGGGCGATAACCGGCGGCACCTGCTTCTCGCGGTCCGACATGTGCTTGCTCAAGGCCTGCTCGCGCTCGATCAGGCGTTCCTTGACCTTGGCCTGCTCGCGCTTGTCGGTAACGGTTGGCGCCACCACGTCGTGCACGCGGTCATCGACTTCACGCAATTGCGCGACCAGTTGCTTGCGCTCCACCCGAGCGGCCCACCAGCGATTGGCAGCGCCCTGGAACAGTTCGAACAGGTCGAGGGTAATCTTGCCGGTGACGTCCATTACCTTGAACCACGACAGGTCGGTGAACACCGTCAGGCCGAACAGGAACAAGGCAATGAACAGCAAGGTGCTGCCCTGGATATTCAGCGCGTTGCGGGCCAGGTCGCCCAGGCTCTCGCCCAGCGCGCCACCCGCGCCCGCCGGCAGACCGGTGGCCGCGTGGAAGTGGATATGGGCCAGGGCCGCACCCGACAGCACCAGGAACACCAGGCCGATCAGGCGCCAGGAGAACAGCCAGCCGCTCCATTCCCAAGGCTGGTGGCGTTGGCGGAAGATCTGGTAGGCCTTGACCGCCAGCAGCAGCGGGAAGATGTAGGCGAAGTAACCCAGCACCATGAACAGGATATCGGCGCTGTAGGAGCCGGCAGGACCGCCGAAATTCTGTACGTCGTCGATCTTGCTGTTGTGGCTCCAGCCCGGATCGTCCTTGCCATAGGTGAGCAAGGCCATCATCAGGAACAGGCACAAGGCGCCGATGGCGATCAATGCACCTTCCTTGAGTCGGTAGTGCAATTGTTGCCGCCAGAGCGGAACGACGACTGTTTTTGGTGCTGCGGTGGATTTCTTCAAAACGCTACTTTTCCTGCGCCTGTGGCGCGTCCATCTGTTGAATGACTATAAAACTGCCCAATCCGGGCAGGCAAAAAAATTGACAGGCGCAACCGGAACTACTTTTTACCACTGCATCGCGCATTTTATAAACACGGCGCAAGCTCAATAATCTGTAACAGCCCCGCATTGTACGGGTTTGTACGGCCGATGCCATGCTGGCAACTTCAGTTTCAAGCATAGCCAAGGGCGTGCGACCTGCAGTCCAATTTGAGCATGCATTGTCTTTCGTGACAAAGGGTTATGAGGGATTCATCTACGACCACATTCACAACGCCAAGTTGCAGTGCCGGGCCTTTGTTGCAGGAGTGGTTACAAGACGGCACAACCGCAAAAAAATACATCGACGACATTTTCACCGTTTGACGGCAAACTTGATCACGGGCCAACCGGCTCGATACCGCCCTCCCCTTCTGCAAGCCTGGATGCCATGCTGACCTGGTTACAACGCAACTCACTGACCTTCCCGCCGCTGGAACGAGCGATGCGCGATCCCAACGGCCTTCTGGCTGCGGGTGGCGACTTGTCGGCCGACCGCCTGATCCAGGCCTATCGCCATGGGTGTTTCCCGTGGTTCTCCGAAGGCCAGCCGATTCTCTGGTGGTCACCCGACCCTCGCACGGTGTTGTTTCCCGACGAATTGCATGTCTCGCGCAGCCTGGGCAAATTGCTCCGGCAACAGCGCTATGAAGTGACCTTCGACCAGGATTTCGCTGCAGTCATCCAGGCTTGCGCGGCCCCGCGTGATTATGCCGACGGCACCTGGATCACCGCCGCGATGCAGGACGCCTACCTTGAACTGCACACGCGTGGCTTCGCCCACTCGGTGGAGGTGTGGGACCAGGGTGAGCTGGTGGGCGGCCTCTATGGCTTGGCGATGGGGCAGCTGTTTTTCGGCGAGTCGATGTTCAGCCGCGCCGACAATGCCTCCAAATATGGCTTTGCCACACTGGTGCGACATCTGAAAGACTCAGGGTTCATACTGATCGACTGCCAGATGCCGACCGACCATTTGCACAGCCTCGGCGCCCGGGCGATTCCCCGTAGCGAATTCGCCCGCTACCTGGCCCTGCACCTGGATCAACCCAGCCGCGCCAGCTGGGTTTGCTGAGCGACTTTCGCGCGCTTGGCTTACACTTATTTAAAGTTTATCCCCGAGGGTTGATCATGACCGAGTTGGCGCGTTTGAAGTTCTATGCCACTCAACCCCACTCTTGCAGTTATCTGCCCGAAGAGCAGGCCACCACCCTGTTCCTCGACCCTAGCCAGCCCATGGATGTGCATGTCTACGCAGATCTGTCTGAAATGGGTTTTCGTCGCAGTGGTGATCACCTGTACCGGCCGCATTGCCAGAACTGCAATGCCTGCGTGCCCGCGCGTATCCCCGTCGCGCAGTTTGCACCCAATCGCCAGCAGAAACGCATTTTCAGGCGCAACCTCGATCTGCAGGTGCGCCCGGCCAAACCACAGTTCAGCGAAGAATACTTCGACCTGTACCAGCGCTACATCGAACAGCGGCATGCCGATGGCGACATGTACCCGCCCAGCCGCGATCAGTTTTCCACCTTCCTGGTGCGCGACCTGCCATTTTCGCGCTTCTATGAATTCCGCCGCGACGGCCGTCTGCTGGCTGTGGCCGTGACGGACTTGCTGCCCAATGGCCTCTCGGCGGTCTATACCTTCTACGAACCCGCCGAAGAACGCCGCAGCCTGGGCCGGTACGCAATCCTGTGGCAAATCGCCGAGGCACAGCGCCTGGGGCTGGACGCGGTGTACCTGGGGTACTGGATCAAGAACTGCAAAAAGATGAGTTACAAGACGCAATATCGACCCATCGAACTGTTGATCAACCAGCGCTGGGTTCTTCTAAGTTAGAGCAATCCCTAAACCCCTTGGCGTAAACACCATTTTTCGGGCACAATGCACGCCGCTTTTGCCTGGCGCAGTTGCACCGGGCCATTCATTGGACACCGAGGGCTTTACTGCATGTCGAAAGAAGACAGCTTCGAAATGGAAGGCACTGTCGTCGACACCCTGCCCAACACCATGTTTCGTGTGGAGTTGGAAAATGGGCACGTCGTAACCGCGCATATTTCCGGCAAGATGCGCAAGAACTACATCCGTATTCTTACCGGTGACAAAGTGCGCGTCGAGCTGACGCCCTATGACTTGAGCAAAGGGCGCATTACTTACCGCGCCCGCTAATCAGGTCAATACAAGACGCCCGGCTGATGCCGGGCGTTTTTGTTTGTCTGCAATTCGACGAACATCCCCGTAGGAGCTGCCGCAGGCTGGGATCTTTTGATCCTGGATTTTTTAAGATCAAAAGATCGCAGCCTGCGGCAGCTCCTACAGGGGATTCGCGCGCAGACAGCAAAAAGGCGCCAGTAGGCGCCTTTTTGTTTTGCTACTAAACGTCAGGCCATTTCTGCCGTGGTTTCGAACTCGAAGGTCAGCTCGCCGTCCTTCAAATCGATGTGGACCACGCCACCATGGTCGGCCAGTTCGCCAAACAGGATCTCTTCCGCCAGCGGACGCTTGATCTTGTCCTGGATCAGGCGTGCCATTGGTCGAGCGCCCATTGCCGAGTCGTAGCCACCTGCCGCCAGCCAGCTGCGTGCGGCGTCGGTCACTTCCAGCTGCACGCGCTTGTCTTCCAGCTGCGCCTGAAGCTCGGTAAGGAACTTGTCCACCACACTCTTGATGACCTCATGACTGAGGCGACCAAACTGGATGATAGTGTCCAGGCGGTTGCGGAACTCTGGCGTGAAGCTCTTCTTGATCACTTCCATCGCATCGGACGAGTGGTCCTGATGAGTGAAACCGATCGAAGCGCGCGCTGCGGTTTCGGCACCGGCGTTGGTCGTCATGATGACGATCACGTTACGGAAGTCCGCCTTGCGCCCGTTGTTATCGGTGAGCGTACCGTGGTCCATCACCTGCAACAGCAGGTTGAAGACTTCCGGATGCGCCTTCTCGATCTCATCGAGCAACAGCACGCAGTGTGGCTGCTTGGTGATGGCTTCGGTCAGCAGGCCGCCCTGATCGAACCCGACATAGCCTGGAGGTGCACCGATCAGACGCGATACGGTGTGGCGCTCCATGTACTCGGACATGTCGAAGCGAACCAGTTCGATACCCAGCGCCTTGGCCAGCTGGCGCGCCGCTTCGGTTTTACCTACACCGGTCGGGCCTGCGAACAGGAACGAACCGACTGGCTTGTCAGGCGACTTGAGGCCGGCGCGGGACAGCTTGATCGCAGTCGACAGCGAGTCGATTGCAGCGTCCTGGCCAAACACCGTCAGCTTGAGGTCACGCTCAAGGTTACGCAGCAGCTCTTTGTCCGAGCTGGTGACGTGCTTTGGCGGAATCCGCGCGATCTTCGCCACGATGTCCTCGACCTGAGGCACTTCGATGCGTTTCACGCGCTTCTCGACCGGCTGCAGGCGCTGGTAGGCACCCGCCTCGTCAATTACGTCGATGGCCTTGTCCGGCATGTGCCGGTCATTGATGTAGCGCGATGCCAGTTCGGCAGCCGCACGCAGGGCCTCATCGCTGTACTCGATGCTGTGGTGCGCTTCGAAACGCCCCTTCAAGCCGCGCAGGATACCGATGGTGTCTTCCACCGAAGGCTCCGACACATCGACTTTCTGGAAGCGCCGGGCCAAAGCACGGTCCTTCTCGAAGATCCCGCGGAACTCCTGGAACGTGGTCGAACCGATGCAGCGGATATCACCGGAAGACAGCAGCGGCTTGAGCAGGTTCGAGGCATCCATGACGCCACCGGACGCGGCACCCGCACCAATGATGGTGTGGATTTCGTCGATGAACAGGATCGCCTGCGGACGTTTTTTCAGCTCATTAAGCAACGCCTTGAAGCGCTTCTCGAAATCACCGCGATATTTGGTCCCGGCCAGCAGTGCGCCCAGATCAAGCGAATACACCACGCTGTTGGCCAGCAGATCAGGCACCTGGTTATCGACAATACGCTTGGCCAGGCCTTCGGCAATCGCGGTTTTACCCACGCCTGCCTCGCCCACCAGCAGCGGATTGTTCTTGCGACGACGCGCCAGGATCTGCGCGACACGCTCGACTTCCATTTCGCGGCCTACCAGCGGGTCAATACGACCCTGGCGTGCCAGTTCGTTGAGGTTGCTGGCATAAGCATCCAGGGGATTGCCAGAAGAAGAAGACTCGCCGCCCTCGTCGTCCTGCATATCTTGCTCACCTTCAGAGTGATCGCCATGCCCGGGCACCTTGGAGATGCCGTGGGCGATGTAGTTGACGACATCGATGCGCGCAACGCTCTGCTGTTTCAGCAGGAACACTGCCTGACTCTCTTGCTCACTGAAGATGGCGACCAGCACGTTGGCACCGGTCACTTCGCGTTTGCCCGAGCTCTGTACGTGAAACACGGCGCGCTGCAGCACACGCTGGAAGCCCAGGGTTGGCTGGGTCTCACGATCCTCGTCATGCACGGGGATCAGTGGCGTGGTGGAGTCAATGAACTCCTGCAGGTCATGTTTGAGTTTGTCGAGGTTGGCGCCGCACGCACGCAATACGGTGGCGGCAGCCTCATTATCCAATAGGGCCAGCAGGAGGTGTTCGACGGTCATGAATTCATGACGTTTCGAACGAGCCTCCTTGAAGGCAAGATTGAGGGTGACTTCGAGCTCGCGGTTTAACATAGCTTCACCTCATACCCAAGTGGTCGGCGATTAACCGTCCTTCTCGATTTCACAGAGTAGCGGATGCTGGCTTTCCCTGGCGTACTGGTTGACCTGCATGGCCTTGGTCTCGGCGATGTCGCGGGTAAACACTCCACATACTGCCCGTCCTTCTGTATGGACGGCCAACATGACCTTGGTCGCCAGCTCCCGATTCAGGTTAAAAAACACCTCGAGCACTTCGACGACGAAATCCATCGGTGTGTAGTCATCATTGAACAAAACCACCTTGTACATCGGTGGCGCCTGTAAAGCAGGCTTTGCCTCCTGAACAGCAATGCCTGCGGAATCGTCGTCGTGGGTCCCCGGACTGTCTTGCTGGAGAACCGGATGATCCTGATTGAATGTTAGTCGAATCTGGCTGATTGCATGCATGGAAAGAAAGGTTCGTCAGTTGTGCGAATACAGTGGTGGGGGCGGCTATGGACGATTTCAACTGCGACTGCCCGGTCACCTTGACTATCGGCAAAACGGTGTTACAACCAATAGAGCCCACAGTGGGTAAAAAAGGTCCGCGGAGTCAATCTTATTTATGAGATTCGACTGCGGATTATCTGGATGATACTCCAGTGATGGAGTCAGTTGCAGAGGGATATGGGTATGTCAGGTGTCAAGGTCAGTGGCAAGGTGAAATGGTTCAACAACGCCAAGGGATACGGCTTCATCAATGAAGACGGCAAGAGCGAAGACCTGTTCGCCCACTATTCGGCCATCCAGATGGAGGGGTACAAGACCCTGAAGGCCGGCCAGGCTGTGGTGTTCGAGATTATCCAGGGCCCCAAGGGCCTGCACGCCGTGAGCATCGGCGCGCCTGAGGATAGCGCGAAAGTTGTCGCAGCCAGCGAGCAACAAACCGTTATTGCATGATTTTTGCACCCACCCTTCTGTTATAAAAAAACCGCCCAACTCATGATTTGAGCGGGGCGGTTTTTCGTTACGAGTTGCTTCTTACATGTGCGAAATCAGCGCATCGCCGAACGCCGAGGACGACAACAGCGTGGCGCCGTCCATCAGACGCTCGAAGTCATAGGTCACGGTCTTGGCGGAAATCGCGCCATTGGTGCCCTTGATGATCATGTCGGCCGCTTCGGTCCAGCCCATGTGGCGCAGCATCATCTCTGCAGACAGGATCAGCGAACCCGGGTTGACCTGGTCCTTGCCGGCGTATTTCGGCGCAGTACCGTGGGTGGCTTCGAACATGGCAATGGTGTCGGACAGGTTGGCACCCGGCGCGATACCGATGCCGCCCACTTCGGCCGCCAGGGCGTCGGAGAGGTAGTCACCGTTCAGGTTCAGGGTCGCAATCACATCGTATTCGGCCGGGCGCAGCAGGATCTGCTGGAGCATGGCATCGGCGATGGCGTCCTTGACGATGACGTTCTTGCCGGTTTTCGGGTTCTTGAACTGCATCCATGGACCGCCGTCGAGCAGGGTCGCGCCGAACTCTTCAGCCGCCACTTCGTAAGCCCATTCCTTGAAGGCACCTTCGGTGAACTTCATGATGTTGCCTTTGTGCACGATGGTCAGCGAGTCGCGATCGTTGTCGACCACGTACTGCAGCGCCTTGCGCGCCAGGCGCTTGGTGCCCTGCAGCGAGACTGGCTTGATGCCGATACCGCAGTTTTCGTCGAAACGGATCTTGGTGACACCCATTTCCTCTTTCAGGAACTTGATGACCTTGGTCGCTTCCGGCGAACCGGCTTTCCACTCGATACCGGCGTAGATGTCCTCGGAGTTCTCGCGGAAGATCGTCATGTCGACGTCGCCTGGCTTCTTGACCGGGCTAGGCACGCCTTCGAACCAGCGAACCGGGCGCAGGCACACATAAAGGTCCAGCTGCTGGCGCAGGGCCACGTTCAGCGAACGAATGCCGCCGCCGACCGGCGTGGTCAGGGGGCCCTTGATGGAAACCACGTAATCCTTGACTGCGTCCAGGGTTTCCTGAGGTAGCCAGGTGTCCTGATCGTAAACCTGAGTCGCTTTCTCCCCGGCGTAGACTTCCATCCAGGAAATTTTGCGATCGCCGCCGTAAGCCTTCTTAACAGCAGCATCGACAACCTTGATCATGACCGGGCTGATATCAACGCCGATACCATCGCCTTCGATGAAGGGGATGATCGGGTTGTTAGGAACATTGAGAGAATGGTCCGCGTTGACGGTGATTTTGTCGCCGACTGCCGGAACCTGAATCTTCTTGTATCCCATGCTGAACTCCATTGTTTGGATTGAACATCTGGCTTGGTTCGAGCGTACCCCAGTTAATTCAGCGCGCAAACCCCATGTTCCACCCATCTGCCGCAAACCTGTGCGGCTGGGGTTCTACAAGCCTGAATGCAAAGGGAAAAGCGCCAAACTCAAGCACGGTGCAAGACTCTACGCCCCCCACCCCCCTGCGACCTTTAGACCAATGGACGACACACGTTGTGTATGAACCATCGGCAGATTGCCAGCTACCTATGTATAATGCCGCCCGCTGACCACAGAGTCACGACGGCCGACCCCTCTATTGCGAGAGCTTCGGCCCGAAAAAGCAGGACCGCTACAGCAGTCCACCCGCTTGCCGCTCGACTGATGCACCCAACATCACCGCGCACAAACCTCGACATTCGGCTCATGGACGACTTTGAACGAACGCGCTTACCCGGCGCCCCTCGAGTTTCTGCGCACGCTTTAGCAAAGAAGAGAGAGTTAATCCGAATATGCCCACCCGCTCGAAGATCATCTATACCTTCACCGACGAAGCTCCCGCCCTCGCCACCTATTCACTGCTGCCTATCGTAGAGGCTTTCACTGCCTCCGCTGATATCGCCGTGGAAACCCGCGATATCTCTCTTGCAGGGCGCATTCTGGCCAGCTTCCCCGAGCAATTGGGTGACAAAGCCGTAGCCGACCACCTCGCCGAACTGGGCGACTTGGCCGTTACGCCTGAAGCCAACATCATCAAGCTGCCGAACATCAGTGCTTCCGTTCCGCAACTGCAAGCCGCGATCAAAGAGCTGCAAGCCCAGGGCTTCGCACTGCCGGACTACCCGGAAACCGTGACCAGCGACGCCGACAAGCTCGCCAAGTCGCGTTACGACAAGATCAAGGGCAGCGCCGTGAACCCGGTTCTGCGCGAAGGCAACTCCGATCGTCGTGCACCGCTGTCAGTCAAGAACTACGCGCGCAAGCACCCGCACAAAATGGGCGCCTGGGCTGCGGACTCCAAGTCCCACGTAGCCCACATGAGCACCGGTGATTTCTACGGCAGCGAAAAAGCTGCCCTGATCGACGCCGCTGACGCCGTCAAAATCGAATTGATCGCTCAAGACGGCACCACCACCGTCCTGAAGGAAAAAACCACCGTACAAGCCGGTGAGATCCTCGATTGCGCGGTCATGAGCAAGAACGCCCTGCGCAGCTTCATTGCTGCCGAGATCGAAGACGCCAAAGCCAAAGGCGTGCTGCTGTCGGTTCACCTCAAAGCCACCATGATGAAGGTCTCCGACCCGATCATGTTCGGCCAGATCGTTGCCGAGTTCTATAAAGACGCACTGGCCAAGCACGCCGACGTGCTGGCACAGATCGGCTTCAACCTGAACAACGGCATCGGTGACCTGTACGCTCGCATCAAGGCTTTGCCTAGCGATCAGCAAGCTGCGATCGAAGCGGACATCCAGGCGGTCTACGCCGTTCGTCCGTCGCTGGCGATGGTCAACTCCGACAAAGGCATCACCAACCTGCACGTGCCGAGCGACGTCATCGTCGACGCCTCGATGCCGGCGATGATCCGTGACTCCGGCAAGATGTGGGGCACTGATGGCCAGTTGCACGACACCAAGGCAGTGATTCCGGATCGTTGCTACGCGACCATCTACCAGGCCGTCATCGAAGACTGCAAGGTAAACGGTGCCTTCGATCCGACCACCATGGGCAGCGTGCCAAACGTGGGCCTGATGGCGAAAAAAGCCGAAGAGTACGGCTCGCACGACAAGACTTTCCAGGTCAAGGCCAGCGGCGTGGTTCGCGTTACCGACAGCAAAGGCAGCCTGCTGCTGGAGCAAGCGGTTGAAGCCGGCGACATCTTCCGCATGTGCCAGACCAAAGACGCGCCGATCCAGGACTGGGTCAAACTGGCCGTCAACCGTGCCCGCGCCAGCAGCACGCCAGCGATCTTCTGGCTGGACCCGATGCGCGCCCACGATGGCGTGGTGATCGAGAAAGTTCAGGCTTACCTGAAGGATCACGACACGTCCGGCCTGGACATCCAGATCATGGCGCCAGTCGACGCCATGAAGTTCACCCTGGAGCGTACCCGTGCAGGCAAGGACACCATCTCGGTGACCGGTAACGTACTGCGCGACTACCTGACCGACCTGTTCCCGATCATGGAACTGGGAACCAGCGCCAAGATGCTGTCGATCGTACCGCTGATGAATGGCGGCGGCCTGTTCGAAACCGGCGCTGGCGGTTCGGCACCGAAGCACGTTCAGCAGTTGCTGGAAGAGAACTTCCTGCGCTGGGATTCCCTGGGCGAGTTCCTGGCCCTGGCTGCTTCCCTGGAGCATTTGGGTGTTACTTATAACAACCCGAAAGCCCTGGTGCTGGCCAAGACCCTGGATCAGGCCACTGGCCAGTTCCTCGACAACAACAAGTCGCCATCGCGCAAAGTCGGCAACATCGACAACCGCGGCAGCCACTTCTACCTGGCGCTGTACTGGGCACAAGCCCTGGCGGCCCAGACTGAAGATGCAGCACTGCAGGCGCAATTCGGCCAGCTGGCCAAGACCCTGACCGAGAACGAGACAACCATCGTTGCCGAGCTCAACGCCGTACAGGGCCAGCCAGTGGACATCGGTGGTTACTACCACGCTGATGCCGAGCTGATCAGCAAGGCCATGCGCCCGAGCAACACCTTCAACGCGGCGATTGCTGCGCTGGTGTAAGGTTGTAAGGATGCAAAGAAGCCCCGGCCTTGTGCCGGGGTTTTTGTTTTCGGTACTTAATGATTGGCACAAACCCCTGTGGGAGCTGGCTTGCCAGCGATGGCGGTTTATGATTCACCAATGACGGTGACTGACCCACCGCTATCGCTGGCAAGCCAGCTCCCACAGGGTTTGTGTTTCATTATTCAATATCTGAGGAAGCGTTATGGACTGGAAACCCCACATCACCGTCGCCACCATCGTCGAAGACAACGGTCGCTTCCTCATGGTCGAAGAACTCAAAGGCGGACGAGCGGTACTCAACCAGCCCGCCGGTCACCTCGACCCGAATGAAACCCTGACCGAAGCTGCCATCCGTGAAACCCTCGAGGAAACCGGCTGGGACGTCGAACCCACGGGGGTATTGGGCATTTATCTGTACACCGCCCCGAGCAACGGCGTGACCTACCAGCGAGTCTGCTTCATCGCCAAGCCGCTGAAACACCACCCCGAGTATCAACTGGACGACGGCATCATCGGCGCCAAGTGGTTGACCCGCGAGGAATTAATCGGACAGCGCGACAACTGGCGCAGCGAACTGATCATCCGCTGCATCGACGACTATCTGGGCGGTCAGCGCTTCGACCTGGAATTGATCCGTCCTTCTCTTTAGCCTTGTGGCCTTGGGCCTGCTAGAATCGCGTCCTTTTTCAAGACACTCATTGAATCCCTATGCGTGATCCAGCCCCTTCTGACATACAAAAGAAGCGCGTCATTGTCGGCATGTCCGGCGGCGTGGACTCTTCCGTTTCCGCTCTCCTGCTGATCGAGCAGGGTTACGAGGTGGAAGGCCTGTTCATGAAGAACTGGGAAGAAGACGATGGAACGGAATACTGCACCGCGATGGACGACCTCGCAGACGCCCAGGCTGTCTGCGACAAGATTGGCATCAAGCTGCACACCGCCAACTTCGCCGCCGAGTACTGGGACAACGTGTTCGAGCACTTCCTGGCCGAATACAAGGCCGGACGCACGCCGAACCCGGACATCCTGTGCAACCGCGAGATCAAATTCAAAGCCTTCCTCGACTACGCGATGATGCTCGGCGCCGACCTGATCGCCACCGGTCACTACGTGCGCCGCCGCGACATCGATGGACGCACCGAGCTGCTCAAGGGCCTGGACCCGAACAAGGACCAGAGTTACTTCCTGCACGCCGTGGGCGGAGAACAGATCGCCAAGACCCTGTTCCCGGTGGGCGAGCTGGAAAAACCCGAAGTGCGCGCAATCGCCGAGAAGCACGACCTGGCCACCGCGAAGAAAAAAGACTCCACCGGGATCTGCTTTATCGGCGAGCGCCGCTTCAGCGACTTCCTCAAGCAGTACCTGCCGGCACAACCCGGCGAGATCAAGACCACCGAAGGTGAAGTCATCGGGCGCCACCACGGCTTGATGTACCACACCATCGGCCAACGCCAGGGCCTGGGCATCGGCGGCCTCAAGGACGCCGGTGACGAGCCGTGGTACGTGCTGATCAAGGACCTGGAGCATAACGAGCTGATCGTCGGCCAGGGCAATGACCATCCATACCTGTTCTCCCGCGCCCTGCTCGCCTCGGACATCTATTGGGTCAACCCCATCGACCTCAGCGAGCCACTCAAGTTGACCGCCAAGGTGCGTTACCGCCAGGGCGACCAGCCGTGCACGCTGGAAAAAACCGCTACCGGCTATCGCGCCACCTTCGATGACCCGCAACGGGCGGTCACCCCGGGCCAGTCCGTGGTGTTCTACGACGGTGAGATCTGCCTGGGTGGCGGCGTGATCGAAATAGCCGAGCCCTGGACGAGCAAGAACGCGAGCAAGGGCCAAGTCCAATGAGCCCGACCCAGGAGCAACTGACAGCGCTGGGTGGGGTATTCCTCGCCGCGGTCCTGGTGGACAAGATCGCCAAGACCGGCCAGACCACCGAAGCGGGCCTGACCTGCATGCTGGGCAGCCTGCTGATTCGTGATCCCAAGGACACGCTGGAAGTGTACGGCGGAGACGACATCAACCTTCGCGAGGGCTATCGCGCCCTGATCGGCGCCCTGGAACGCGATCCCAGCACACTGCAGCGCGAACCGCTGCGCTACGCGCTGGCCATGCTCGGCCTGGAGCGTCAGCTGGCCAAGCGCGAAGACTTGATGGACGTGATTGGCAAGCGCCTGCCGCAGATCCAGTCCCAGGTCGAGCACTTCGGCCCGGCCCACGAAAACGTGATCGCCGCCTGTGGCGCGTTGTACCAGGACACCTTGAGCACCTTGCGCCAGCGCATTCAGGTGCACGGCGACATGCGCAACCTGCAGCAGCCAAGCAACGCTTCGAAGATCCGTGCCCTGCTGCTGGCCGGAATTCGTTCGGCGCGCCTGTGGCGCCAGTTGGGCGGTCATCGCTGGCAGCTGGTGATCAGCCGGCGCAAATTGCTCAAAGAGCTTTACCCGCTGATGCGCAGTAGCTGAACAGCGCTCGCAACACCGATTTTGATCTGTAACGCGTAATACGCCGGTCAGTTGGCAACGGACCGGCGGATTTTTTCATGTATGATACGCGCCCCATTTCGTTGCCCGACTGTCCGAGAACACCCCATGCAGCTTTCTTCGCTCACTGCGGTTTCCCCTGTTGACGGCCGCTACGCCGGCAAAACCCAGGCCCTGCGCCCTATTTTCAGCGAATACGGCCTGATCCGTGCTCGCGTCCTGGTCGAAGTGCGCTGGCTCCAGCGCCTGGCCGCTCACTCTGCCATCAGCGAAGTACCGGCGTTCTCCGCCGAAGCCAACGCTGTCTTGAACACCCTGGCGGAAAACTTCTCTCTGGAGCACGCCGAGCGCGTCAAAGAGATCGAGCGCACCACCAACCACGACGTCAAGGCCATCGAATACCTGCTCAAAGAGCAAGCGGCCAAGCTGCCTGAACTGGCGGCCGTCAGCGAATTCATCCACTTTGCCTGCACCAGCGAGGACATCAACAACCTGTCCCACGCCCTGATGCTGCGCGAAGGCCGTGATGACGTGATGCTGCCGCTGATGCGCCAGACCGCCGACGCCATCCGCGAACTGGCGATCCGTTTCGCTGACGTGCCAATGCTGTCGCGCACCCACGGTCAACCGGCCTCGCCGACCACTCTGGGCAAAGAGCTGGCGAACGTGGTTTACCGCCTGGAGCGCCAGATCGCCCAGGTCGCCGCCGTGCCATTGCTGGGCAAGATCAACGGCGCTGTGGGCAACTACAACGCCCACCTGTCGGCCTACCCCGAGATAGACTGGGAAGAAAACGCCCGCGCCTTCATCGAAGACGAGCTGGGCCTGGGCTTCAACCCGTACACCACGCAGATCGAACCGCACGACTACATCGCCGAGCTGTTCGACGCGATCGCGCGCTTCAACACCATCCTGATCGACTTCGACCGTGACATCTGGGGCTACATCTCCCTGGGTTACTTCAAGCAGCGCACCATCGCGGGCGAAATCGGTTCATCGACCATGCCGCACAAGGTCAACCCGATCGACTTCGAAAACTCCGAAGGCAACCTGGGTATCGCCAACGCACTGTTCCAGCACCTGGCGAGCAAGCTGCCGATCTCCCGCTGGCAGCGCGACCTGACCGACTCCACCGTGCTGCGCAACCTCGGTGTCGGCTTCGCCCACAGCGTCATCGCGTACGAAGCCAGCCTCAAAGGCATCAGCAAACTGGAGCTCAACGCCCAGAAGATCGCTGCCGACCTGGACGCTTGCTGGGAAGTATTGGCCGAGCCGATTCAGACCGTCATGCGTCGCTACAACATCGAAAACCCGTACGAAAAGTTGAAAGAATTGACCCGCGGCAAGGGCATCAGCCCCGAAGCGCTGCAAACTTTCATCGATGGCCTGGACATGCCGGCCGCCGCCAAGGCCGAGCTGAAACTGCTTACCCCGGCGAACTACATCGGCAACGCTGTAGAGCAAGCCAGGCGCATCTGATCGACCGCTGCACCCGTTTAAAACGCCCGGCAGCGCCGGGCGTTTTTATTCCCGTCTGAAAAGTACTTTTTTTCAATAGGTTACACATGAATCCTGATATTCCTCTTCAACTCCTGGGCGGCATCACGGCGCGCGAGTTCATGCGCGACTACTGGCAGAAAAAACCGCTGCTGATCCGTCAGGCGATTCCAGATTTCGAAAGCCCGATCGACGCCGACGAACTGGCCGGCCTGGCGCTGGAGGAAGAAGTTGAGTCGCGCCTGGTGATCGAAAACGGCGAGCGCCCTTGGGAATTGCGCCGCGGCCCATTCGCCGAAGACGAATTCAGCAAACTGCCGGAACAGGACTGGACCCTGCTGGTTCAAGCCGTTGACCAGTTTGTCCCGGAAGTCGCTGAACTGCTGGAAAACTTCCGCTTTCTGCCAAGCTGGCGCGTCGATGACGTGATGATCAGCTTCGCCGCACCAGGCGGCAGCGTCGGTCCGCACTTCGACAACTACGACGTGTTCCTGCTGCAAGGCCATGGCAAGCGCAACTGGAAAATCGGCCAGATGTGCGACTCTGAAAGCCCGCTGCTGCAGCACGCCGACTTGCGCATCCTGGCTGAATTCGAAGCCACCGATGAATGGGTCCTGGAACCGGGCGACATGCTTTACCTGCCGCCGCGCCTGGCCCACTGCGGCGTGGCCGTCGACGATTGCCTCACCTACTCGGTCGGCTTTCGCGCGCCAAGCGCCGCTGAAGTGCTGACCCACTTCACCGACTTCCTCAGCCAGTTCCTGTCGGACGAAGAGCGCTACACCGACGCCGATGCCCAGCCAGTCGCCGATCCGCACCAGATCCAGCACGACGCCCTCGGCCGCCTTAAAGGCCTGCTGGCCGAACACATGAGCGACGAGCGCCTGTTGCTGACCTGGTTTGGCCAGTTCATGACCGAGCCGCGCTACCCGGAGCTGGTGGTCGGCCCGGAAGAGATCGAAGAAGACGACCTGCTTGCCAGCCTGGAACAGGGCGCCGTACTGATTCGCAACCCGAGCGCGCGCCTGGCCTGGTCCGAAGTCGATGACGACCTGCTGCTGTTCGCCAGCGGCCAGAGCCGTTATCTGCCGGGCAAGCTGCGCGAGCTGTTGAAGCTGATCTGCGCCGCCGATGCGCTGCACATCGATAACCTCGGCGAATGGCTGGGCGATGACGACGGTCGCGGCCTCCTGTGCGAGCTGATCAAGCAAGGAAGCCTGGGGTTTGCCGATGAATAAAATTCACGTAAGTGTCGCAGACTGGCAGAAGGACAACGCCGAGATCCGGCGCATTCGTGAGACGGTGTTCATCGCCGAGCAATCCGTACCGCCCGAGCTGGAATGGGATGCGGATGACGCGACAGCGGTGCATTTCCTGGCCTTCGAGGGTGACTTTCCGATTGGCACTGCGCGCCTCCTGCCTGACGGTCACGTCGGCCGGGTGTCGGTGCTCAAGGACTGGCGCGGCTTGAAGGTCGGTGATGCGCTGATGCAGGCGGTGATCGGCGAGGCCGAGGAACGTGGACTGAAGCGGCAGATGCTCAGCGCGCAGGTGCAGGCCACGGCGTTCTATGAGCGCCTGGGTTTCAGCCTGGTCAGTGAGGAGTTCCTGGAAGCCGGGATTCCGCATGTGGACATGGTTCGGCATTCCTGAAGATCAAAAGATCGCAGCCTTCGGCAGCTCCTACAGAGTTGTGCGAACATCCGTAGGAGCTGCCGAAGGCTGCGATCTTTTCTGAAGCAACACCACAAAACGCCCCGCCATCCTCGGATGCCGGGGCGTTTTGCTGTCTGCGATTCAACTTGCTCCTATCGAGGCCGACAAA
Source organism: Pseudomonas sp. 65/3-MNA-CIBAN-0223 (assembly GCF_040310425.1). Lineage (NCBI taxonomy): Bacteria > Pseudomonadati > Pseudomonadota > Gammaproteobacteria > Pseudomonadales > Pseudomonadaceae > Pseudomonas > Pseudomonas sp. 65/3-MNA-CIBAN-0223. The sequence goes on from NZ_JBEOPV010000009.1 coordinate 123,178, forward strand.
CTGGCAATATCAATCAAAGGCAGGATCAAAAGATCGCAGCCTTCGGCAGCTCCTACGGGCTTTGTTTATTTGGCGGAGATAACGGACATGTCCCTACGCACCCTGCTCACCACGCTGCTGCTGAGCTGCAGTTTTTCGCTCAGCGCAGCCACCGAGATTGTGCCGCTGAACTACCACACCAGCGCCGACATGCTGCCGATGGCACAAGACTTCATCGGCAAGGACGGCCAGGTGAGCGCCTATGGCAACCAGCTGATTGTCAACGCCGATCAACGCAAGATCGACGAACTTAAGGCACTGATCAGCCAGCTGGATACCGCGCCGAAGCGCCTGCTGATCACCGTCGACACCAGCGAAAACAACTTCCAGGCTGACCAGGGCTACTCGGTAAACGGCGCCAGGCCGAGCCAGACTCGCATCATCAACCGCAGCACCGACAGCCGTGATGGTGGCATCCAGCAGATCCAGGCCAGCGAAGGTGCGCCTGCGCTGATCCAGATCGGCCAAAGCGTGCCGCTGACCAGCAGTCAAAGCGACTCCTACGGCGATTTGCGCAGCCAGACCGAATACCGCAACGTCACCCAGGGTTTCTACGTCACCGCCAGCGTCACCGGTGATATCGTTCACCTGGATATCAGCACCAACCGTGACCGCATGAGCCAGGAACGTCCCGATGTAGTGAATGTGCAAAGCACCGACACAACTGTCACGGGGCGCCTGGGCGAGTGGATCACCCTGGCCGGGGTGAATCGCCAGACCCAGGCCGACAAACAGGGCCTGACCCGCAGCTACTCGACTCAAGGCCGGGACGACATGACCCTGCGGGTCAAAGTCGATACTTTGGACTAAATCACCGAAAACTGACTGATTAGTCGTATTAGACCAAAGATGTAGTGCTTGAAAAAAAGCACTACAAAACGTTTGACGATCGAAAAAAGCAAAGGCATGATGGCCTCGCTCCCGCTAATCAGGGGCCCTGGCAAGGGCCTTCGAAGCGATGTTCGCACCTACCCCGCGAACCGCTTCGTGTCTGTACCGCCCACAAGGTGTGTTTGACGAGGTTGCCGACTGGAACGAAGTTGTCCCGAGGGACGGAAGCGTAATTAGGTAACCCGGCTCCACACTGAAGTCTGCACCAGGGCCCACGATGCCCGAATGCGTTCGCCAGTTCGCCCTTACCTGCTCACTTCCCCTCGAGCCCATCGTTCATCCCGTCGCCAATCCCGCCGAATCCGACTTGACCACCTAAGCTTCTGGTCTGCGAGCGCACGTATTTTCCACCGCAGAACAACTTTCCGTAAAAGACGCGACGAGGTTTATCTCCATGGCACTGACACGCGAACAGCAAATTGCAGCCCTCGAAAAAGACTGGGCTGAAAACCCACGCTGGAAAGGTGTGACACGCGCCTACTCCGCTGCTGACGTCGTCCGCCTGCGTGGCTCGGTTCAACCTGAGCACACCTTCGCAAGACTCGGCGCCGAGAAGCTGTGGAACCTGGTGACCCAGGGTGCCAAGCCGTCCTTCCGCCCTGAGAAAGATTTCGTCAACTGCATGGGCGCCCTGACCGGCGGCCAGGCTGTGCAACAAGTCAAGGCCGGTATCCAGGCGATCTACCTGTCCGGCTGGCAAGTAGCTGCGGACAACAACTCCGCCGAATCGATGTACCCGGACCAGTCGCTGTACCCGGTGGACTCGGTTCCAACCGTGGTCAAACGCATCAACAACTCGTTCCGTCGTGCTGACCAGATTCAGTGGAAAGCCGGCAAAGGCCCGGGCGACGAAGGCTACATCGACTACTTCGCACCAATCGTAGCTGACGCCGAAGCCGGTTTCGGTGGCGTGCTGAACGCTTACGAGCTGATGAAGAGCATGATCGAAGCTGGCGCCGCCGGCGTTCACTTCGAAGACCAGCTGGCTTCCGTGAAAAAATGCGGCCACATGGGCGGCAAGGTACTGGTGCCTACACAGGAAGCCGTACAGAAGCTGACCGCTGCTCGTCTGGCTGCTGACGTGGCCGGTACACCGACCATCATCCTGGCCCGTACCGATGCGAACGCCGCTGACCTGCTGACTTCCGACTGCGACCCGTACGACCAGCCATTCGTGACTGGCGAACGTACCCAGGAAGGCTTCTACAAAGTGCGCGCCGGCCTCGACCAGGCCATCGCTCGCGGCCTGGCTTACGCGCCGTACGCCGACCTGATCTGGTGCGAAACCGCCAAGCCGGACCTGGACGAGGCTCGCCGCTTCGCCGAAGCGATCAAGAAGGAATACCCGGACCAACTGCTGTCGTACAACTGCTCGCCTTCCTTCAACTGGAAGAAAAACCTGGACGACGCGACCATCGCCAAGTTCCAGCGTGAACTGTCCGCCATGGGCTACAAGCACCAGTTCATTACCCTGGCCGGCATTCACAACATGTGGCACAGCATGTTCAACCTGGCGCACGACTACGCCCGCAACGACATGACTGCCTACGTGAAACTGCAAGAGCAAGAGTTCGCTGACGCCGCCAAGGGTTACACCTTCGTGGCTCACCAGCAGGAAGTGGGCACCGGCTACTTCGACGACATGACCACCGTAATCCAGGGTGGTTCGTCTTCGGTTACCGCGCTGACCGGCTCGACCGAAGAAGAACAGTTCCACTGATCTGCTTCGCCTGAAATAACAGCCGCTGCGGGCCGAATGGAAAGCTAACCGCAGCGCTGCACCTCTGACGCCCCGACTTGCTCGGGGCGTTTTTTTGCCCGCAATTCAACAAACCATGGCAGCGTTGCGCACACAGATACAGACGCGCAAGGCTGCGCCAGAGCCAGACTCAGTAATCAATTTCCTGGAGCAGGGTCTTGGCTTTGTGATTATTGTTACGTACCGAGAAGACTCGCAATTTCTTCTGTTCGCGAACGCTTTCAACAATCAGGTAAGTTTCGTAGGACGCCGAACCGCTAAGGAACACCGGGGTATCGCCGAAGTAATTAGCATTATCGTAAATACCGTGGTCCTCATGGAAGTGACCGGCAAAGACAGCAGCCACCTTATGTTTTTTCATCATCGCCCTGAATGCTTCGGCGTCGGCGGCGCTAAAGTTCTTCCAACCATTAGGCTTATGGGTAACGAGGATATTGACCTTGCCCCAGTTGCTGGCGAACGCCATCTTGTTATCGATAAAATTCCAGGATGAGTTAATGTTAAATTGTTTCTTATTAACATGTGACACCCCCGTCTCAAATTTGGTTGCATAGACTGGATAATTATTGGCCTGTACTACGTGTAAATTATTATGCCACTCTGAATGGGCAAAACTGCCAGCGTAGCTTTCCCTGAACTTTCCGGCGCCAGTACTGGACCTATAATCAATATTGCCTCTCGCTATTAAATTTTTTGTCATTCTCAGGTAAGTCAGAACACTGTCTCTGGCACACCCATTATTAGCACAGTCGTTAACATTATTTTCATAGTCGTGATTACCCAACCCCAAATAGACCTTGTTATTGAAGTACTCTTTAAACCTTTTCTTCATAAAGCTTAGCTGGTCCCCATGACCGAAAGCTGTGATATCACCATTGACATATACTGGAATATCGAGTGCGGGATGACTGCTCCTGAACGAGTTAACGTCACGATACTGTGCATGGATATACGCTGCTGAAAGCTCCTTTTCGTTACCCTTCTCGTCTTCCTTTTTATCGGTCCAAGGATACTGCGGGTCCGAGGTCATCACGATATAAGAAGGTGTGCCAGCATAGGTCCAGTGATCATTGGATTTTTTACCTGTCGGATAATTGCGATAACCATCCTTTGGAACGCCGTCAAATTTTGAGATAAAATAAGAACTGTCACCTTTGGAATGTTGATGTATCGCACCGACATAGGTCTGATCGGTCAAGTCTTTGGGCTCAGCGTAGGAACCGGCAAGGGTCCCTTTGAAATCCCAAAGAATATTGCTGAAGGGGCCTGTCGGATATGATACCTCGCCTGCAATACCATTAAACCTTGACGAAAAGTATAAATTACCGCCATTGATAACTCTCTTATGAATGGCCCCAACGTAGGTCAACTCATTCGATTCTTTCGGGTCAGCAGCGGTGCCGGCATGAGCCCCTTTGAACTCCCAGTAATCGTTACTGTAGGGCCCCGTCGGAAAAAACCAATTATGATCACTCGCATTGCCATCGAATTTCGCCGCGAAGAAAAAGTTTTTTCCCTCATATGTGTATTTGTGAATGGCGCCGATCGTTGTGGCTTCTTCCCATAGTTTAGGATGCTCATAAGTGCCAGAAGCGGCGATGGCGCTCATGGCCGTCGCTGCAGAGGGCGGCACGAGCTCGGCAGTGGACGGTGCCAAGGCAGAGCTTTCGTTCGCCGACACGTTCATGACGCCGAACGTCAACTGACTGGCAATCAACAAGGAAAGGGTAGTTCGCTGCAAGGTGATAAGCACTGGACGTCTTCGTTGGATTGAAAAAACCCAGAATGCCGCTGCAGTAAAAGCAAAAACATACGAAAAGTACGAGATTTCCTACAACCCCCCACACCACAAGACTGTTATCGCCTGATAAGTACACGCGCCAACGGCACCCCACGGAAGGGCTTTCCCTCGTTCTCATCGAAGCCAGAAGGAGGATCAGGCGACAAAAAAGAGCAGCACCATGAAGAGGTCAATGGACCCGCCCAAAATGGCACCTTGAACACAGAAACCGCTCATTGAAATCGTATAACCGCCGGCAAACAATAGTGATTATCATTTACAAGCTGTTGAATTCATTGCATCACCTGTAAAACATAATTGATTGAAAGTCGCCTAATGCCCGCTATGCATGGGCTGCGAGGCCTTTAAGGCACGCTATGTCCTTATTCCTATCAATAATTTCGCTATCTGAATTTTACTTGCACGGTGTTGTGCCATAAAATCAGCGGGATTGATTGCTGCGACATATCGTCACTGCGTTGTTTCTTTTTCAAGCTCAGAGACCTTTGCTCTCTGTTAAGGATTTCCAGCATGCCCGAAGCGACAGGACTCATGGCCCACAACTGGGGCTTTGCCATTTTCCTTCTGGGCGTTGTCGGCCTCTGCGCCTTCATGCTCGGTGTCTCCAGCCTCCTTGGGTCAAAAGCCTGGGGCCGCAGCAAAAACGAACCGTTCGAGTCGGGCATGCTACCTACAGGTGGCGCCCGCTTGCGGCTCTCAGCCAAATTCTATCTGGTCGCGATGCTCTTCGTGATCTTCGATATCGAAGCCCTCTTTCTCTTTGCCTGGTCTGTGTCCGTCCGCGAAAGCGGCTGGACCGGATTCGTCGAAGCTCTCGTTTTCATAGCAATTCTGTTGGCAGGTCTTGTCTACCTGTTCCGAGTGGGCGCCCTTGACTGGGCTCCGGAAGCTCGTCGCAAGCGGCAGGCGAAGCTGAAACAATGAGGCTTTGGCAATGCAATACAATCTCACCAGGATCGACCCCGATGCTCCTAACGAGCAGTATCCGATTGGCGAGCGGGAAACCGTTTCCGATCCGTTAGAAGATCAAGTCCACAAAAACATCTTCATGGGCAAGCTCGAAGACGTGCTTAACGGCACGATCAACTGGGGGCGCAAGAACTCCCTGTGGCCGTACAACTTCGGTCTTTCGTGCTGCTACGTGGAAATGACCACCGCCTTCACGGCGCCCCACGACATCGCGCGCTTTGGCGCCGAGGTTATCCGGGCATCACCGCGCCAGGCGGATTTCATGGTTATCGCCGGTACCTGCTTCATCAAGATGGCGCCGATCATTCAGCGTCTCTACGAGCAAATGCTCGAGCCTAAATGGGTTATCTCCATGGGTTCGTGCGCCAACTCCGGTGGCATGTACGACATCTACTCCGTCGTTCAAGGGGTGGACAAGTTCCTGCCCGTGGACGTCTACGTGCCTGGCTGCCCGCCCCGCCCTGAAGCTTTCCTGCAAGGCTTGATGCTGTTGCAGGAGTCGATTGGACAGGAGCGTCGTCCGCTTTCCTGGGTCGTCGGTGATCAAGGCGTGTACCGCGCCGAGATGCCTTCGCAAAAGGAACAGCGCCGCGAACAGCGAATCGCAGTCACCAACCTGCGCAGCCCCGACGAAGTCTGATCCAGATCTGCTTCTTTAATAGAACGAGACACTGGCTTCATTCTTTACGTTGACCGAAAGCGATAAATAACCATGACTACAGGCAGTGCTCTGTACATCCCGCCTTACAAGGCAGACGACCAGGATGTGGTCGTCGAACTGAACAACCGTTTTAGCCCCGAGGCGTTCACCGCCCAGCCGACCCGCACCGGCATGCCGGTGCTTTGGGTTGCCCGCGCCAAACTTGTCGAAGTCCTGAGCTTCCTGCGCAACCTGCCCAAGCCGTACGTCATGCTCTATGACCTGCACGGCGTGGACGAGCGTCTGCGCACCAAGCGTCAAGGGCTGCCAAGCGGCGTCGACTTCACCGTGTTCTATCACCTGATGTCGATCGAACGTAACAGTGACGTGATGATCAAGGTGGCCTTGTCCGAGAGCGACCTCAGCGTACCGACCGTCACCGGCATCTGGCCGAACGCCAACTGGTACGAGCGCGAAGTCTGGGACATGTTCGGCATCGACTTCCCCGGCCACCCGCACCTGACCCGCATCATGATGCCGCCGACCTGGGAAGGTCACCCGCTGCGCAAGGACTTCCCGGCGCGCGCCACCGAGTTCGACCCGTTCACCCTGACCCTGGCCAAGCAACAGCTTGAGGAAGAAGCTGCGCGCTTCAAGCCTGAAGACTGGGGCATGAAGCGTTCAGGTGCGAACGAGGACTACATGTTCCTCAACCTCGGCCCGAACCACCCTTCTGCTCACGGTGCCTTCCGCATCATCCTGCAGCTGGACGGTGAAGAGATCGTCGACTGCGTGCCGGACGTCGGTTACCACCACCGTGGTGCCGAGAAGATGGCCGAGCGTCAGTCCTGGCACAGCTTCATTCCGTACACCGACCGTATCGACTACCTCGGCGGCGTGATGAACAACCTGCCGTACGTGCTCTCGGTCGAGAAGCTGGCCGGCATCAAGGTGCCCGAGAAGGTCGACGTCATCCGCATCATGATGGCCGAGTTCTTCCGGATCACCAGCCACCTGCTGTTCCTGGGCACCTACATCCAGGACGTCGGCGCCATGACCCCGGTGTTCTTCACCTTCACCGACCGTCAGAAGGCGTACACGGTGATCGAAGCCATTACCGGTTTCCGTCTGCACCCGGCCTGGTACCGCATCGGTGGTGTCGCTCACGACCTGCCACGCGGCTGGGAAAAACTGGTGAAAGACTTCGTCGAATGGATGCCAAAGCGTCTGGACGAATACCAGAAAGCCGCACTCGACAACAGCATCCTCAAAGGCCGGACCATCGGCGTCGCCGCCTACAACACCAAGGAAGCCTTTGAATGGGGCGTCACCGGTGCAGGCTTGCGTTCGACCGGTTGCGACTTCGACCTGCGTAAAGCACGTCCGTACTCCGGCTACGAGAACTTCGAATTCGAAGTGCCGCTGGCCGCCAATGGCGATGCCTACGACCGTTGCATCGTGCGCGTCGAAGAAATGCGCCAGAGCATCAAGATCATCGAGCAGTGCATGCGCAACATGCCGGAAGGCCCGTACAAGGCGGATCACCCGCTGACGACGCCGCCACCGAAAGAGCGCACCCTGCAGCACATCGAGACCCTGATCACGCACTTCCTGCAGGTTTCGTGGGGCCCGGTCATGCCGGCCAACGAATCCTTCCAGATGATCGAAGCGACCAAGGGCATCAACAGTTATTACCTGACGAGCGATGGCGGCACCATGAGCTACCGCACCCGGATTCGCACCCCAAGCTTCCCGCACTTGCAACAGATCCCTTCGGTGATCAAAGGCGAGATGGTCGCGGACTTGATTGCGTACCTGGGTAGTATCGATTTCGTTATGGCCGACGTGGACCGCTAAGCATGAACAGCACGCTTATCCAGACAGACCGTTTCGCCCTGAGCGAAACCGAGCGCTCGGCCATCGAGCACGAGCTGCATCACTACGAAGACCCGCGCGCGGCGTCGATCGAAGCCCTGAAGATCGTCCAGAAGGAACGTGGCTGGGTGCCCGATGGCGCCCTTTACGCCATTGGCGAAATCCTCGGCATCCCGGCCAGCGACGTAGAAGGCGTGGCGACGTTCTATAGCCAGATCTTCCGTCAGCCGGTGGGCCGCCACATCATTCGCGTCTGCGACAGCATGGTCTGCTACATCGGCGGCCATGAGTCTGTGGTCAGCGAAATCCAGAGCAAGCTCGGCATCGGCCTGGGTCAGACCACCGCCGACGGTCGTTTCACCCTGCTGCCGGTCTGCTGCCTCGGCAACTGCGACAAGGCTCCGGCGTTGATGATCGACGACGACACTTTCGGTGATGTGCAGCCAGCAGGCGTTGCCAAATTGCTCGAGGGCTACGTATGACCCTGACTTCCTTTGGTCCTGCCAACCGCATCAAGCGGTCGGCCGAGACTCACCCGCTGACCTGGCGCCTGCGTGACGACGGCGAAGCCGTCTGGCTCGACGAGTACCAGGCCAAGAACGGTTATGCCGCTGCGCGCAAGGCCTTCGCCGACATGGCCCAGGACGACATCGTCCAGACCGTGAAAGACGCCGGCCTGAAGGGTCGCGGCGGTGCAGGCTTCCCCACGGGCGTGAAGTGGGGCCTGATGCCCAAAGACGAATCCATCAACATCCGCTACCTGCTGTGCAACGCGGATGAAATGGAGCCGAACACCTGGAAAGACCGCATGCTGATGGAGCAGCTGCCCCATCTGCTGATCGAAGGCATGCTGATCAGTGCTCGCGCGCTGAAAACCTACCGTGGCTACATCTTCCTGCGTGGCGAATACACCACCGCCGCCAAGCACCTCAACCGTGCCGTGGAAGAAGCCAAGGCTGCAGGCCTTCTGGGCAAGAACATCCTGGGTTCGGGTTTTGATTTCGAGCTGTTCGTCCACACCGGTGCCGGGCGTTACATCTGCGGTGAAGAAACCGCACTGATCAACTCCCTCGAAGGCCGCCGCGCCAACCCGCGCTCCAAGCCGCCCTTCCCTGCCGCCGTGGGCGTGTGGGGCAAGCCGACTTGCGTGAACAACGTTGAAACCCTGTGCAACGTGCCGGCGATCATCGGCGACGGCGTGGACTGGTACAAATCGTTGGCTCGCGCGGGCAGTGAAGACATGGGCACCAAGCTCATGGGCTTCTCCGGCAAGGTCAAGAACCCGGGCCTGTGGGAATTGCCGTTCGGCGTCACCGGGCGCGAGTTGTTCGAAGACTACGCCGGTGGCATGCGCGACGGCTTCAAGCTCAAAGCCTGGCAGCCGGGCGGTGCCGGTACCGGTTTCCTGTTGCCGGAACATCTGGACGCACAAATGTACGCCGGCGGCATCGCCAAAGTGGGCACCCGCATGGGTACCGGCCTGGCCATGGCGGTGGACGACAGCGTCAACATGGTGTCCCTGCTGCGCAACATGGAAGAGTTCTTCTCCCGTGAGTCGTGCGGTTTCTGCACCCCGTGCCGTGACGGTTTGCCGTGGAGCGTCAAGCTGCTGCGCGCGATCGAGAACGGTGAAGGGCAAGCCGGCGACATCGAGACCCTGCTGGGTCTGGTCGGTTTCCTCGGCCCGGGCAAGACCTTCTGTGCTCACGCACCGGGCGCCGTGGAGCCGTTGGGCAGCGCAATCAAATATTTCCGCCATGAGTTCGAAGCCGGCATCGCGCCTGTCAGCGCCGTCGTCCCGCCTCTGGCACGGCCGATCGTAATCGGCGCGTAAACGCTTAAAAAGGCGAAGGGCCCGTGCCCGCAGCTTTTCGTGTGATGACGCCTTGAACGGCTGTGTTGATTCACGCGAATAACAAGATTCCATTAGCCACGCCCGCTGACACCGGGCCAACGAAGAACTTTGAACCATGGCCACTATCCACGTAGACGGCAAAGAGCTCGAAGTCGACGGGGCAGACAACCTGTTACAGGCATGTCTGTCGCTAGGCCTCGATATTCCGTATTTCTGCTGGCACCCCGCCCTAGGCAGCGTTGGCGCTTGCCGCCAGTGCGCGGTCAAGCAGTACACCGACGCCAACGATACCCGTGGTCGGATCGTCATGTCCTGCATGACGCCGGCCACCGACGGCAGCTGGATCTCCATCGAAGACGAAGAAGCGAAAGTGTTTCGCGCCAGCGTCGTCGAATGGCTGATGACCAACCACCCTCACGACTGCCCGGTCTGTGAGGAAGGCGGTCACTGCCACCTGCAAGACATGACGGTGATGACCGGCCACAATGAGCGCCGCTACCGCTTCACCAAGCGTACCCACCAGAACCAGCAACTGGGCCCGTTCATTTCCCACGAAATGAACCGCTGCATCGCTTGCTACCGCTGCGTGCGCTTCTATAAGGATTACGCCGGCGGCACCGACCTCGGCGTATTCGGCGCCCACGACAACGTGTACTTCGGTCGCGTTGAAGACGGCACCCTGGAAAGCGAGTTCTCCGGTAACCTCACCGAGGTCTGCCCGACCGGTGTGTTCACCGACAAGACTCACTCCGAGCGCTACAACCGCAAGTGGGACATGCAGTTCTCGCCGAGCATCTGCCATGGTTGCTCCAGCGGTTGCAACATCTCCCCGGGCGAGCGCTACGGTGAACTGCGTCGCATCGAAAACCGCTTCAACGGTTCGGTCAACCAGTACTTCCTGTGCGACCGTGGCCGTTTCGGCTATGGCTACGTCAACCGCGAAGACCGCCCGCGTCAGCCTTTGCTGGCCAATGGCGCCAAGCTGAGCCTCGACGAAGCGCTGGATAAAGCCGCTGACCTGCTGCGCGGTCGCAACATCGTCGGTATCGGTTCGCCCCGTGCCAGCCTCGAGAGCAACTACGCGTTGCGCGAACTGGTCGGCGCCGAGCACTTCTACTCCGGTATCGAAGCCGCCGAGCTGGAACGCATTCGCCTGGTCATGCAGGTGCTTAAAGACAGCCCGCTGCCGATCCCGAACATGCGCGACATCGAAGACCACGATGCGATCTTCGTCCTCGGTGAAGACCTGACCCAGACCGCTGCCCGTATGGCACTGTCCCTGCGTCAGTCAGTCAAGGGCAAGGCTGAAGACATGGCCGACGCCATGCGCGTCCAGCCCTGGCTCGACGCCGCCGTGAAGAACATCGGCCAGCACGCGCTGAACCCGCTGTTCATCGCCAGCCTGGCTGAAACCAAGCTCGACGATATCGCCGAAGAGTGCGTCCACGCCGCTCCAGACGATCTGGCGCGCATCGGTTTCGCCGTGGCTCATGCCCTCGACGCCAGCGCTCCAGCAGTTGAAGGCCTCGACACCGAAGCCCTCGAACTGGCCCAACGCATTGCCGACGCCCTGCTTGCGGCCAAGCGTCCACTGATCATCGCCGGCACCTCCCTGGGTTCCAAGGCACTGATCCAAGCTGCTGCCAACATCGCCAAAGCGCTGAAGCTGCGCGAAAAGAACGGTTCCATCAGCCTGATCGTGCCAGAGGCCAACAGCCTCGGCCTGGCCATGCTGGGTGGCAACTCGGTCGACGAAGCGCTGCAGGCCGTGATCGATGGCCAGGCCGACGCACTGGTCGTGCTGGAAAACGATCTGTACACCCGTACCGACAAGGCGCTGGTCGATGCTGCCCTGAACGCGGCGAAAGTGCTGATCGTCGCCGACCACCAGAAGACCGCCACCAGCGATCGTGCACACCTGGTGCTGCCCGCTGCCAGCTTTGCTGAAGGCGACGGCACCCTGGTCAGCCAGGAAGGCCGCGCCCAGCGCTTCTTCCAGGTGTTCGATCCGAAGTATATGGACGCGAGCATCCTGGTCCACGAAGGCTGGCGCTGGCTGCATGCCCTGCGTGCCACCCTGCTGAACCAGCCGATCGACTGGACCCAGCTGGACCACGTTACCGCTGCCGTTGCTGCGAGCACGCCGCAACTGAACCGTATCGTCGATGCCGCACCGTCCGCCGCGTTCCGCATCAAGGGCATGAAACTGGCTCGTGAACCGCTGCGTTACTCCGGTCGTACCGCCATGCGCGCCGACATCAGCGTGCACGAACCGCGTACGCCGCAAGACAACGACACCGCGTTCAACTTCTCGATGGAAGGATACTCGGGCTCGGTCGAACCGCGTCAGCAAGTGCCATTCGCCTGGTCCCCGGGCTGGAACTCGCCGCAAGCCTGGAACAAGTTCCAGGACGAAGTTGGTGGTCACATCCGCGCTGGCGACCCGGGCACCCGCCTGATCGAAAGCACCGGTGATGCGTTGAACTGGTTCGCCGCTGTACCGCGTGCATTCAACCCGGCTCCGGGTACCTGGCAGGTCGTGCCGTTCTTCCACCTGTTCGGCAGCGAAGAAAACTCTTCCAAGGCCGCGCCGGTTCAAGAGCGGATTCCGGCTGCTTATGTCGCTTTGGCCAAATCCGAAGCCGATCGCCTGGGTGTCAACGAGGGCGCCTTGCTCAGCTTGAACGTAGCCGGCCAGACCCTGCGTCTGCCACTGCGAATCAACGAAGAACTGGGTGCCGGTCTGGTTGCATTGCCAGCAGGTATAGCCGGGATCCCTCCGGCGATCTTCGGCAAATCCGTTGACGGTCTGCAGGAGGCAGCTCAATGACCTGGTTCACGCCTGAAGTGATTGACGTGATCATCGCGGTCCTCAAGGCCATCGTGATTCTGCTCGCCGTGGTGGTGTGCGGCGCGCTGCTGAGCTGGGTCGAGCGTCGTTTGCTCGCCCTCTGGCAGGACCGTTATGGTCCGAACCGCGTCGGCCCGTTCGGCGCGTTCCAGATCGCGGCCGACATGATCAAGATGTTCTTCAAGGAAGACTGGACTCCGCCGTTCGCCGACAAGATGATCTTCACCCTGGCACCGGTCGTGGCCATGAGCGCCCTGCTGATTGCCTTCGCGATCATCCCGATCACCCCGACCTGGGGCGTGGCGGACATCAACATCGGCATCCTGTTCTTCTTCGCCATGGCTGGCCTGTCGGTTTACGCGGTGTTGTTCGCCGGCTGGTCGAGTAACAACAAGTTCGCCCTGCTGGGCAGCTTGCGGGCCTCGGCGCAGACCGTGTCGTACGAAGTGTTCATGGGCCTGTCGCTAATGGGCATCGTGATCCAGGTCGGCTCGTTCAATATGCGCGACATCGTCGAATATCAAGCGCAGAACCTGTGGTTCATCATTCCGCAGATCTTCGGCTTCCTGACCTTCTTCATCGCCGGCGTCGCCGTGACTCACCGTCACCCGTTCGACCAGCCCGAAGCGGAGCAGGAACTGGCCGACGGTTACCACATTGAATACGCCGGCATGAAATGGGGCATGTTCTTCGTTGGCGAGTACATCGGCATCGTGTTGATTTCGGCGCTGCTGGTGACCTTGTTCTTCGGTGGCTGGCATGGCCCGTTCGGTATTCTGCCGCAGATCCCGTTCATCTGGTTCGCGCTGAAAACCGCGTTCTTCATCATGATCTTCATCCTGCTGCGCGCCTCGATTCCGCGCCCACGGTATGACCAAGTGATGGATTTCAGCTGGAAGTTCTGCCTGCCGCTGACCCTCGTCAACATGCTGGTGACCGCTGCGATCGTGTTGCTCAACACGCCCGCCGTCGCGGCTCAGTGAGGATAGAGAATCATGAAGTACATTTTTGACATCGTGCATGGCTTCTTCACCCAGCTTCGCAGCCTGGTGATGATCTTCGGCCATGCCTTCCGCAAGCGTGACACGCTGCAGTACCCGGAAGAGCAGGTGTACCTGCCGCCGCGCTACCGTGGCCGTATCGTCCTGACTCGTGACCCAGATGGCGAAGAGCGTTGCGTAGCCTGCAACCTGTGCGCCGTGGCGTGCCCGGTCGGTTGCATCTCGCTGCAGAAAGCTGAAACCGATGACGGTCGCTGGTACCCGGAGTTTTTCCGCATCAACTTCTCGCGCTGCATTTTCTGCGGCCTCTGCGAGGAAGCCTGCCCGACCACCGCGATCCAGCTGACACCGGATTTCGAGATGGCCGAGTTCAAACGTCAGGACCTGGTTTACGAGAAAGAAGATCTGCTGATCTCCGGCCCCGGCAAAAACCCTGATTACAACTTCTATCGTGTTGCAGGTATGGCCATTGCCGGTAAGCCCAAGGGCGCCGCGCAAAATGAAGCCGAACCGATCAACGTGAAGAGCTTGCTGCCTTAAGGAAGAAAGATGGAATTCGCTTTCTATTTCGCATCGGGTATCGCTGTGGTGTCCACGCTTCGCGTGATCACTCACACCAACCCCGTGCACGCCCTGCTCTACCTGATCATTTCGCTGATCGCCGTGGCCATGACGTTCTTCGCCCTCGGCGCACCGTTTGCCGGTGTCCTGGAAGTGATCGCCTACGCTGGCGCCATCATGGTGCTGTTCGTGTTCGTGGTGATGATGCTCAACCTTGGCCCGGCCTCGGTTCAGCAGGAGCGCGTCTGGCTCAAGCCTGGCATCTGGCTCGGCCCGACCATCCTCGGCGCCCTGCTGCTGGCTGAGCTGCTATATGTGCTGTTCGCCCACCAGAGCGGCCAGGCCATCGGCCACACCACCGTAGACGCCAAGGCCGTGGGCATCAGCCTGTTCGGTCCTTACCTGCTGGTGGTTGAACTCGCCTCGATGCTGCTGCTCGCTGCAGCCGTCACGGCGTTCCACTTGGGCCGTAACGAAGCCAAGGAGCAATGACGATGCCTGCTATCCCTTTGGAGCATGGTCTGGCGGTTGCCGGCATCCTGTTCTGCCTCGGTCTGGTCGGCCTGATGGTCCGCCGCAACATACTCTTCGTGCTGATGAGCCTGGAGGTCATGATGAATGCCTCCGCGTTGGCGTTCATCGTCGCCGGTAGCCGCTGGGGCCAGCCGGATGGACAGATCATGTTCATCCTGGTGATCAGCCTGGCAGCCGCCGAGGCAAGTATTGGCCTGGCGATTCTGTTGCAGCTGTATCGCCGCTTCCACACTCTCGATATCGACGCTGCCAGCGAGATGCGCGGATGAATCTTCTCTATCTGACTTTCGTATTCCCTCTCATCGGTTTCCTGCTGCTGTCGTTCTCCCGGGGACGCTTTTCGGAAAACCTTTCGGCGCTGATCGGCGTCGGCTCCATCGGCCTGTCTGCCATCGTCACGGCCTACGTGATCTGGCAATTCAACGTCGCCCCGCCGGAAGGCGGCCACTACACCCAGGTGTTGTGGCAGTGGATGGCGGTTGAAGGCTTCACGCCGAACTTCGCCCTGTACCTGGATGGCCTGTCCGTAACCATGCTCGGCGTGGTAGTGGGCGTCGGTTTCCTGATTCACCTGTTCGCCTCCTGGTACATGCGCGGTGAAGACGGTTACTCGCGCTTCTTCGCCTACACCAACCTGTTTATCGCCAGCATGCTGTTCCTGATCCTGGGCGATAACCTGTTGTTCCTGTACTTCGGCTGGGAAGGCGTGGGCCTGTGCTCGTACCTGTTGATCGGTTTCTACTACAGCAACCGCAACAACGGAAACGCGGCACTCAAGGCCTTTATCGTGACCCGCATCGGCGACGTGTTCATGGCCATCGGCCTGTTCATCCTGTTCGTGCAACTGGGCACTCTCAATGTCCAGGAGCTGCTGGTACTGGCACCGCAGAAGTTCCAGGTCGGTGATTTCTGGATCGTCCTGGCGACCCTGATGCTGCTGGGTGGCGCCGTGGGTAAATCCGCGCAACTGCCACTGCAAACCTGGCTGGCGGACGCGATGGCCGGTCCGACTCCGGTTTCGGCACTGATCCACGCCGCGACCATGGTCACCGCCGGTGTCTACCTGATTGCCCGTACCCACGGCCTGTTTGCACTGGCCCCGGACATCCTGCAACTGGTCGGCATCGTCGGCGGTGTGACCCTGGTGCTGGCCGGTTTTGCCGCACTGGTGCAAACCGACATCAAACGCATCCTCGCCTACTCGACCATGAGCCAGATCGGCTACATGTTCCTGGCGTTGGGCGTTGGTGCCTGGGATGGCGCGATCTTCCACCTGATGACCCACGCCTTCTTCAAGGCGCTGCTGTTCCTCGCTTCCGGTGCGGTGATTGTTGCCTGCCACCACGAGCAGAACATCTTCAAGATGGGCGGCCTGTGGAAAAAACTGCCACTGGCCTATGCCAGCTTCATCGTCGGCGGCGCGGCCTTGTCGGCCCTGCCACTGGTGACCGCAGGCTTCTACTCCAAGGACGAAATCCTCTGGGAAGCGTTTGCCAGCGGCAACCACGGTCTGCTGTATGCAGGTCTGGTCGGCGCGTTCATGACCTCGCTGTACACCTTCCGCCTGATCTTCATCGCGTTCCACGGTGAAGCGAAGACTGAAGCCCACGCCGGTCATGGCATCGCCCACTGGCTGCCCCTGTCGGTGTTGATCGTATTGTCCACCGCCATCGGCGCGATGATCGTTCCGCCACTGCACGGTGTGTTGCCGCAAAGCGTCGGCCATGCCGGCGGCGAAGCCAAGCACAGTCTGGAAATCGCCTCGGGCGCCATCGCCCTGGCCGGTATCCTGCTGGCCGCGCTGCTGTTCCTCGGCAAGCGTCGTTTCGTTACTGCAATCGCCAACAGCGGCATTGGCCGCTTCCTTTCGGCCTGGTGGTTCGCTGCCTGGGGCTTCGACTGGATCTACGACAAACTGTTCGTCAAGCCATACCTGGCGATCAGCCACGTGCTGCGCAAAGACCCGCTGGACCAGACCATCGGCCTGATCCCGCGTATGGCCAAGGGCGGTCACACCGCCTTGAGCCGTACCGAAACCGGTCAACTGCGTTGGTACGCGGCCTCGATGGCAGCCGGCTCCGTGCTGGTCATCGGCGCCATTGTGCTGGTAGCGGTCTGAATATGAACCTTGCGAACTTGCGAAAGGAATTGAGCCCGTCATGATTCTGCCTTGGCTAATCCTGATCCCCTTCATCGGCGGCCTGCTGTGCTGGATGGCTGAGCGCTTCGGCGCTACCCTCCCGCGCTGGATTGCGCTGATCACCATGTCCCTGTTGCTCGCTCTTGGCCTCTGGCTGTGGGCAACCGGCAACTATTCATTTGCCCCGGCGCCTGGCGCCGATCCAACCTGGGCGCTTGAGTTCAAGCACACCTGGATCCAGCGTTTCGGCATCAGCGTGCACCTGGCCCTCGACGGCCTGTCGCTGTTGATGATCCTGCTGACCGGCCTGCTGGGTATCCTCTCGGTACTGTGCTCGTGGAAAGAGATCCAGCGACACGTTGGCTTCTTCCACCTGAACCTGATGTGGATCCTGGGCGGTGTCGTCGGCGTGTTCCTCGCCCTCGACCTGTTCATGTTCTTCTTCTTCTGGGAAATGATGCTGGTGCCGATGTACTTCCTCATCGCGCTCTGGGGTCACAGTTCTTCGGACGGCAAGAAAACCCGGATCTACGCGGCGACCAAATTCTTCATCTTCACCCAGGCTTCCGGCCTGATCATGTTGGTGGCGATCCTCGGTCTGGTACTGGTCAACTTCAACAACACCGGCGTGATCACGTTCAACTACGCCGACCTGTTGAAAACCAAGATGTCGCTCACTACCGAGTACATCCTGATGCTGGGCTTCTTCATTGCCTTCGCGGTGAAGCTGCCAGTCGTGCCGTTCCACTCCTGGTTGCCTGATGCTCACGCCCAGGCGCCAACCGCAGGTTCGGTCGACCTGGCCGGTATCCTGTTGAAAACGGCCGCCTACGGCCTGCTGCGTTTCGCCTTGCCGCTGTTCCCGAATGCCTCGGCCGAGTTCGCGCCGATCGCCATGACCCTGGGTCTGATCGGGATTTTCTACGGCGCATTCCTGGCGTTCGCGCAAACCGACATCAAGCGTCTGATTGCCTTCTCGTCCGTTTCCCACATGGGCTTCGTGCTGATCGGCATCTATTCCGGCAGCCAGCTCGCGCTGCAGGGCGCAGTGATGCAGATGCTGGCGCACGGTGTCTCGGCAGCCGCGCTCTTTATCCTCAGCGGCCAGTTGTATGAGCGCACCCATACCCGCGACATGCGCCAGATGGGTGGCCTGTGGTCGAAGATCGCCTACCTGCCCGCCATCAGCCTGTTCTTTGCTGCCGCGTCCCTGGGCTTGCCGGGTACGGGTAACTTTGTGGGCGAGTTCCTGATCCTGCTCGGCACGTTCGCCAGCGCTCCATGGATCACATCGATTGCCACGACCGGCCTGGTGTTCGGTTCGGTGTACTCGCTGATCATGATTCACCGTGCCTACTTCGGCCCGTCCAAATCGGACGCGGTGCTGCATGGCATGGATGCTCGCGAACTGATCATGGTGCTGGGCCTTGCGGTACTGCTGATTTACCTCGGCGTATACCCGCAACCGTTCCTCGATACCTCTGCCGCCACGATGCATGGCGTGCAGCAATGGCTCAGTACCGCCTTCACTCAACTCGCTTCGGCCCGGTAAGAGCGCTATGGAATTCACTACTCAACACTTTATCGCGCTGGCGCCGCTGTTGATCACCACCATCACGATCATCGTGGTGATGCTGGCGATTGCCTGGCGCCGTAACCACTCGCAGACCTTCCTGATTTCCGTGGCAGGTCTGAACCTGGCGCTGCTGTCGATCCTGCCAGCCCTGAAAGTTGCGCCTCTGGCCGTGACCCCGTTGCTGCAGATTGATAGCTTCGCCTGCCTGTACATGGCGCTGATCCTGGTCGCCACCCTCGCTTGTGTAACCCTCGCCCACGCCTACCTCGGCGATGGGGGTTCGGGTTACCCGGGCAACCGTGAAGAACTTTACCTGCTGATCCTGATGTCCGCCCTGGGCGGCCTGGTGCTGGTCAGCGCGCAGCACTTGGCCGGCTTGTTCATCGGTCTGGAACTGCTGTCGGTGCCGGTCTACGGTCTGGTGGCGTATGCCTTCTTCAACAAGCGTTCGCTGGAAGCCGGCATCAAATACATGGTGCTGTCGGCCGCCGGTTCCGCATTCCTGTTGTTCGGCATGGCCCTGCTGTATGCCGATTCCGGCAGCCTGAGCTTCGTCGGTATTGGCCAGGCCCTCGCGGCCACCGGCCTGCCGAGCTCGCTGGCACAACTGGGCCTGGGCATGATGCTGGTCGGTCTGGCATTCAAGCTGTCGCTGGTACCGTTCCACCTCTGGACCCCGGACGTTTACGAAGGTGCTCCGGCACCGGTGGCCGCGTTCCTGGCCACCGCGTCGAAAGTCGCTGTGTTCGCCGTGATGGTGCGTCTGTTCCAGATCTCCCCAGCCGCAAGCAGCGGTGTGCTGAGTGACGTGCTGACCATTATCGCCATCGCGTCGATTTTGTTCGGTAACCTGCTGGCCCTGACCCAGAGCAATCTCAAGCGTCTGCTGGGTTACTCGTCCATCGCGCACTTCGGTTACCTGCTGATCGCCCT
The DNA here is from genome assembly GCF_040310425.1 of Pseudomonas sp. 65/3-MNA-CIBAN-0223. Lineage (NCBI taxonomy): Bacteria > Pseudomonadati > Pseudomonadota > Gammaproteobacteria > Pseudomonadales > Pseudomonadaceae > Pseudomonas > Pseudomonas sp. 65/3-MNA-CIBAN-0223. The sequence goes on from NZ_JBEOPV010000009.1 coordinate 142,603, forward strand.
GGTGGCGAGCAAGGGCCTGGCCGTGGAAGCCATCGGCGTGTACCTGGTCACCTACGTCATCACCAGCCTCGGCGCCTTCGGCGTGATCACGCTGATGTCCTCGCCGTACAACGGCCGTGACGCCGATGCCCTGTACGAATACCGCGGCCTGTTCTGGCGCCGTCCGTACCTGACTGCGGTACTGACCGTGATGATGCTGTCCCTGGCCGGTATCCCGCTGACTGCGGGCTTCATCGGCAAGTTCTACATCATCGCCACCGGCGTCGAGTCGCATCAATGGTGGCTGGTCGGTTCCCTGGTACTGGGCAGCGCCATCGGCGTCTTCTACTACCTGCGCGTGATGGTCACCCTGTACCTGATCGAGCCGAACCTGCGTCGCCACGATGCGCAACTGCACTGGGAACAACGTGCAGGCGGCGTGATGCTGCTGGCCATCGCTGTGGTCGCCTTCTTCCTCGGCGTGTACCCACAGCCGTTGCTGACCCTGGTTCAGCAGGCGGTATTGGCGGGTTGATCGCTTGGCGGTAATCGGTAGAAAACAAAACGGCACCTTCGGGTGCCGTTTTTTGTGGCGAGGGGGCTTGCTCCCGCTGGGACGCGAAACGACCCCGCTGTTCAGCTGAGAAGCGGGGCCTGCTGCGCAGTCCAGCGGGAGCAAGCTCCCTCGCCACAATGGAATCAAAGGTTCTTCACCATCGGTACACACGCCAGTTGCAGCCCTGAAGGTGATTGGTAAATCGCACTCCCCTCCCCGACGTAACCGCAGCGCCGGTAAAAATCGGCAGCGTTCAACGTTGCGTCCAGACACACCTCTGCCAGCCCCAGTTCCCGCGCCAGATTTTCAAGAAAATACAGGACACGCTGACCCAACCCCCGCTGCATGAAATCAGGAAGAATAAAGATCGCACCGATTTCACGATGCTGCAGATCTAGCATCCCGGTCGCTACCGCTTCACCGTCCACGCACCCCAAATAGAAATGCTTTGCCATGAGTGTGTCGTAACCGTCCTCGGCCGAACCTCTCGTCCAATCGAGCATTTGCTGCTGGCTGTAGGCACCGATGCATTGATGCCGAATCGCTAGTCGCCGGATATCGAAGGCAATCTGGGCATCGTCCAGGGTCGCTCTTCGGATTTCGAACATTTCTCTCTCCATGCGCCATGTGCGGACGGGCAATGAAAAAGCCCCGTCCATTTCTGGCGGGGCTTTGGGTAGCCGTCAAATGACAAACACGCATGACCTTATGGCCCGCCGGAAGCGGTCATAGAGGAGCACATCATGTTCATTCGGTGTTGGGCAGTCATGTTCGGATAGTGCTGTGGATTGTTCCGACACGTCAATCGCGAAGTCTCTTGTTGCTCCACCGAAAGCCCTTGCAAGAAGGTCAGGTTCGTCCTACAGCCAGAATTGAGGCACTTCTCTATCCTCAGTAATTGCTGAAAAGATCAATCGAGGCACGGAGGAACAATCAAACGAGACATTTTTTCCGAACTACTGGACGGCTTGAAATCCTTGGCAGATGAGCGCGAAGGCAAAGTCAAACTACGGACCACCAAGCTTCATCTGGTAAAGGATTCCGATAAAAGCGAGGAAACAAACAATCCCACACACCGATTGAGTTCAAATCAAACGCACATGACGAAATTGTAATTCCCCCATCACCTTGGCGTTATCCGCAGCTTGCAACGATGTCACCCGGCGACCATGCCGGCGGCCCCTTGTCCGTCGAACAATAAAACCCACGCCGAAGCACGTTCCCGTTCTGCCGAACCCAAGGAGTGTTTGATGGTTAACAATACAAAAATGTCGATGGCCGCTTTAGCGGTGGTGGTCGGCTCCGGGCCGTCCATGGTGTTTGCAGAAGACAAGCCTGAGGGCTTTGTCCAAGGCAGCAGCCTGACGGTACTCAACCGCAACTTCTACTTCAATCGTGATCACCGCAACGGCCAGTCCAGCCCTTCCGGCAATGGTTATTCCGAAGCCTGGGCACATGCGGTAATCAGCAAGTTCGAATCCGGATTTACCCAAGGCACCGTCGGGGTCGGTGTTGATGCTTTTGCGATGATCGGCTTGAAACTCGACACCGGTGACGGGCGCAACGGTGGCCGCAGTTCCTTTGATGTGCTGCCGGTCAACAGTGACGGCGAGGCGCGGGACGAATACACCAAGGTCGGGGGCGCCGCGAAAGTGCGGGCGTTCGATACGGTGGTCAGGGTCGGTGATGTATTCCCGGCCAACCCGGTAGTGGCGGCGGGTGACTCTCGTTTGCTGCCAGAAAGCTTTCGCGGCGTGACGGTGACCAACACCAGCATTGAAGGTCTATCGGTTCAGGGCGGTCGACTGCACGCTATGAGCCAACCGGTGTCCAGCGATATGCGCGAGAATTTCGCGACCTTCTACGCCGGCCCGGTCAATTCGCCGTGGATCGCTTACGGCGGCGGCGACTATGTACTGAACAAAAACCTCAGTTTCAGCCTCTACTCCAGCCGTCTCAAAGACGCCTGGAATCAGTATTACGCCGGTACCGCCTGGACCTATCCGCTCTCCGATGACCTGTCGCTGTTCGGCGGCCTGAACTATTACAAGGCTGTCGATGAGGGCAAACAACTGCTCGGCGAGTTCGATAACAACATCTGGAGCGGCCGTGCCGGCGTGAAGTTCGGCGCCCACTCCGTCGCCCTCTCCCACCAGCGCAACAACGGTAATGACGACTTCGATTACCTGCGCCAGTCCGACTCGATCTTCCTCGACAACTCCATCCAGTACAGCGACTTCAACTCGCCGAAAGAACGTTCGTGGATGGTGCGTTATGACCTCGACATGACGACCTACGGTGTGCCCGGTCTGTCATTCATGACCCGATATGCGCGTGGTACTGATGCCGATTATTCCAACGCCAACGCGGTGTACATGCGCCGGGATGCCGAAGGTAATCCGCTGACGGATCAGAAGCGCTGGGAGCGCGATATCGAAGTCAAATACGTGGTGCAGAGTGGTTCGATGAAAGACCTGTCATTGCGCTTGCGCCAGGCCACTACTCGCGCCACGGCGTTTGAGTCCGATCTGGATGAAGTGCGGGTGATTGTCGAATACCCGTTGGCGATTCTCTGAGTTCACGAGCACAACACATTCACCTTTAGAAGCTCCTTGCTCCTTTGGTAAGAGGTGAATTTTTGGCGTCCTTCGGGCCGCCTTTTTTATGCCCGGTGTTTAGAATCACTTACCCCCTTATGCTGGAGCCCCACGCGGTCATTGAGGCCGAGCGCTTACCGGCGCACCTGAAAAAGTGGCTGGCGATGCCACGATGCCTTCTGCGAATGGCGAGACGTAGGGGGAAGTTGTATTGGCGTCCGCTGGAACGGTTGTTTCAGGCGGATTGGGCGTTGGCTTTTTCATAATGTTTTCACTCAGCTTGACGGTGCAGCTGACCCATTAGGTTCCTCGCGAAGGGGTAGCAGCTGTACGCAGGTTGGAACCCGGGCAATTGAGCAAAACCCGACAGACTCGAAGTCTCCCGCGCACAGCCGCCATAACGGAGTGCACACCATCAAGGTGCGCAAGAATACGTTATGAAAGATGCTTTTGCTGCCAGTTAAACCACGGGGTTCCAATCGCGATCGCTGATTTGGCCGCGACATCCACACACTAGAGAGCCGACGTCCGACGGACAACCTGAAAACATTGTGGGAAGGTTCTGCAATTGACCTACACACTTAAACATCCCGAAGCGAAATACAGATCGTGATATTGCAATCCCCCCGGTGTCGGCTATCCACCGCTGTTCCGGCAGACGCCCGCCACGCTGTATTTGAGGGTGTTGAGCTGCCCTTGCGAATCTTCATAGGTCATGGCGGTGGGGACGACCGAGCAGTCCGGCTGCGGCTTCACGACGCTGACGATTTTCACCACATCCAGCTTCATCCCGTACCCGTAATCCCTCACCACTGGCGGCGCCTTGCCCTGGTTGGCGGAGTATTGCGCCATGGCTTTGGCGTTGGCGCTGAATGCGCGCTCGAACGTGCGGTCACCACCGCCCTCGGCCAACACATTCATGGACATCGCCATGACGCCGGCGAGGGTCAACGACTTGATCAACTTCATGTTCAACTCCTCCATAAAAAAGCCCGGCATCGATGCGCGATGACAGGCTTGTTCCAGCACGGTGTGGTTACAGGTCCTGGGTCTTGTCGTCTTTCTTTTCATTGACGACGACCGGATTGCCAGCAGCCTTTTCCTTGGCGACAAACAGCTCCACAGAGCGGTCCTTGGCGGCCATCATTTTTTCGAAAGTGCGGTCGCCGCCACCTTCGGCCATGGCCAGGGAAGACAACGCGAGGGCTGCAGTGAAGGCACTGATCTGAGCGAATTTCATGTTTGATTCCTCGTTTAAGTAGCTGACGGGATCAAGGTAACAATCCGAACCTATCGTGACGGTGGCGTGGGGATTACATATTCGTTATGTGGGAAAGTGCGGCAACCACACAGAAAATTTTCAGGCCGGAGAAATACCTGTGGCGAGGGAGCTTGCTCCCTCGCCATAGGGGTTGTGTTCACAGTCAGGTAGGGACGGAGTCCTCATCCCGGCGATGGGCGAGTTGATAGAGCGCCGGCAATATCAGCAGCGTGAGGATGGTCGAGGACAGGATTCCGCCGATCACCACCGTCGCCAACGGGCGCTGCACTTCCGCACCCGTGCCGGTCGCCAGCGCCATCGGGATAAACCCCAGCGACGCCACCAACGCAGTCATCAATACCGGCCGCAGACGTGTCAGCGCACCTTCGTTGATCGCATCCGACAGCGACCGCCCCTCCTCGCGCAGATTGCGGATAAACGCGATCATCACCAAACCGTTAAGCACCGCCACACCCGACAGCGCGATAAACCCCACGCCCGCCGAAATCGACAACGGAATATCGCGCAACCACAGCGCCATGACCCCACCGGTCAGGGCAAACGGAATCCCGGTAAACACCAGCAGACCATCCTTGAGATTGTTGAACATCATGAACAACAACCCAAACACCAGCAGCAACGCCACCGGCACGACGATCTGCAAGCGTTTGGCTGCCGATTGCAGTTGCTCGAACTGCCCGCCCCAACTGGTCCAGTAACCGGCCGGTACTTGCACGTCACGCTCGATGACTTCGCCCGCCTCGCTGACAAACGAACCAATGTCACGCCCACGCACGTTGGCGCTGACGATCACCAGGCGCTTGCCGTTCTCGCGGCTGACCTGATTCGGCCCGAGCACCAGGTCGAGGCTGGCGACTTCCTGCAGGGCGATGAAGCCGATCTGGTTGGCCGTACCGTTCACCGCAGGCACTGGAATCAGCAGCGCCGACAAACCATCGATGTCCTTGCGCATGGCATCGGACAAGCGCACAACCATGTCGAAACGCCGATCGCCCTCATACAACGTCCCGGCCTGCCGTCCGCCCACCGCCACGGCAATGGTGTCCTGCACATCACCGACGTTGAGCCCGTAACGCGCCGCTTTGTCGCGGTCAATGTTGATGGTCAGCACCGGCAACCCGGTGGTCTGTTCGACTTTGACCTCGGACGCGCCGTTGACCTTCTGCATCGCCGTGGCGATCTTCGCGGCGGTGGCATTGAGCACGTCCATGTCATCGCCGAACACTTTCACCGCAACATCGCTGCGCACGCCGGAGATCAGTTCGTTGAAGCGCAATTGGATCGGCTGCGACATTTCATAGTTGCTGCCCGGCAGCGTCGCGGCGGCTGCTTGCAGTTCCGCCATCAGGGTTTCGCGGGACTTGCCCGGTTCCGGCCACTGCTCTTTGGGTTTGAGCATCACGTAGCTGTCGGAGATGTTCGGCGGCATCGGATCGGAGGCAATTTCCGCAGTCCCCGTTCGGGCGAACACCCGCTCGACTTCCGGCACCTTGGCGAGAATCAACGTTTCCAGACGCTGCTGCATGTCCACCGATTGCGTCAGGCTGGTGCCCGGTACGCGCAAGGCTTGCAAGGCAAAATCGCCCTCGCTGAGGCTCGGCACAAACTCGCTGCCCATACGGCTGGTGAGCACGCTGCTGAGCACGATCACCGCCACCGCCGCGCCCACGGCGACAGCGCGATGCGACATGACCCAGGCCAGTGCCGGCGCATACACCTTGCGTGCGCCGCGCATCACCGCGCCCTCTTCTTCCTTGACCTTACCGGTGACGAACAGCGCAATCGCCGCTGGCACGAAGGTCACCGACAACAGCATCGCACCGAGCAAAGCGATGACCACGGTGAACGCCATCGGGTGGAACATTTTCCCTTCGACGCCGCTGAGGGCGAAGATCGGCAGGTATACGACCATGATGATCAACTGACCGAAAATCAGCGGTCGCCGCGCCTCTTTCGCCGCGGCAAACACTTCCTTGAAACGCTCGGCGCGGGTCAGCAAACGCCCATGATGTTGCTGCGCATGGGCCAGGCGACGCAGGGTGTTTTCAACGATCACCACCGCGCCGTCGACAATGATGCCGAAGTCGAGCGCGCCGAGGCTCATCAGGTTGGCACTGACCTTGTTGCTGAACATCCCGGTGAAGGTGAACAGCATCGACAGCGGAATCACCATCGCCGTGATCAGCGCCGCGCGGATGTTGCCGAGGAACAGGAACAGAATCGCGATCACCAGAATCGCGCCTTCGATGAGGTTTTTCTTCACCGTGGCGATGGCTTTGTCGACCAAGTGCGTACGGTCGTAAACCGGCACGGCGATCACCCCGACAGGCAGGGACTTATTGATCTGTTCAAGCTTGCTCGCGACTGCTTGCGACACCGTGCGGCTGTTTTCACCAATCAGCATGAACACCGTGCCGAGCACCACTTCACGCCCGTTTTCCGTGGCCGCGCCACTGCGCAGTTCACGGCCGATGTCCACGGTGGCGACGTTCTTGATGCGGATCGGCGTGCCGTCGACGTTGGCCATGACGATGTTCGCGATGTCCTCGGTGCTCGCCACTTGCCCCGGCGCACGGATCAGCAATTGCTCGCCGCTGCGCTCGATGTAACCGGCGCCGACGTTGGCGTTGTTGCGCTCCAGCGCGGTGACCAGATCGGTGAGGGTGAGCTTGTACGCGGCCAGGCGTTTCGGATCCGGCGCAATCTGATATTCCTTGGCGAAACCACCGATGGTGTTGATCTCGGCGACGCCCGGCACGTTGCGCAATTGCGGTTTGATGATCCAGTCCTGAATCACCCGCAGATCGGTTGGCGTGTACGGCGTGCCGTCGTCCTTCAGCGCGCCTTCCTGCGCTTCGACCGTCCAAAGAAAGATCTCGCCAAGGCCGGTGGAGATCGGTCCCATCACGGCTTCCGCGCCTTCGGGCAATTGCTCCTTGGCGATTTGCAAACGCTCGTTGACCAATTGGCGGGCGAAGAACAGGTCGGTGCCGTCCTTGAAAATCACCGTGACCTGCGACAGCCCCGAACGCGACAACGAACGGGTCTGCTCCAGCGCCGGCAGACCGGCCATGGCGGTTTCAATCGGGAAAGTGATGCGCTGCTCGGTTTCCAGCGGCGAGAACCCGGCCGCGCCGGTGTTGATCTGCACCTGGACGTTGGTGATGTCGGGCACGGCGTCGATCGGCAGTTTTTGATAACTGGCGATGCCGAGGCCGGCCATGAGCAGAACGGCGAGCAGCACGATGATGCGCTGCTCGATGGCAAACTGGATTAGGCGTTCGAACATGAGGGCCTTCCGGGATCAATGAGAATGTTCGGCCGAGGCTTTGCCCAGTTCCGATTTGAGGACAAAGCTGCCGGCGCTGGCGACTTGTGCGCCCGCGTCCAGGCCTTGGGTGATTTCTACAAAACCATCGGCGCGGCTGCCCAGCTCCACCGCTCGCGTCTCGAAGCCGTCGTCGGTACGGACGAATACCGAGGGTTTGTCCTCGACCGTCTGGATCGCGGTTTCCGGCACGGCGACTTTCGCTTCGCGACTGTCGGTAGCCACCAGCGCAGTGACGAACAATCCGGGACGCCACGAACCCTGCGGGTTTTCCAGCGTCACGCGGACCGTTGCAGTACGGGTCTGCTCGCCGAGCAGGCTTCCGACATAAGCCACGCTGCCAACCACTTCGGCATTCAGCTCCGCTGCGCTGACCGTGACTTTTTTGCCCACCTGTACCTTGTTCAGATCCTTCGGTGATACGCCAAACGTCACCCACACCCGCGACAAATCCGAGAGGGTGAACGCTGCCGTAGACTCATCGACCACCTCGCCCGGCGTCAGGTGTTTTTCCACCACGACACCGTCGAACGGCGCACGCAATTCGTAGCGGTTGCCGCCGGTGGCAACCACACTGCCGCTGAGCACACTGATTTTTTGCCGGGCATTGCTCACGGCGATTTCGGCTTCTTGCAACGCTTGGCGCGCCTGGAGGAAATCCTGCTCGGCGGAAATCTTGTCCTGCCAGAGTTTTTTCTCACGCTCATAGGTGGTGCGCGCCAACGCCAGACGACGTTGTGCGGCGGCTTGCTCGCTGCGCTGATCGGAGATCTGCTGGCTGGCGATCACCGCCAGCAACTGACCCTTTTTCACCGACTGGCCAAGGTTGACCGCCACCGACTCGACCACGCCCGGCACACGCGGCACCACATGCGCGGTGCGGTCTTCGTCGAAGCGCACTTCGCCGGGGAACGGCAAACCGAGGCTGATGTTCTGCGCCCGCGCTTCGACCAGTTGAATGCCGGCGGCGGTGATCTGCTCGGTGCTCAATTCGAAGTGGCCTTCTTCGCCATGTTCGCCCTCGGCTGCGGCGCCCTCCTCGGCGTGATCCGCGTGCTCGGCATGTTCCGAAGCCTCATCGGCGTGCGCGTCGATAACGCCATTGCCCGCCCACATCGAGCCGATGCCGATGCCCAAAACCAGCGCCGCCGCAGCGACCACGATCAGTTTTTTATCCATGGAAACTCCTCTGCGCCGAACCTGCGCGCAGTGATCTGAAAAGTGAAATTCAAGGGCGGACGCTGAGGTCGCCGAAGATCCGTTCAATGCGTACGCGGGCGTCGGTCGCCTCGCTGACTGCCTGGATGTATTGGCTGCGCGCAGCGATCAGGGTGCGCTGAGCATCGAGCACATCGAGGAAGCCGAACTTGCCCATTTCGAAACCCCGGGTGGCGCTTTCAACAGCGCTTTGCGCGGCGGGCAGGATGGTCTGGTTGAACGCTTTGACTTCGCCGTTGGCCGTCTGCCATTGCTCAAGGCTGGACTGGATTTCCGTGCGCAAGCGTAGCTCGGTGGCGTTGCGCAGATCCCGCGCCTGATCAGTTCGGCGTGCCGCCGCGAGGACGTTGCCCTGATTACGATTGAACAGCGGAATCGGCATCGTCAGCCCGACCACGTTGACCCGCTCGCGCTCGGTTTCGCTGTACTGGCTGCCGATGCTGACGGTGAGATCGGGAATGCGTTGGGACTTTTCCAGCCCCAACGAAGCTTCACGCTGATCGATCTGCAACTTGGCCAGACGCAGCTCGGCGGTCTCGTTCAGACGCTCAAGCAAACGATTCGGCGGCGGCACGTTGGCGAGGTTTTGCGTGGCGGTTTGCACCGTGGTCGAGGTCGGCAGCGGCGCGCCCATGACCTGCGCCAATTGTTGATAGGCGTTGGCCTGATCGCGTTCGGCGCGGCTCAGTTCCAGGCGCACTTCCGAGAGTTGCACCTGCGCCCGCGTGCCTTCGACGGGTGACGACTTACCGGCCTCGATCCGCCCTTGCGCCACACGCAAACCGTGCTCGGCCAGTTGCAGTGACTGGCGGGACAACTGCAAGCGTTGCTGCGCAGTCTGGGCGCTGTTGAACGCCTGAATCACATCGGCGCGCAAGGTGTTGCGCTTGCGCTCAAGCTCGATGCCAGCGGCGTCCTGCGCGCGGCTGGCGACGTCGATGCGCGCGCCGCGCTTGCCACCCAGTTCGATCGGCTGACTGAGCATCACCGTGGTGGTACGCGAGTCGCGACGGGTGTCTTCAGCCTCCCACGAGACTTCAGGGTTGGGGATCAGCCCGGCCTGTTGGCGGTCACCCTCGGCGATACCTATTTCCCACTGCGCAGCGGCCAGATCCGGGTTGCCGGCAAACGCCGTTTGCAGGGCCTGATCGAGGGTCAGGGTCGATGCGCCCGCGAGGCTGGTAATGGTCAGCAACAGAATGCCACTGGCTGTTTTTTGCAGGCGTGATCGCGCCGTCAGTTGTCTTGAAACGGGCAATGGAAGACTTCCTTCATTGAGGATTTTTCGATGCCGCCACGGTAGGGTTTTGAACTTATCGACAAGGTGACTGGAACATTACAAATCCGTTATCCACGGTTTCGCCAAGTTGTTTTGCTCTAGGATGCGAAGTGCAAAAAGCTAAATTGGCAATACATAGAAACAAATGAGTCTAAGTTATCTGCTGAACAGCACTTGCCCAAGCAGGAAGGTCATATGCAAACGCCTGCGTCGCTGCGACAGGCTGTCGCAGACAGCCACTTTAGAGCCTCATGGCGCACGTCTCAGGTTGACTCTGTAGCCACTTCAGCCTTTACCGTGCACGCCTGCAAACGGAGAAATACCCGTCGGAAAAATCGTTAGTCGTTAATAGCGCCTGCCGGGAAGACCTTACAAAAACAATAACTTTCCCGGTCACCTTAATTACACATCCATTCAATTAAAGTGGTGATTGATCATGCGAATCCTTGTGATCGAGGACGAGCTTAAAGCTGCCGAATACTTGCATCAGGGTTTGACCGAAAGTGGTTATATCGTTGACCACGCGGCCACCGGCGCCGATGGTTTGCATCTGGCGCAACAACAGGTTTATGACCTGATCATTCTCGACGTCAATCTGCCCGAACTCGACGGCTGGGGCGTGCTGGAGCAACTGCGTCGCACGCATTCGACGCGGGTGATGATGCTCACCGCGCGCGGGCGTCTGGCCGACAAGATTCGCGGCCTCGACCTGGGCGCCGACGATTATCTGGTAAAGCCGTTCGAGTTTCCCGAATTGCTCGCGCGGGTGCGCACGCTGATGCGCCGCAGCGAGAACATCCCGGTGCCGCAAGTGCTGAAAGTCGCCGATCTGGAACTCGACCCCGGCCGGCATCGTGCGTTTCGCGGCGAACAGCGCATCGACCTGACCACCAAGGAATTCGCCCTGCTGCATCTGTTGATGCGCCAGTCCGGCGAGGTGATGACCCGCACACAGATCATTTCGCTGGTGTGGGACATGAATTTCGACTGCGACACCAACGTCGTGGAGGTCTCGATCCGGCGTCTGCGGGCGAAAATCGATGACCCGTTCGAGCACAAGTTGATCCACACCCTGCGCGGTGTCGGTTACGTGCTGGAGGCGCGGGAATGAAGCCGGCCAGCCTGTCGATGCGCCTTGGCTTGACGGTGAGCATCCTCGGCGCGCTGCTGGTGGTGTTTCTGGCGATCCTCGCTTATTTCGCCCTGACCCATGAGCTGAATGCGTTGTCCAGAGACAGCCTGGAAAAGAAGATGGAACAGGTCGAGCACAGCCTGTCGCTGTACGTTGACGCCAATGAAATCAGCGGTAAACCGCATGTCCTCCTCGATCAGGTGATGGGCCACGACAACCTCACGCTGACGATTTACGACCTTGTCAATCAACGCTCGCCGCTGCTCAAGTCCGGCAGCGGATTACGCGACCTGCGAGTTGAGTTGAAAGCCGTGCGGGCCACCACCGACCAATTGGTTTATTCGGAAAGTACCGACGCCGAGGGGGCAAAATTCCTCACCGTGTCGAAGCTGATTCGCCTCAAGGATGGCAGCAGCGTGCCGGTGCTGTTATCGATCGATAACGCGCACGACCAGGCCCTACTCAGCGCGTATCTGCGTTCGACGCTGATTGCCTTGCCGTTGCTGCTGGTGTTCATCGGCCTGACCGCGTGGGGCGCCGTGCAGCGCGGGTTGGCGCCGATGCGTGAGTTTCGCAAAGTGGCGGCGATGGTCTCGACCCAGGATCTGGAGCATCGGTTGTCAGTGGTGAACATGCCGCAGGAGTTGAGCGAACTGGCGCAAGGCATCAACTTCATGCTGCATCGGCTGGATGCGGGGGTGCAGCAGCTGTCGCAATTCTCCGATGATCTGGCCCACGAATTGCGCACGCCGATCAATAACCTGATGGGCAAGGCGCAAGTGACGCTGTCGCGCGAACGCACGGTGGATGAGTACAAGGATGTGCTGGTGTCGTGCACCGAAGAGCTGGAGCGCGTGGCGCGGATAGTTTCGGACATGTTGTTTCTGGCGCAGGTGAGTGATCCGTCGGCGCTGGCGCCGTTTGAGTCGGTGGCGCTGGAGGTTGAAGCGGCGAAGGTGGCGGAGATGTTTTTGCTGTCGGCGCAGGACAAGCAGATTCATTTGAATGTGCTTGGCAGCGCTTCAGTGATGGGCGATCGATTGATGATTCAACGGGCGATCTCCAATTTGCTGTCCAACGCTTTGCGGCATTGCCCGTCCGGGAAAACCGTGACATTGCTGATTGAACAAAGCGCGACGCAGACCTCGCTGCTGGTCAGCAACCCCGGCGCGGGAATTGAAGCGCAGCATCTGCCGCACCTGTTCGACCGCTTCTACCGCGTCGACAGCAGCCGTTCGCGTTCACAGGGCAGTACCGGATTGGGGTTGGCAATCGTCCGTTCGATCATGGGCCTTCACCAGGGTGTGGCCGACGTAAAAAGCCTGCCTGGCGCAATGACCGTGTTCAGGCTTGGATTTCCTGCGGTGACTCAAACGGCCCCATCGCTGGCAAGCCAGCTCCCACAGTGATTTCGGGTATTCCCAGGTTTTGTCAGCACCGCTGAAACCTGTGGGAGCGAGCCAGCTCGCGAAAGCGGTGGGTCAGTCGATATCAATGTTGAATGTCAGACAGCATTCGCTTGCAGGCAAGCTCCCACAGTGATTTGCGGTGCATGCGGAATATGTGACCACCCTAGAAACCTGTGGGGGTGATTTCGGGTGTACCCGGGTTTTGAGGGCACCACAGAAACCTGTGAGAGCTGGCTTGCCCGCGATGGCGGTGGGTCAGTCGATATCTTTGCGGTGTGTCAGGCACAAATGAAAACGGCACCTTGCGGTGCCGTTCGCCTCTCACAGTTCAGCTTTTACTTGCGCGCATCCGCCCAGGATTTCAGCAGTTCGTTGTAGTTCACGGTTTCACCTTTTGGCTTCTCGTTCGCCAGTTTCGGCTTCGGAGCACCGGGCTGGTCGAACCAGTATTGCGCATCCCGTTCCGGGTTCATCTTCGGCCCGCACACCGGCTGTGCCTTGGAGCGTTCCAGGCGGGTCATGATCGCGTCCTGATCCTTGGCCAGGCCATCGAGTGCCTGTTGCGGGGTTTTCTCGCCGCTGGCGGCTTCGGCGATGTGGCTCCACCACAGTTGTGCCAGGCGCGGATAGTCGGGCACGTTGGTCCCGGTCGGGGTCCATTGCACACGGGCCGGGCTGCGATAGAACTCCACCAGGCCGCCGAGTTTAGGCGCGAGGTCGGTCATGGCTTGCGAGTTGATGTCCGACTCGCGAATAGGCGTCAGGCCGACGATGGTTTTCTTCAGCGAAACGGTTTTCGAGGTCACGAACTGCGCGTACAGCCAGGCCGCCAGTTTTTGTTTTTCAGGCGTCGACTTCATGAACGTCCAGGACCCCACGTCCTGATAACCAAGCTTCATGCCCTCTTCCCAATAAGGCCCACGTGGCGACGGTGCCATGCGCCATTTCGGCGTGCCGTCGGCGTTCACCACCGGCAAGCCCGGTTTGGTCATGTCGGCGGTAAAGGCGGTGTACCAGAAGATTTGTTGGGCGATGTTGCCCTGGGACGGCACCGGGCCGGATTCGGAGAACGTCATGCCTGCGGCTTCCGGTGGAGCGTAGGCCTTCATCCAGTCGACGTACTTCTGCGTCGCATAAACCGCTGCCGGGCCATTGGTATCACCGCCACGGGTTACGCTGGAGCCGACCGGATGGCAGTCCTCGACGCGGATGCCCCACTCGTCCACCGGCAAGCCATTGGGGATACCCTTGTCACCGCCACCGGCCATGGAAAACCAGGCATCGGTGAATCGCCAGCCTAGCGACGGGTCTTTCTTGCCGTAGTCCATGTGCCCGTAGATACGCTTGCCGTCGATTTCCTTGACGTCCTCGCTGAAGAACTTGGCAATGTCTTCATAAGCCGACCAGTTCACCGGCACACCCAATTCGTAGCCGTACTTTTCCTTAAACTTGGCCTTCAGGTCCGGACGTTCAAACCAGTCGGCGCGGAACCAGTAGAGGTTGGCGAACTGCTGGTCCGGCAGTTGATAGATCTTGCCGTCCGGCGCGGTAGTGAATGAGATGCCGATGAAATCCTTGATGTCCAGCGTCGGCGAGGTGAAGTTCTTGCCTTCGTTGGCCATCAGGTCGGTGATTGATTCAGTCTTGCCGTAGCGGAAATGCGTACCGATCAAATCCGAGTCGTTGACCCAACCGTCATAGATGCTCTTGTCTGACTGCATCACGGTTTGCAGCTTCTCCACCACATCGCCTTCCTGCAGCAGGTCGTGGGTCAGCTTGATCCCGGTGATCTCGGTAAAGGCCTTGGCCAACACCTTGGACTCGTATTCGTGGGTGGTCAGGGTTTCCGAGACCACTTTGATGTTCATCCCGCGAAAGGGCTCGGCAGCCTTGATAAACCACTTCAGCTCTTCGAGCTGCTGCTCTGGCGTCAGCGTGGACGGCTTGAACTCGCTGCCAATCCATTTCTTGGCGGCGTCTTCATAGGCATCGGCCCAGGCCGCAGCGCTCAACCCGCTGAGTGCCAGCATGGCTGCCAATGAAACGCTATGTCGCAGCTTATTGTTTTTGTCGAACATAGAGACCTCCTGTTTGAGTTTTGGAGCAACTTTGCCGAGCGATGTCGACTAGCCCCAGCGCATCACAGCCAACAGCCACACCAGGGACAACGCGGACGCTACCCAGATGCTCCAGTCGGTGGCGCCAATCACCAGCAAATGCAGGTAGGCGCTACCGAGAAGACCGATAAACAGCCGATCGCCACGGGTGGTGGCAATCGGTAAAAAACCCCGGCGAAGGACGCTCGGAGAACGCAGCTCCCACGTCGTCATGCCCACCAGGATCAGGCCAATGACGATGAAAAACACCGCGGTGGGGACAGTCCAGCTCATCCATTCCATCATCAGCTCCTCATACCCGGCCCAGGGCAAAACCCTTGGCCACGTGGTTGCGCACAAACCAGATCACCAGCATGCCGGGCAAGATGGTCAGTACCCCTGCCGCCGCCAGCACACCCCAGTCGATACCGGACGCCGAGACCGTGCGAGTCATCACCGCCGCGATCGGCTTGGCGTTCACCGAAGTGAGGGTGCGCGCCAGCAGCAACTCGACCCAGGAAAACATGAAGCAGAAAAATGCCGTAACACCGATACCGGAGCCGATCAGCGGAATGAAGATCTTCACGAAGAACTTGGGGAAACTGTAGCCGTCGATGTAGGCCGTTTCGTCGATTTCCTTGGGCACCCCGGACATGAAGCCTTCGAGGATCCACACGGCCAGCGGCACGTTGAACAGGCAGTGCGCCAGGGCCACGGCGATGTGCGTATCGAACAGACCGATCGAGGAGTACAGCTGAAAAAACGGCAACAGGAACACGGCCGGGGGCGCCATGCGGTTGGTCAGCAGCCAGAAGAACAGGTGCTTGTCGCCCAGGAAGCGATAACGCGAGAACGCATAGGCGGCCGGCAACGCCACGCTCAGGGAAATCACCGTGTTCAGGCTCACGTAATACAGCGAGTTGAGGTAGCCGGTGTACCAGGCTGGATCAGTGAAGATGACCTTGTAGTTGGCCAAGGTAAAGTCCTGCGGAAACAGGGTCAGGCCGCTGAGGATTTCGGTGTTGCTCTTGAAGGACATGTTCAGCAGCCAGTAGATCGGCACCAGCAGGAACAGGATGTAGATCAGCAACGGGATCAGCTTTCTTTTGCTCATGGCAGACCTCAGCGGTTGGCGTCAGAGTGAGTCATGGCGGTGTAGAACAGCCAGGACACCAACAGGATGATCAGGAAGTACACCAGCGAGAAAGCCGCAGCCGGGCCAAGGTCGAACTGGCCGATCGCCATCTGGGTCAGGGTCTGGCTGAGGAAGGTGGTGGCGTTGCCCGGGCCGCCGCCGGTCAGCACGAACGGCTCGGTGTAGATCATGAAGCTGTCCATGAAGCGCAGCATTACCGCGATCAGCAGTACGCTTTTCAGCTTGGGCAGCTGGATATGGCGGAACACTGCCCAGGCCGAGGCCCGATCGATCCGTGCCGCCTGGTAGTACACGTCCGGGATCGCCCGCAGGCCGGAAAAGCACAGCAGCGCCACCAGCGAAGTCCAGTGCCAGACGTCCATCACCAGCACCGTGACCCAGGCGTCCATGGTGTTCGCCGCATAGTTGTAGCTGATGCCCATGGCATTGAGGCTCGAACCCAGCAGGCCGATGTCGGCTCTGCCGAAGATCTGCCAGATGGTGCCCACCACGTTCCACGGGATCAACAGCGGTATCGCCAGAATGATCAGCACCAGCGACGACCAGCGGCCCTTGGTCGGCATTGTCAGCGCGATCGCAATGCCCAGGGGGATCTCGATCAGCAGCACACAGCCGGAGTAAATGAACTGGCGCAGCAACGAGTCATGCAGCCGCGGGTCAAGCAGCACCTGCTTGTACCAGTCGGCGCCGACGAAGTACCGACTGGATTGATCGAAGATGTCCTGCACCGAATAGTTGACCACGGTCATCATCGGGATCACTGCGCTGAATGCCACCAGCAGGAACACCGGCAACACCAGCCACCAGGCCTTGTTGTTCTGCACCTTGTTCATGGCTGCGTCTCCAGCAGGTAATCATCGGCATAGACCATCAACCACTGGGCCGGGAAACTGATGTAGGCAGTGCCTTGCGGCACCGGCTTGTCTTCGGCCAGGCGTACTTTCAGCGGGGCGCCATCGAGGTTCAAGGTCATGATCTTGTAGGTACCGAGGTCTTCGACGTGTACGACTTTTGCCTGCATCGCGTCATCGAATGGCTCGTCCCACACATGGACGAACTCCGGACGAATGCCAACCTTCAGGGTCTGCCATTCGGATTCAGCGATACGCTGCTGTTGCGCTTCGGACAACGGCAAGTGGGTCGAAGCAAACCCGACGCCCCCAGGCTGGGGCTGCACGTCGATCAGGTTCATCCCGGGGCTGCCGATGAAATAGCCCACGAAAGTATGGCTCGGCCGTTCGAACAGCTCCCGCGGAGTACCGAACTGCACGATCTGGCCGCCGTACATCACGGCGATCTTGTCGGCAAAGGTCGAGGCCTCCAGCTGATCGTGGGTGACGTAGACCATGGTGATGTTGAACTGCTCGTGGATCTGCTTGAGCTTGCGCCGCAACTTCCACTTCAAGTGCGGATCGATCACGGTCAGTGGCTCATCGAACAGGATCGCGGAGACGTCATCGCGGACCAGCCCACGGCCCATGGAGACTTTCTGTTTTTCGTCAGCAGTCAGGTTGCGCGCCTTCTTGCCCAGCAGCGCCTGCAGGTCGAGGACCTCGGCAATCTCCTGGACCTTGCTGTGGATTTTCGCTTCGGCCATGCCCTGGTTGCGCAATGGAAAGGCCAGGTTGTCGAACACCGTCATGGTGTCGTAGACCACCGGGAACTGGAACACCTGGGCTATGTTGCGCTTCTCCGGAGTCAGGTCGTTGACGACTTTGCTGTCAAACAGCACCTGGCCCTGGGACGGGCTGAGCAGGCCGGAAATGATGTTGAGCAAGGTCGACTTGCCGCAGCCCGAAGGGCCGAGCAAGGCGTAGGCGCCCCCCTGCTCCCAGATGTGATCCATCTCGCGGATCGCGTAGTCCTCCGGACCGCTCGGCGTGCGCGTATAGCTGTGGGCGAGGTTCTGCAAGCGGATCTCGGCCATCAGGCAACCCTCGCGATACGGCGCCCGGGTGCCTGGACCAAGCGGCCCTGGGCATCGAACACAAACAGTTTGTGGGTCGGGATATAGATGCGAATCGGCGCGTCGACGTCGTATTCGTGAACCCCGGGCAAGTGCAGCACCAGCAGGAAATGTTCGTTGCGCACGTGCAGGAAGGTTTCCGATCCGCTGATTTCCGCCACCTCGACCGTTACTGCCAGCTCCAGGTCATCGTCGTTGCTCGGCACCAGGGAAATATGACTGGGCCGCACGCCAAAGCGGTATTCACCCTCACCGACCGGTCGCAGGTCGACGTTCAGCGGGAAGTGCACGAAATTGGCGAAGCTGACTTCATTGCCGGCAATGCGCCCGGGCATCAGGTTGATCGGCGGCTCGGAGAACAGTTCTGCCGCCAGCACACTCTGCGGCTGGTGATAGACCTCGGACGACTTGCCACTCTGGATCACCCGTCCTTCGTGAAGAATGGTCGTGGTGCCGCCCAACGCCAATGCTTCATTGGGTTCGGTGGTGGCGTAGATCGCGATGGTGTGCCGGGCCTTGAACAGCTCGCGCATTTCCTGGCGCAGCTCTTCGCGCAACTTGTAGTCGAGGTTGACCAACGGTTCGTCGAACAGGATCAGTTCGGCATCCTTGACCAGGGCACGAGCCATGGCAGTGCGCTGTTGCTGGCCACCAGACAGTTCGAGCGGATGGCGCTGGAGGAACTTCTCGATGCGCAGCATCTTCGCCGTCTCCTGAACCTTGCTCTCGATCAGGTCCCTGGACACCCCTGCCTGGCGCAAAGGCGAGGCGATATTCTCGAACACGGTCATGGTCGGGTAGTTGATGAACTGCTGATACACCATCGAGACGTTACGCAGACGCACGGGGCGTTGGGTGACGTCGACGCCGTTCATCAGGATGCGCCCGCTGTCGGGCTTGTCCAGGCCGGCCATCAGGCGCATCAGGCTGGTTTTGCCGGACAGCGTGCGACCGAGCAGAACGTTGAAAGAACCGGCTTCAAAATTCAGGCACGCATCGTCGATCCAGGTCTGGCCTTCGACGGTGCGGCTGACGTGCTCCAGGGTTAACGACATGGCTCGGCCTTTTTATTATTGGAGTCAAGCGACCCAGGCTGTAGAGCGAGTTTCATGCCAGGAAACGCAAGTCGTTGAACCACTGGGAAAAACGCCAAACTGGCGAGCAGCCGGGGTTCAATGCTGAACAGAAATGAACAACCGCCAATGAACAATTGAACAGATGGTCGGTTGACAATGAACAATAGTGAACAACACTCTATGGACTCTTCACGGTCCCTGTAGGAGCTGCCGAAGGCTGCGATCTTTTGATCTTGATCTTGATCTTGTGCGTCTTCAAATGAGCTGGAAATCAAGATCAAAAGATCGTCCGAACGCGGCCCGAGCCTTCGGCAGCTCCCACGCAGGTCGTGGGCAACTGAAGTACCCATAAAAACAATAAAAGCTTTGCTCAGAGATCGCCTGCCATGGCCGTACCTGCCTCGCCGCTCTCCCATGACGCCATCATTCAGGACTCCTGGTCCCGTTGCCGCGCGTTTGGTCTGGACCATCAAAGCGCCCCGGCCTTCGATCAGCTGCCGGCCGCTGGCATAGCGCAACTGCTGGAGAGCCAGCATTCACTGGTACAGACCACCCATCAGGAGGTCCTGCCCTACTACGAGAACATCCTCAGTAACTCCAACTGCCTGATCATGCTCGCCGACAATCAGGGCCAGGTGCTGACATCTTGGGGGACCCAGCGATTCATCGAGCCGACACTGACCCGAGGCTTCAGCGCCGGGGCCAGCTGGATGGAGCGCTGCAGCGGAACCAACGCGATCGGCACCGCGCTGGCCTGTGAGCAGGCGGTGCATATCGAACACGATGAACATTTCCTCAAGGCCAACCGCTTCATGACCGGCTCCGCCGCGCCGATTTTCGATGCCGAGCGCAAAGTGATCGCCGTGCTGGATGTGTCAAGCGACAGCTACCTGCCGCCGTCACACACGCTGGGCATGGTCAAGATGATGAGTCAGACCGTGGAGAACCGGCTGATTCTCAACCTGTTCCACGGCCAACACTTCCAACTGACCTTCAACACCGGTTTGAACAACCTCGACAGCCAGTGGGCCGGCTTGCTGATTTTTGATGAGAGCGGCCAGGTGCTGTCGGCCAATCGACGGGCGGACAATCTGCTCGGCATCAGTCTGTCGCGAGTGAGCGTCGAGAGTCTGTTCAAGGTCTCATTGCTGGAACTGTTGAATCAGCCGGATGATCTGCCCTTCGCGCTGCAGACCTCGGGACGCAATCGCTTCCAGTGCCTGTTGAAACGGCCCAAGCAAGTGCCGGTCAAGGCTCGAGTGTTCGTCGAGCAACCAGCAGTACCATCGGCTGGGATCAGTCTCAATACCTTGCACTTTGGCGACAGCCGGGTGGAAAAAGCCGTGCGCCAGGCCGAGCGGTTGCTGGAGAAGGACATTCCGCTGCTCATCCACGGTGAGACCGGTGTGGGCAAGGAAGTTTTCGTCAAGGCTCTGCACCAGGCCAGCTCGCGCAGCAAACAGGCGTTTATCGCGGTGAACTGTGCAGCGATCCCCGCCGAGTTGGTGGAGTCTGAACTGTTCGGCTACGAAAAAGGCGCGTTCACTGGCGCCAACCAGAAAGGCAGCATCGGGCTGATTCGCAAGGCCGACAAAGGCACCCTGTTCCTCGATGAAATCGGCGACATGCCGCTGCCGACTCAAGCACGTCTGTTGCGGGTGTTACAGGAGCGTTGCGTGCAACCGGTGGGCAGCAGTGAATTGTTTCCGGTGGATATTCGAATTATTTCGGCGACCAATCGATCCCTGCGCGAACAGGTTCAATTGGGCCGGTTTCGCGAAGATTTGTATTACCGCATCGGCGGGTTGACCCTGGAGTTGCCGCCGTTAAGGGAACGCAGTGACAAGCAGGAGCTGTTCAAACGATTGTGGGAACAGCATCGCGAACCGTCGCAGTGGGCGGGTTTGAGTCGTGAGGTGCTGGAGTTGTTTGCTCGCCACCCGTGGCCGGGGAATTTGCGCCAGGTCAGCAGCGTGATGCAGGTGGCGCTGGCCATGGCCGAGGAGCAACCGGTGCGCCCGGAGCATTTGCCCGATGATTTTTTTGTCGATATGCAGATGGAGCCGGTGGATGGACCGGAGCCGCTGGCAGTGGATCTGGATGATGCCGAGGATTTAAATCGGCAGTTGCAGGCAGTGGGCGGGAATATTTCGCACCTGGCCCGGCGGTTGGGGGTTAGTCGTAATACGCTTTACAAGCGGTTGCGTCAGGCCGAGTGATGAATCAATTCACGATGGGCGTAGCAAACTCATTGCCTTAGCTGAGTTGAATCACCTCTTGCAGTGCTGCGTCCATTTGTCCAGCCTGGACATTGCCAATTATTGAAAGATCGGCTCGGCATACGTCGCTGACGCGGCTTGAAGGGTGCGCAGGCCAAGCAGCACGATGACCACCATTATTAGCCCTGCGGCAATGGCTACACCGAACCCTGCTCGTGCACCATAAGTATCGATGATCAAGCCCGATAGTACTCCACCGAGCGCTACGCCTATGCTGATACCCGTTGTCATCCATGTCAGTCCTTCGGTGATCCTAGACGGCGGAACAATGATAGTACCGAGGTTCATGACGACGACCATAGTTGGCGCAAATGACACACCTGCCACAAACAGCATCCCCGAAAGGATGTAGACGTCCGGTGAGAAAATGGGCAACACGGCTGTGACTGCTGTTATCAGAACTCCGATAAAGAACTGCTTTTCAATCGGTAAGGAAATCCTTATCGCGCCGAACGTCAGGCCCGCAATCATTGAACCGAGCGCATAGGCTGCCAGGGTGAAACTGGCGGACGCTGGCCAGCCTTGAGCGTTGGCGAAGGCAACAACCGCAACGTCGATTGATCCGCCAATCACACCCATGGCCAAGAGCGCCAGCACGATGGTACGAACGCCGGGGATAAGCAGGATCGAGCTAGCGTTCCTTTTAACGCCAACGACCACCTTCGGTTCTGTCTGCCGTTGCATAAGAAAAGCCGTCACGCCGACAACCAGCAACAAGACGGCTACAAGCGGCCCGGCTTCGGCGAAAAAGCTGACGCTCAAACCAATGGCGAGTGGTGGGCCGATGATAAAGGCGAGTTCAGTTAGAACCGTGTCCAAAGAGAAGGCAGTGTGTAATTGCGGCTTGCCGCGGAAAAGTTGCGTCCAGCGCGCTCTTATCATCGCGGGCATGCTCGGCATCGTGCCCGCCAATCCCGCAAGAATAAAAAGCAGTGGGGCCGGAGCCCTCAGAGAGACAGCAATGATTAGCGCCAGCAACATGCCAATGCTGAAGGCCGTCACAAACGGCAGAACCCGACTCTGGCCCCGTTGATCAACGAGTTTTGATACGTGCGGGCCGATTAGCGCATTCGCCAAGGTAAAAGTACCGGCAACCGAGCCCGCCAGCCAATAAAGACCCGTCTGCTGCACCAACATGGTAATGACGCCGATGCCGATCATTGCCTGGGGCAGACGGGCAATGGAACTCGCGATCACTAACCCCATGACGCCCGGGGTGGTGAGAAGTTCGCGATAAGGATTAGCCATGATTTGTCCTTTCTGAATTTAACACTGATAAGTAGCCCACAGTATTTGACGCAACTAATGGGAAGGTATCGGTGACCGGATGTTATTATTCAGCTGAGCACTTGGCCCTCAAAGATAAGCGCCGTTGACCCCGGACCGCGCGCAACCTGCTCTTCGAAGAAATTGTGGATGCACACATGATCGGGATACTCAGAAGTAATCAGGTCTTGCACATTAACCTCCCAGAAGCGAAAACGGCATTTCTAAAGTTAATTGCACCTGAATCGCGGACAAGTGCTAGCTCAAGAAATATCATCCATTGGATCACACACTTCTCTTACTTAACCACGCCTGTCTTTACTAAAAAACCAAAAAGGAAACTTCCTACTCGCTCTTCGGAAAAACCTCACAAAAAAACTAACGAACTTATTGCCAGTTCGAAACGCCGAAACGACACACAAAGTCAACCACTGAAGACTAACCGCTGCACACGTTGAACAACGCCAACACTTCTTACCACTAAAATGCGTTTACCCCTCGACCACACGCACCCAAAAAACAAAAACCCGCACAAGGCGGGTTTTGTTTTCAACGACGATCGCTATCAGTCAGCCAAACGCCAGGTAGTCGCGCCCTTGCCATCTTCCAGCACCACGCCCATGGCGGTGAGCTGGTCGCGGATGCGGTCCGATTCGGCCCAGTCTTTACCAGCCCTAGCGGCCAGACGCGCAGCAATCAGCGCATCGACTTCAGCCGCATCAACCCGCCCTTCAGCACCAGCCTGCAGGAAGTCATCGGCCTCAAGCTGCAACACACCCAGCACACTGGCCAGTTCCTTCAGGCGCGCCGCCAGACCCGCCGCCGCGTCGATATCTGTATCCCGCAAGCGGTTAATCTCGCGGACCATCTCGAACAGCACCGCACAGGCTTCCGGTGTACCGAAGTCGTCGTTCATCACCTGGGTGAAACGCTCGACAAAGGCTTCGCCGCCGGCCGGAGCAACACTCGGCAGGCCTTTCAAGGCGTGATAGAAACGCTCGAGTGCGCCCTTGGCGTCCTTGAGGTTGTCTTCGGAGTAGTTGATCGCGCTGCGATAGTGGCTCGATACCAGCAGGTAACGCACCACTTCCGGGTGGTACTTTTCCAGCACGTCGCGAATGGTGAAGAAGTTGTTCAAGGACTTGGACATCTTCTCGCCATTGATGCGAATCATGCCGCAATGCATCCACGCGTTAGCGTAGGTCTTGCCGGTGGCCGCTTCGCTCTGGGCGATTTCGTTTTCATGGTGCGGGAACTCGAGGTCACTGCCGCCGCCATGGATATCGAAGGTCTCACCCAGGCAGCAGGTGGACATCACCGAGCACTCGATGTGCCAGCCCGGACGACCGTCGCCCCAAGGCGATGGCCAGCTTGGCTCGCCCGGCTTGGTGGCCTTCCACAGTACGAAGTCCAGCGGGTCCTGTTTCGACTCGTCGACTTCGATACGGGCGCCGATGCGCAGGTCTTCGATCTTCTTGCGCGACAGCTTGCCGTAACCCATGAACTTGGCCACGCGGTAGTACACGTCGCCATTGCCCGGTGCGTAAGCGTAACCCTTGTCGATCAGGGTCTGGATCATGCTCAGCATGCCCGGAATGTGATCCGTGGCACGCGGCTCCATGTCCGGCTTGAGGATGTTGAGGCGCGCCTCGTCCTCGTGCATGGCGGTGATCATGCGCTCGGTCAACGCGTCGAACGGCTCGCCGTTCTCCCGCGCCCTGTTGATGATCTTGTCTTCGATATCGGTGATGTTGCGCACGTAGGTCAGGTTGTAACCGCTGAACCGCAACCAGCGGGTCACCAGGTCGAACGCGACCATGCTGCGGCCGTGGCCAATGTGGCAGTAGTCATACACGGTCATCCCGCAGACGTACATGCGCACATTGTTGCCATCCAGCGGCTTGAAAACTTCTTTGCTCTTGGTGAGCGTGTTGTAGATCGATAGCACTTTAGTTGTTTCCTTGAATCACTGGCCCCACGAATCACGCAAGGTCACGGTGCGGTTGAATACCGGATGACCTGGTTTCGAGTCCTTGATATCCGCGCAGAAGTAACCTTCGCGCTCGAACTGGAAACGGTCTTCCGGCTGTGCGTTGCCCAGCGAAGGCTCGGCACGACAACCGGTGAGAACTTGCAGCGATTGAGGGTTGATGTTGTCCAGGAAACTGGCGCTGTCTTCGGCCTTCTCAGGATTCGGCGAGCGGAACAGGCGATCGTACAGACGCACTTCGCACTCGACGCTGGCCGCGGCCGGCACCCAGTGCACCACGCCTTTGACCTTGCGGCCTTCAGGGTTCTTGCCCAGGGTTTCGGGGTCGTAGGAGCAACGCAGTTCGACGATGTTGCCGTCGGCGTCCTTGATCGCTTCGTCGGCACGAATGACGTAGCTGCCGCGCAGGCGTACTTCGCCGTTGGGTTCCAGGCGCTTGTAGCCTTTTGGCGGCTCTTCCATGAAGTCTTCACGGTCGATGTAGATTTCCCGAGCGAATGGCAGGACGCGCACGCCCATGTCTTCCTTCGGGTGGCACGGCAGTTCGAGGTTCTCGACCTGGCCTTCCGGGTAGTTGGTGATGACCACTTTTAATGGACGCAGGACGCACATGGCGCGCGGTGCGCTGTGGTCGAGGTCATCACGAATGCTGAATTCCAGCATGCCGAAGTCGACCACGCCATCGGAACGGTTGGTACCGACCATGTCGCAGAAGTTGCGGATCGATTTGGGCGTGTAGCCACGGCGGCGAAAGCCCGACAGCGTGGACATGCGCGGGTCGTCCCAGCCATGCACGTGCTTCTCGTCCACCAGTTGCTTGAGCTTGCGCTTGCTGGTGATCGTGTAGTTCAGGTTCAGGCGGCTGAACTCGTACTGGCGCGGGTGGGCCGGTACCGGCAGGTGCTCGAGGAACCACTCATACAGCGGCCGGTGGCTTTCGAATTCCAGGGTGCAGATCGAGTGGGTGATGCCTTCGATGGCGTCCGACTGACCGTGGGTGAAGTCGTAGTTGGGGTAGATGCACCACTTGTCACCGGTCTGGTGGTGGTGGGCGTGACGGATGCGATACATGATCGGGTCGCGCAGGTTCATGTTCGGCGAGGCCATGTCGATCTTGGCCCGCAGTACCCGCGCGCCGTCCTGGAACTCACCGGCTTTCATGCGCGCGAACCAGTCGAGGTTCTCTTCCACGGAGCGATCACGAAACGGGCTGTTCTTGCCCGGCTCGGTCAGGGTGCCGCGGTATTCCTTGGCCTGCTCGGGGCTCAAGTCATCGACGTAGGCCTTGCCGGCCTTGATCAGCTCGACTGCCCAGTCGTGCAACTGGTCGAAGTATTGCGAGGCGTAGCGCACTTCGCCGGACCATTCAAAGCCCAGCCACTTGATGTCGCTTTCGATCGCGTCGATGTATTCCTGGTCTTCCTTGGCCGGGTTGGTGTCGTCGAAGCGCAGGTGCGTGACGCCGCCGAATTCCTGGGCCAGGCCGAAGTTCACACAGATCGACTTGGCGTGACCGATGTGCAGATAGCCGTTGGGCTCGGGCGGGAAGCGGGTGACGATCTGCGTGTGCTTACCCGAGTCCAGGTCCGCCTGGATGATCGGGCGCAGGAAATTGGCCGGCACGGCTGGGCCGGTCTTGGAATTCGAGGTAGGTTCGACAGTGGGCTTGCTCATAGGATCCTTGAACGTACAAGTGCGCGGCCGCAGACGGGGCCTGACAAATCAAAGCCGCTATCATAGCCGATGCCGTCAAGCTGCTGACAGAGCAGGCCCGAAAACGGCTGCATTTAATCGCCTGCAAATGAAAAACAGCCTCGAAATTCGCGTCTGTCGCGCTAAACTGCGTTTCTTGGCCCAATACAGGCTGAACCGGTTGCAGGCGCCAATGCCCAAAACCACGAATTCATTGAAAACGCTTTATCTCATGAAGCTTTAATTCATCAAGAGTACCGATCATGACCCAAGTCAAACTGACCACCAACCATGGCGACATCGTCCTGGAACTGAACGCTGAAAAGGCACCGCTGACCGTTGCCAACTTCATCGAATACGTCAAGGCAGGCCACTACGAAAACACCGTGTTCCACCGCGTCATTGGTAACTTCATGATCCAGGGCGGCGGTTTCGAGCCAGGCATGAAAGAAAAGAAAGACAAGCGCCCAAGCATCCAGAACGAAGCCGACAACGGCCTGCCGAACGTCAAGTACAGCGTAGCCATGGCCCGCACCATGGAGCCGCATTCGGCTTCCGCGCAGTTCTTCATCAACGTGGCCGACAACAGCTTCCTCAACCACAGCGCCAAGACCACCCAGGGCTGGGGCTACGCCGTGTTCGCCAAAGTGGTGGCCGGTGAAGAAGTAGTCGACAAGATCAAAGGTGTTTCCACCACCATGAAGTCCGGCCACCAGGACGTTCCCGCAGAAGACGTGATCATCGAGAAAGCCGAGATCATTGAGTGATACTGCTGATTTCAGACTTGCATCTGGAAGAGGAGCGCCCGGACATTACCCGGGCGTTTCTGGATTTGCTCACCGGGCGCGCCCGCTCGGCGAGTGCGTTGTACATCCTCGGCGACTTTTTCGAAGCGTGGATTGGCGACGATGCCATGACCGCCTTCCAGCGTTCCATCTGCCAGGCCCTGCGCGATCTCAGCGACAGCGGCACGGCCATTTTTCTGATGCACGGTAATCGCGACTTCATGCTCGGCCAGGCCTTCTGCAAACAGGCCGGCTGCACGCTGTTGAAAGACCCGAGCATCGTGCAACTCGCAGGCGAACCGGTGCTATTGATGCACGGTGACAGCCTGTGCACCCGCGACGAAGCCTATATGAAGCTGCGTCGCTACCTGCGCAATCCCGTCACCCTGTTCATCCTGCGCCACCTGCCCTTGGGCACGCGGCACAAGCTGGCGCGCAAACTGCGCAGCGAAAGCCGGGCCCAGACCCGAATGAAGGCCAATGACATTGTCGATGTGACCCCCGAGGAAGTGCCGCGGGTGATGCAGCAATACGGGGTGAAAACCCTGATCCATGGCCACACTCACCGCCCAGCCATTCACAAATTGCAGATTGGCGAGCAGGCGGCCAGGCGCATTGTGCTGGGGGACTGGGATCGCCAGGGGTGGGCGTTGCAGGTCGATGAGAACGGGTTTGCGTTGGCCCCGTTTGATTTTACAGCCTCTTAAGTTCAAAAGATCGCAGCCACAACCATTAATGCCCTGCCGACGCAGGCCCGGCCTTGGCGGCAAATGGCGGTTTGGCCAGCCACACGATCAGTATCAACCCCATGAACCCCCACCCCAGCAGCGTGAAATAATCCACGGTGGAGAGCATGTACGCCTGGCTGGTCAGCACATGATCGAGTTGCGCATAGGCCGGGTTGCCAGGGCCGCCCAGGGCATTGAGCGCGTCACGGGTGGCGGGCTCGTAGGTGCTGATGCTTTCACTCATGTAGGCGTGGTGTTGATCCGCCCGGCGAATCCAGATCCAGGTGGTCAGCGATGCCGCAAAGCTGCCGCCCAGGGTGCGCAGGAAAGTCGCCAGCCCGGCGCCGTCGGCGATCTGGCTCGGTGGCAGGTCTGACATCAGGATGCTCAGCGTTGGCATGAAGAACAGTGCCACGCCAATGCCCATGAATAACTGCACTAGCGCGATGTGCTGGAAGTCCACTTCGTTGGTGAAACCGGCGCGCATGAAGCAGCTCAGGCCAATCGCCAGGAATGCCAGGCCGGCCAGCAGGCGCAGGTCGAATTTGTGCGCGTACTTACCGACAAACGGCGACAGGATCACCGGCAGGATACCGATCGGCGCCACCGCCAGCCCGGCCCAGGTCGCGGTATAGCCCATCTGGGTTTGCAGCCACTGCGGCAGGATCAGGTTGATCCCGAAGAACCCGGCATACCCCAGCACCAGCACTATTGTGCCGATACGGAAGTTGCGGTGGGCAAACAGGCGCAGGTTGACCACCGGATGCTGGTCGGTCATTTCCCAGATGATGAACACCGCCAGGGCAATCACCGAAATGGCCGCGCCGATGATGATGAAGTTGGATTCGAACCAGTCCAGGTCATTACCTTTGTCGAGGATCACCTGCAAGGCGCCGACCCCGATGATCAGGGTGATCAGGCCGACGTAATCCATCGGCTGGCGACTGGTTTCCACCGGGCGCGCCTTCAGTTGCTGACGCACGACCATCACCGCGAAGATACCGATCGGTACGTTGATGAAGAAGATCCACGGCCAGCTGTAGCTGTCGGTAATCCAGCCGCCGAGGATCGGGCCTGCAATCGGCGCCACCACCGTGACCATCGCCAGCAACGCCAGGGCCATGCCGCGCCTCGCAGGTGGATAGACCGCAATCAGTAACGTCTGCGTCATCGGGTACAACGGCCCTGCGACCAGGCCCTGGACCACCCGGAACAGGATCAGCTCCGGCATCGAGGTGGAAATGCCGCACAGGAACGAGGCAACCACGAACAGGATGGTCGCCCAGAGAAACAGCTTCACCTCACCGAAGCGCCTGCTGAGCCAGCCAGTCAGCGGCAGGGCGATCGCATTGCTCACGGCAAACGAGGTGATGACCCAGGTGCCCTGCTCCGAACTGACCCCCAGGTTGCCGGAGATCGTCGGCAGCGCCACGTTGGCAATGGTGGTATCGAGCACCTGCATGAAAGTCGCCAGCGACAGGCCGATGGTGCTGAGCAGCAGGCTGGGAGGCGTGAAAGAGGCGTTATTGCTCATCGCAAATCCTTTGGAGCTTCAGACCCTGTGGGCGCGGGCAAGCCCGCTGCCACAGGGTTTGTGTGGTTGCGAATCAGCGTTGCGCGGTCTTGCTCGCCGCGGCGCTGTTGTCGTGGATCAGTTGGGCGATCATTGCATCGGCTTCGGCCAACTGACGGTCGTAGACGTTGGTGCTGAACGAGGCCTTTTGCGGCGGCTGTTGCGCCAGCACCGGACCGCTCTGGTCATGCAGGTTCACATCGACCTGGGTCGACAGCCCGACGCGCAATGGATGCCTGGCCAGCTCTTCGGCGTTGATATGAATCCGCACCGGCACCCGCTGGACGATCTTGATCCAGTTACCGGTAGCGTTCTGCGCCGGCAGCAGGGCGAACGCGCTGCCGGTTCCGGCGCCAAGGCTGTCGATGGTGCCGCTGTACTTCACGTCACTGCCATAGAGGTCGGCTTCGATGTCCACCGGCTGCCCGATGCGCATGTCGCGCAGCTGGGTTTCCTTGAAGTTGGCGTCGATCCACAGTTGATCCAGGGGAATCACCGCCATCAGCGCGGTGCCCGGTTGAACCCGCTGGCCCAATTGCACCGTGCGCTTGGCGACATAACCGGTAACCGGAGCGATCAAGGTGCTGCGGGCGTTGGTCAGGTAGGCCTGGCGTAGTTGCGCGGCGGCGGACATGACGTCCGGGTGCGACGAAACCACAGTGTCATCCACCAGCGCGCTGGTGGTTTTGAGTTGCTGGCGGGCATTGGCCAGGGCGTTTTGCGCCGAGGTCAGGTCATCGCGGGCGTGGGACAGTTCTTCCTGGGAGATCGCCCCGCCGGCTGCCAGGTTCTTGCGTCGATTGAAGTTGTCCTGGGCCTTCTGCACTTCCGCCTGCTGGGCGTTGACCTGGGCTTTCATGCCGTCGACATTGCTGTACAAGCCGCGAACCTGACGCACGGTGCGGGCCAGGTTGGCCTGGGCACTTTGCAGCCCGACTTCGGCGTCATTCGGGTCGAAATTGATCAGCACCTGACCTTCATGCACCAGGTCGCCATCGTCGGCACCGATGCTGACCACGGTGCCGGTGACCAGCGGAGTGATCTCCACCACGTTGCCGTTCACATAGGCATCGTCGGTGCTCTCGTTCCAGCGCCCGTAGAGCTCGTGATAGACCCAGACGCCAGCACCGGCGAGGATCACGACAATGGCCAGAAGCACCAGCATGATCTTGCGCTTGCGCGGATTGCCGGTGTCCTGATGAGCATCGGCGGCTTTTTGAGTGTTTTCGGCAGTGGCCATGACAGTTACCTTGAATTAGTTGTGCTGCGTGGCTGAAGTGGCGGCCGCCAGGGTGTCACCCTGGAAGCCTCCGCCCAGCGCCTGCATCAGTTGGATCGACAGGTCGATCTGCTCGGCATTCAGGTTGGCCAGCTGACGCTGGGCCTGGAGCAATTGCTGCTCGATGCTGAGCACGTCCAGGTAGTTACCGATGCCGGAACCGTAGCGCTGGACCACGGTGTCGTAGGATTGCCGGGCGATCTCGGTGGCGTGCTGCTGCGCGCCGATCTGCCGGCCGATATCTCGCAGCTGATTGATCGAGTCGCTGACATCGCCGAGTGCCTTGACCAGGCTTTTGTTGTACTGCGCCACCGCGAGGTCATAGTCGGCGTCGCGGGAATCGAGGTCGGCACGCAGGCGGCCGCCGTCGAAAATCGGCAGGGAAATCGTCGGCCCGACGTTGAAGAAACGACTGGCCGAACCGAACATTGCATCCCCCAGCAACGATTCGAAGCCAGCGGCAGCACTCAGGTTGAGGTTGGGGTAGAAGCGGGTCTTGCCGGCGGCAATGTTCTTGCTCGCGGCTTCGACCCGCCAGCGCGCGGCGATCAGGTCCGGCCGGCGACCGAGCAGTTCGGCCGGCAGCACCGATGGCAGTGCCACGGCGCTGGCCTGGAGGACTTTGGGCCGGGGGATTTCATTGCCGCGATCCGGGCCCTTGCCGAGCAGCACCGCCAGGGCGATCTTCGCGCTGTTCAGGCGTTTTTCAGCATCGATCAGGCTGGCCTGCGAGCTGGCTTCCAGGCTTTCGGTCTGCTGGAACTGATACTGGCTGTCGATACCCGAACTCAGGCGGCGCTTGCTCAGGTCGAGCATCTGCCGGGTACGCTTGAGGTCTTCGCTGGCCAGGTCATGGATGATGTGGGCCTGGCCCAGATCGCTGTAGCCCCGGGCGACGTCGGCGGCCAGGGTCAACTGCGCGGCCTGTTGGTCGACTTCGGCGGCACGGGCCTCGCCCAGTGCAGCTTCCCAGGCGTCCCGCTGCCCACCCCAAAGGTCGAAGTTGTAATTGAAACTGGCACCGAGGTTACGCAGGGTGGAATACGCCCCGCCCTGCCCCTGCGGGTCCTGATCCCGAGCCAGGCGGGCACGGCTGACCCCGGCACTGGCATCGAGCGTCGGCATGCGCTCGGCATCGGCGGCGTAGGCTGCGGCGCTGGCCTGATGCGCGCGAGCCTCGGCAATCTGCATGTCGGGGCTGTCTTGCAGGGCTTCGCGGATCAGCCCGTCAAGTTGCGGGTCGCCGAGGCTCGTCCACCAGGCGCTTTTCGGCCAGGCGGCAGGCGACAAGGTGACGCCGGTCAGCGACTGCCCGGCCTTGAGACTTTTTGCATCCAGACTGACGCCTTCGGTTTTCAAGCCACTGTAATTGGCACAACCCGCCAGGGTCATGGCCACCAGCACCAGGCTCAAGCGGGTGCGCGAGAGTTTACTGCTCATTTATCACCTACCCGCAGCAAGGTGATGGAGTCACCCGCCGCGACTAAAATTTTCTTCAGGATCTGTTCCAGGGTCGCCAGCTCTTGCTCGGTGATGGCGCCAGCCAATTCGTTCATGGCTGCCACGCCGATGTCTGGCAGGCGGTCAGCCAGCTGCTGGCCTTGTGCAGTGAGTACCAGCTGCACTTGACGACGGTCGGCTTCCGAGCGCTGGCGGGCGAGGAAACCTTTGTGCTCCAGGCGATCGAGCATTCGCGTCATGGAACCGCTGTCCAGCGACAGGTGACGGCAAAGTTCGGCCGGGGTGTCGACGCCGAACTGGGCCATGATGATCAACACTTTGAACTGCGCGGCGGTAATGCCGTGAGGTTCCATGTGGGTGTCGATGATCCGGTCCTTGAGCAGCGCAGCTCGCCCGAGCAGGAGCCCGAGGTGGCAGTTCTTGAAGTCGTCCGGGGTGAAGTGTTTCATCTGGCCACCGATTAGCTGCCTAGGCAGAGAATGTATGACAAGATGTTACTGCCTAGGCAGCGAATGTCAACGTAATAGTTAGGATGCTTTGTATTTGAGTGATAAATGGAGGAGGCATTGGTGGCCGTACCGACGCCTTCGCGGGCAAGCCCGCTCCCACAGGTTCCGTGTTACACCTGTGGGATTGGTGACTCTTGAAGTGAGATCCCTGCAGGACATCCGATCCCTGTGGGAGCGGGCTTGCCCGCGAAGGCAGCGACTCGGTTTTAGAGGGAACGCGGCTTAGAAATCGCGCTTGTAGAAGATATCCAGTGAACTCGCCACGCCACCCGCCGCTTCCAGGTAAACCTTCTTGCTCAGCTTGTAACGCAACGCAATGGTATTGGCCGGCTCGAACACCCCAACCCCATACCGCAGGCTGAGTTTTTCCGAGATATTGCCGCTGGCGACCACGGCGGTCTGGTCGCCACTGCCCTGGGTGTCGAGCTGGAAGTCCTGAATGCCCAGGTTCTTGGCCAACCCGCTGGTCACCCCGGCACTGCCCATCAAACCCAGGCCCAGTGCCGCCTGGGCAAGCATGTTGTTATCGCCGCCATCCGTACTCAGCGGCCGCCCCAGCACCAGGTAGGACAGGGCCTGCTCCTGGCTCAATGCTGGTTCGGAGAAGATCTGCGTGGTGGGCTGTTCGGCGCTGCCACTCAGGCGAATGCCGGCGATAACGTCATCGGTCTGGCGGATGGCCTCGATGTCCAGGAACGGCTGATCCAACGGCCCGGCAAACAACAAACGGGCCCGGCGCACGGTCAGGCGCTGGCCGTAGGCGCGGTAACGACCGTCGTTGAGCCAGAGCTCGCCGCGGGTGTCCATGTTGTCGCCGATGTGCACGTGGCCCTGTAGGTTGGCCGTCAGGCCAAAACCGGCGAA
The DNA here is from genome assembly GCF_040310425.1 of Pseudomonas sp. 65/3-MNA-CIBAN-0223. Classification (NCBI taxonomy): domain Bacteria; kingdom Pseudomonadati; phylum Pseudomonadota; class Gammaproteobacteria; order Pseudomonadales; family Pseudomonadaceae; genus Pseudomonas; species Pseudomonas sp. 65/3-MNA-CIBAN-0223. The sequence goes on from NZ_JBEOPV010000009.1 coordinate 176,103, forward strand.
GCTGAGTTTGTCGGCGCCCACCTCCACATCAATGTCCATTTTCATCGCCAGTGGCGGCTTGCCTTGCTCGGTCTGCTGACCCACGATGACCGTGTCATCGGAGACCTTGACCGTCGATGGCGGCAACTCGCGCACGGTGATTTCCCCTCTGGGCACCAGCACTTTGCCGGCGACCGCCAGCTCATCGCCTTTCATCGAGATTTTCAGGTCCGGGGCCACCTCAAGCTTTGCATAGGGTTCGACGGACACCGGAAGCTGCGAGCCCTTGAGTGCCAGGTCCACCACCAGTGCCTGGCCCCAGGCGATGTTGCCATTGAGCGTGCCCTGCCCGGTCTTGCCGCTTTTCCAGCCGCCGTTCAACTGCACGGTTTCCCCGGCGATCACTGCCTGCAGCTGCAGGGCTTGCAGTTCGATCGGCAATTGCGGTCCGGACACTTCGCCATCGCTCAACAGCAGATTGCCGTTAACCAAAGGCGCCATCAGGGTGCCGCCGATCGTGCCGCTGCCATTCAGGCGCCCGGTGATTTTTTCGACCATCGGCACAAACGGCCGGGCCACGGACAAGTCCAGGCCATTGAGGCGGAACGTGCCACTCATGGGTTTGTTTGCCGGCAGCGGGTTGATCTGGGCCTGAACCCGCAGCTCCCCCAGCTTGCCGCCGACGAAGTTCAGGTCGGTGTCGATGCGCTTGGGGGTCATTTTGCTGGTGAGCAGCAAGGCCTGGTACGGGAAGTCCAGCCACTGATCCTTGTCGCGCACTCGCAGCGTGCCGCCACTGGCATCGATGCTGATCTGGCCATTCGGACCGCTGGCGGGCAGATCCAGCTGCAGGTCGGCGTTAAGCGCGCCTTTCCAGGCGAAGTCCTTGGGCAACCACTGCGCCAGGCTCTCGATCGGGAATTGTTTCAGGTGATAGCGCAGCTTGGGCTCGGGCATCAGGCGCTGGTCTTCACCGCACAGGCTGGCCGGGCCGGACCGCCAGCAATGGGCGCCGAAGTTGATTTTACCGTCGGCCAGGCGTTCAAGCTTCGCCGGGCCCTGCAACCTCCAGTCCTGGCCGCCGGCCTGGATATCACCAGTGGCCAGGCGTCCGCGCCAGTTGCCTTGGTCCAGCGCGCCGTCCAGACCGAGGGCGAGCTTGAGCTGCGGCCCTTGCAGGGCAAGGCTGAGTTTCTGATTCTTGATGTCACCCTGACCGCTGGCAGTGAGCGTGCCCAGCGCGGTATCACCGGCCCGGATGCCGCTGCCCTTGAGATCGATTTTCGCCCGCTGCGCACTGTCCAAGGTCGCGTCCAGGTTCAGGCTTTGCAAACGATTGTCCTGGAAAGCCAGCTGAGTGCCTTGCAGGCCGAGTTTGCCTTGTGGCGCCTTGAGTGTACCGGCGACGTCCATCCGGCCATTGAGCTGGCCGCGCAGTTGTGGCCACAGCTGCGCCAGACGCGGCATCTTGATATCGATCTGGCCGGCGAGTTTCTGCTGCAGGCTGCCCTTGCCATTGATGCTGTTGTCGCCCAGGCGAATCTGCAAGGCACTGAGGTTCCATTGCTCGCCGGCGCCATCGGCCTTGGCCTGGATGACCGCAGGTTGACCACGCAGCTTGCCCTTGAGGTCGAGGTCGGCGTTGAGGCTGAGCTTGTCATTTTTCATCTCGCCAGTACTGCGCAGCGGGCCGGCCAACGTGCCCGGCAGCTCCGCGACCCAGTACGCCGGATCGATTGCCGACAGATCCAGCGCGGTATCCCAGGCGATGCCATCGGCAAATTGCAGGTTCAGGTGGCCCTGGGCCTTGCCCTGCCCTGCTTCCAGCTGGATTTGCTGCAGGTAGATTTTAGTCAGGTCGCCTGCGAACGGGCTCTGCAGGCTGAAGGCACCGGCCGGGCCATCCAGCGCAGCCTTGAAGTGCCCCAGGTATTTGCCGTCGGTGTAGGAGACTTCGCCGTTGAAGCTGCGCAATGCCACTTGTGGCTCATCGATCAGCGGATAGACGCGGTGCCAGGGGAAGTCCAGCCAGTCGATCTTGGCATCGGCGCTCAGGCCTTTGCTCCAGTCCAGCTGGCCGGTGAGTTTGAGGTACTGTTTGTCGTTTGCGCTCAGGTCCAGACCGGCAATCTGCGCGCCCTGAGCGTCGACCTTGCCTTGCAGCGCCAGGGCGACCGGGCCTTGTTCCGCCGGCAGCGTAGCCGTGCCGAGGAGCTGGTAGCCGTTTTTCAGGTCACCGGCGCCCGAGAGTTCAAGCTGATTGAGTTGCAGGGTATCCGGAAGATCGGCGCTGGCCTTGAAGCCGTCCGCCGTAATGCGCACCTTGGCCGGCAGGTTCTCCACCAGCGGCTGCAGTTCACCCGTCAACTGCCCGTTCAGATAGCCGCTGCTGTCGGCCTTGAGGTTGAGGGTTTTGAGCAGGTCTCCGTCGATTTTCAGGGCCAGGGCCCAAGGACCGGTGCCAGGCGCGGGCAACGTCAGGTGGCCTTCAGCGGTCAGTGGCCAGTTGCCGCTGGGTTGCAGCAGGCCGGACAGATTCAGGCTCAGTTCGTCGCGCTGCAGCTTGACCGAGTCAATCTTCAAGCCCTGGGCGGTCCAGTGTGCGGCCAGTTGCAAGCCCCTGAGCTCTTCGCTGCCGTTGAACAGCAGGCTCCCGACCTTGACATCACCCAGCTCGATGGCCAGCGGCAGGTCCAGGTCAGGCAGGCTGATTGGCCCGCTGCTGTCTTGGTCGGTGCCCGGTGGAAACTGCAGGCTGACCTGCTCGGCCTGCAACTGCTCGATGCACAGGGTCCGGCGGGCCAGGCAACCGGGTGACCAGGCGAAGATCGCCTTGTTCAACTCAACCCGGCTGCTGTCCTGCTGCCATACCAGATGATCGGCGCTCCATTGACCGCCCAGGCGACCCTGGAAATTGTCCACACTCAAGCCCGGCACGAAACCCAGCGCCCAGCGACTGCCCGCCGCCGTCCCAAGCACGGTGGAGACAGCCAGAATAGTCAGCAGCAACAGGCCGAGGATGGCCAGCAGCGTTATCTTCAAACCACGATTCACAACTCGGGCCCCATGGAAAAGTGCAGTCGAACGCCACCCTCGTCATCCAGCGCGTGGGCCAGGTCAAGGCGGATCGGCCCCACTGGCGAGATCCAGCGCACGCCGATACCCACGCCGGTCTTGAGGTTCGGCAATTCGAGCTTATTAAAGGAGTTGCCCTGATCCACAAAGGTCGCCACCCGCCATTTTTCGGCGACCGAGTATTGGTACTCGGCACTGGCGGTGACCATGTACCGGCCACCAATCCGGTCGCCCTCGGAGTTTTCCGGGGACAGGCTCTGATAGTCGTAACCACGTACGCTCTGATCACCACCGGCGAAGAACCGCAGCGACGGTGGTATCGATTTGTAGCCGTTGGTGGCGCTACCGCCAACCTGGACCCGGCCAAGGAAGCGGTGTTTGTCGAATACCGTGGTCAGGCCTTTGACCAGCGCCGTGCCGTACAGCAGGTTGTTGTCCGAGCCCAATCCCTCCTTGGCCACCTTGGTCTCGAATTGCAGGCGATAGCCGTTGTGCGGGTCGATGCGGTTGTCGCTTTTCAAATAGGAATAACTGACCCCGGGCATCAACAGGGTACTGAGACCCGAGTCGTCGCCGAGTCGATATTCCTCGCGCTGCCACTTCAGCGACACCACGCGCTGCCAACCGCTGGGCAGCTTGCTGTGCCACTCGGGACCTATGGTCAGCAGCTTGCTGAGTGAGTCCTTGTCGGCGATTTCTTCGCTCTGGTAGCCGCCAGCGAAACGCAGCTTGTCCGTCAGGGGCGGGTCCAGGGGGATGTCGTAGAAAATCCCGACGTTCTGCCGGGGTGCCGATATTTCGGTTTCCCAGCCGTAGCTGTGGCCCTGGGGATTGACCCAGTGACGCGTCCAGTTGGCCTTGACCCGCGGGCCGACGTCGGTGGAATAACCCAGGCCCAGCCCCATGGTGCGCGGCTTGCGGGTGTCGAGCTTGACGTCGACCGGGATCACATTGTTTGTCGAAGCGGTGGGGGCTGCATCGACCCGCACACTTTCAAAATAGCCACTGGACTGCATCGCCTGATTGAGTTCGGCGATCAGCTCGGAGTCGTACGGAGCGCCTTCCTTGAAGGGCACCATGCGCCTGAGCAAATCTTCGTCGAATGGCGTGTCGCCCTCGAAATTGACCTTGCCCAGGGAGTAACGCGGGCCGCTCTGGTAGACCAGATCGATATCGGCTAAGCCCGCCCTCGGGTCGACCGACAGAGTCTGGCGGGAAAAATGCCCACTGAAAAAACCGAAACGCGACGCCTGGTTCTGGATCAGGCGCTTGGCGTCTTCGTAATTGCCATGGTTGAGCACTGCGCCGGTTTTCAGCGCCGCACTTTTGGGAACACGAAAGGATTTCAGCGACGCCGCCGGTCCTTCGACTCGAATAGTGACATTGCGCAGGTGAATCGGCTCACCGGGATCGACGTTGAGAATCAGCCGTGGACTCTTGCCGCCCTTCACGTCCGTCTCGATCTGCGGCTGGTAATAACCCAGGGCCTGGGCAGCCTTGCGAGCCTGCTCCTCGGCACCGCGGCTGAAGCGCAACAAGGCTTCTTCGTCACGATCGCCGAGGCTGCCGATATAGCCCTCTATATTGGCCTTGAGTTCATCGTTGGACGGTTTGACCCGCACATCCAATTCACTTTGCGCCAGCGCTGTGCAGCTGGTTATCAGCATCAGCACGCTACTGGTAATTCTTCCTGGAAACTTCATAGGCGCGGATGCTATCACGAGCTTGGGAGCGTGATAGAGCCTGGTTTGCGCGCAAAGTTCGTCCTTTATGCGGTGGCGGTTTGCAGGACCTGGGGGTTGGCGTGAAAAAATACGTGCTCACGTACCGGGCCAATAGCCACTTCACCGATCTCCTCATAGCCCTGGCGCTTGTAAAATTCCAGGTAACGCGGGTTGCCGGTGTCCAGCACAACGCCCTGGGAGTGCTCATCGACGGCGCACCAGTTGTGCACAGCCTGTAACAATTGTTCGCCGAAGTGCTTGCCCTGAAATTGCGGATGAATACCCAGCAAGGGCAGCAGGTGCACCGAGTCGGACGGCACGCACGCCATGACCGCATCGTGGTATTCCAGGTAGCGGCGGGTGCAGCGAAACCCGGTACTCAGGACCATGCGCAAACGCCATGCCCAACTTTCGGTGATCCCCAGGCGACGTTGCGGCGGCGCGATCAGGGCGATGCCAATCAGGCGGTCGTTGACCAGCAGGCCGATGGCGGGCAAGTCCTGGAGGAAATGCTGCTTGACCAGCTCGCGCACGGTGGCGCGCACTCGCTGCTCGTAGCCGGGACGTTCGGCTTCGAACAGATAGCTGAACGTCGGCTCGTGGCGGTAGGCCTGGTAAAGCAACGAGCGGGCTTCGCGGGAATAGCCACTGTCGAGCATGTGGATATCGGCAATGGCGGTCGAGGTTTCGGGCATAACGGCAAATCTCCCCGGGGCACCGCTCAAAATGGCGGCGCTCTTGTTGGTACGAGCCTCTGGGTGCCGGCACAGTTCCTTGCTGGTTTGAAAACAGCAGGTGCGCTGGGTCTAACAAGGTATAGACCAAGTGGATCGCAGGTGTGCGCGGGGCTCGCCGACCCGCGAGCCGCGGGATGGACAAGTACAGCCGAAAACACACCAACGGCTGGCCCCTCGAAGGCATGTCAGTTAGCATCGCCCTTTTGCGCCAGGACTGCCGACCATGAAGATCGTCTCCTTCAACATCAACGGGCTGCGTGCTCGCCCGCATCAGCTGGCGGCGCTGATTGAGAAGCATCAGCCCGACGTGATCGGGCTGCAGGAAACCAAGGTCCACGATGACCAGTTCCCGCTGGCCGACGTGCAAGCGCTGGGCTACCACGTGTATTTCCATGGGCAAAAAGGCCACTACGGTGTGGCCCTGCTCTCTCGCCAGGAACCCCTGGAGCTGCACAAAGGTTTCGCCACCGATGACGAAGACGCCCAGCGCCGATTCATCTGGGGCAAGTTCGCTGATGCCAACGGCGTGCCGGTGACGATCATGAACGGCTACTTCCCACAAGGTGAAAGCCGCGATCACCCGACCAAGTTCCCGGCCAAGGAACGCTTCTACAATGACTTGCAGCAACTGCTGGAAAGTCAGTTCAGCAATGAGCAGCCGGTTGTAGTCATGGGTGACGTCAACATCTCCCCGGAAGACTGCGACATCGGCATCGGGCCGGACAACATGAAGCGCTGGTTGAAGACCGGCAAGTGCAGCTTCCTTCCGGAAGAGCGTGAGTGGATGGCGCGGTTGAAGAACTGGGGGCTGGTGGACAGCTTCCGGCACCTGAACCCGCACGTGACTGATCGCTTCAGCTGGTTCGATTACCGTAGCCGTGGCTTTGAGGATGAACCCAAGCGTGGGCTGCGGATCGACCTGATCATGGCGTCCCATGGCTTGTTGCCACGGGTGAAGGATGCGGGTGTGGACTATGAATTGCGCGGGATGGAAAAACCGTCGGATCATGCGCCGATCTGGCTTGAGTTGAGTTGATATTTAAAAGATCGCAGCCTCGTTTCACTCGACAGCTCCTACACATCTCCTGCGCACGCTGCGATCTTTTGAGCTGTCATCTTTATGAAACCCTACTGACTTAATCTGCGGGCACTTCCTTTGCTCTTGTAGGGTGCCAGCATGCTGCTGCGCGTTTTGTTCCTGTTGCTGCTGGGCGTTGTCACGCCCGTATCGGCGTTGGCGGTTGCGTTACCCCTGCCCGAGCACGGCCCGGTATTGCGCATCCAGGGTTCCAACACCATCGGCGCAGCCTTGGGCCCGGCGCTGGTCGAAGGGCTGCTGCGCGAACAAGGTGTGCTCAAGGTTCATCGCGAAGCGCCAGGCAAGACCAACGAAGTGCGCGTCGTCGGCGAAACTGTCGAGGGGCGTCGGGTGGAGGTCGAGATCGCCGCGCACGGCTCCAGCACCGGCTTCACTGCGCTGCAAAGCGCCTCTGCCGACCTCGCCGCCGCCTCGCGCCCGATCAAGGACAGCGAACTCGCCAGCCTGCAATCCCTGGGCGACCTGAAGAGTCCCGGCGCCGAGCAGGTCATTGCGATCGACGGCTTGGCGATCATCCTGCATCCAGACAATCCGCTGAAACAACTGACCACCGATCAACTGGCGCGCATCTTCAGTGGTGACATCAGGACGTGGGAAGAAGTCGGTGGCAGCGGCGGGACGATCCATCTTTATGCGCGCGATGATCACTCCGGCACTTACGACACCTTGAAGGAACTGGTCCTCAACGGTCGTGGGAAAACCCTGAGCGCCAGCGCACAACGCTTCGAGTCCAGCGAGCAATTGTCGGACGCCGTCAGCCAGGACCCTCAGGGCATCGGCTTTATCGGTTTGCCGTACGTGCGCCAGGCCAAAGCCGTGGCGATTGCCGACGGTGCTTCCCAGGCGATGCTGCCACTGAACAATCTGATCGCCACCGAAGACTATCCGCTGTCACGTCGACTGTTCCTTTACCTGCCGCCCAGAGGCAATAATCCCTGGGCACAGGCGTTGGTGAAATTCGCCCAGGGCAGTCAGGGCCAGGAGATTGTCGCAGCCAACGGGTTTATCGCGCAGACCGTCCAGGCCATGTCGGTAAGCCCCAATGCGTTGATGCCAGAGGAGTATCAAACCCTCAGCCGACATGCGCAGCGTCTGACCGTGAATTTTCGCTTTGAAGAAGGCAGTGCCACCCTGGACAACAAGGCGCGCCAGGACCTGTCGCGAGTGCTGGACTATATAAACCAGCGCGACAAGGCCGATCGGCAGGTGACGCTGGTGGGATTTGGCGATGCCAAGACTGACCCTGCACGCGCCGACCTGTTGTCGAAGCTGCGGGCCATGGCCGTGCGGCGCGAGCTGGCCAAGCGCGGTGTGGTGCTGCGCGAAATCCGCGGTTTTGGCGCGCAGATGCCGGTGGCGGCGAACAGCGCGGATGAGGGACGGATCAGGAATCGGCGGGTTGAGGTCTGGGTTTACTGAATAAACTGGAATCTGTCACAGCCCCGTGGCGAGCTGGCTCGCTCGCCACGGGTTTTTCAACCGGCTTGAGCCATTAGCTCAGCAACTTCTCCAGCTGCGCCGTGGTGTCCACTGCGCCCATCGTCTTCGCAGCATCCAGCGCCGATACGCCGTTGGCATCCTTGGCTTTCGGATCAGCGCCTTTGCTGATCAGATAGTCGACGATGGCAACTCGGTTGAACATGGCCGCCATCATCAGCGCGGTACGGCCGTCGAAGGATGAGCCTTCGACTTGCGCGCCACCGTCGACCAACGCGCTGACCACCGCCAGATCGCCCTTGAACGCAGCGCCGGCGATCGGGCTCTGGCCATTGTCGTTGCGGATTTCCGGGTCGGCCTTGTGCTCGAGCAGCACTTTCACCGTGTCGACATGGCCATGGTAGGCCGCAAGCATCAACAGGGTGTCACCCTTGTGGTTGCGCAAGTTCGGCGGCAGGCCTTTGGACAGCAATGCGGCCATCATGGCCGCATCGCCCTCGCGCGCCTTGTTGAATACCTGTTCGGCGAATTCAGCGGCTTCTTCGGGGGTCATCTGGCGGCTTTGGTCTGACATGGTGGCTCCACTTTCTGTGTAGGTGCAAAGGGCGACAGTTTCCCGAGCAGCCTGGAGACTGTCACTTCTTTTTTCTGATCAAGGGTCATAGCCAGATTCAATAACGGTGTTTGCCATCATGAATCTCGGCCAGCACCTGTTCAGTCACCTGCACATAGGTGTGAGTTCCCGGCAACCAGGCATAGATGGGATCGTCACCGGTTTTACCGGGGTCAAACCCTTCGTCCTTGAGGCGGGTCTTCTGGTACTTGAAGGTGCCGGTGGTTTCCATTTTCACCTTCACCCGCAGGAACAACGGTACGGCATACGCGGGCATCTGTTCGCGAGCGAATGCCAGCAGCTCACTGAAATCCAGGGTCGCCAGGGATTCGGCCGGGGTGATCGCGGCCATGCCGGCACGGCCATTGGTGTTGTGTACTTCCACCCCGTAGGCCACCGCCTCGGAAATATTCGGATGCTGCAGCAGGATGTTTTCCACCTCGGTGGTCGAGACGTTCTCGCCTTTCCAGCGATAGGTATCGCCCAGTCGATCGACAAACTGGGCGTGACCGAAGCCGATGTTGCGCAACAGGTCGCCGGTATTGAAGTAACGGTCGCCCTTTTCAAACACGTCGTGCAGCACCACCTTTGCGGTCTTCTGCGCGTCGGTGTAGCCATCCAGTGGCGCCTTGTCGTCGATTTTCGCCAGCAGCAACCCTTGCTCGCCTTTGGCAACCTTGCGCATGAACCCCTTGGCGTCACGCAGAGGCTGGCCACTGTCGTGGTCGTAGGCAGCCAGCTCCCAGGACATCAGGGAAAAACCTACGGTGTTGTCGAAGTTGAGAACGTTGGTGAAACCGATATTGCCGTCACTGGCAGCGTACAGCTCGCAGATGTGCTGCACCGCAAAGCGGGTCTTGAATTCAGCCCAGGCGCCGGGGCGCAGGCCGTTGCCGATCATCTTGGTGACCCGGTGCCGGCTGTCTTGGGCAGTGGGCGGCTGATCGACCAGGTAGCGACACAGTTCACCGACATAGCCGAGGGTGGTCGCACGGTATTTGCGCACATCATCCCAGAACTGGCTGGCGCTGAACTTGCGGCGAATGGCGAAACCTGAGGCGCCACTGATGGCCGAGCCCCAGCACACACACAGCCCGGTGGCGTGGTACAGCGGCAGGGTGCAGTAGACGATATCGTCCGGGCTCATGTTCAGCGCGATCGTGCCAAAACTGGCGGAACTGCGCATCCAGCGACCGTGCTTGAACACCCCGGCCTTGGGTAACCCGGTGGTGCCTGAGGTGTAGATGTAGAAGCAGGGATCGTCGCAGAATACCTGCTGGCTGGTCACCGGGTTTGCGCTTGGGCTGTCGGCGATGGCCGCCATCATGTTGATGAAACCATCGGGCGCAATGCCCGGGTGCCGGCAGGTGTCCTGATCGGCTACGAACCAGGTGCGGGCAGGCTCCAGCGCCACGCGCTCGCGAACAGCGGAGAACGCCGGCACCAGTTCTTCGCCGACAATGATCGCCGCAGGCGCTACCAGGTTCAGGCTGTGCACCAGGGTGTCACGGGTTTGCGAGGTATTGAGCAGCGCGCTGATCGCACCCGTCTTGGCCACCGCCAGGATAGTCACCAGCAGTTCCGGACGATTCTCGATGAACACCGCCACCACATCACCCTTGCGGATGCCCTGCGCGCTCAAATGGTGAGCCATGCGATTGGCCCACTCGTTCACCTGGGCGTAGGTCAGGAGCACATCGCCCTGAAGCAATGCCGGGCCGTCGGGATTGCGCAACGTCGCTTGCTCGAAGCTCCAGCCCAGGCCACAGGACTGGGTTGGATCCTTGACGTTGGCAGCCTTCATGCCCCGGACCACTCGTGGCAGGGCCTTGGCGATGGTGGGCAGTTTGCGCAGCATCATGCCCCAGGTAATCGTGTCGTTCAGCGCGCGGCTCATCGTTGCTCCCGTTCGATCTTTTTATTGTCGGGTGGTGGCCGAAAGTACGTGAGTGATTCAGGGGCTGTACACGCAGTTTTTGCAATGTTTTGTATCCGCACAACAGACCGGCGACAACGTGAGCCCGGTTTTTGCGATTGGTTCCATTGAAACCGAACGAATCTCGCAAAATGCAGGATGCACGATGGCCTTTCATGCAGATTGCACGAAAGCAAAAATTGGCTTATTTTTTATCTTATTGATTTGTAAGGGTTTTTATTATTTTCAAATGCTGGCACAAAGGGTGCAACTACCTCTCCATGCTTGCCAATCAAGTGCTAACGGAGCTGATAGACATGAGCCTGATCCAAGAAAAATTTACCTCCCTGTTCTCCAACTTCGAAGTGAACACTCAGCCACGCCCCGACGGCGGCATCCTGCTGACACTGCGCAGTCAGGAAGGCAAAGTCTTCAAACGCTCGATTTCCTACCAGCAACTGCATGCTGGCGACCAGTTGTCCTGGGTGATCAGCGCGATCCGTCGTGACCTGGCTGAGCAAGCCAGCGAGTTGCCACAGATTTCGATGCTGCAAAGCCAGCAACGGTTCGCTCTGCCGACTTATCATTCGGCGTAAATTGTCGCAGGGCTGCAAACAGTCAGGCCGTGAGAGCTTTCGCTTCACGGCCTGAGTTGTTTCTGAAGTTTGTAAGGCTTAACACGCCCCTGCCTGATTCCTGAGACGCGCCCCTGTAGGAGCGAGCTTGCTCGCGAAAAACTACCAGGCGCCTTGGCCACTCAGGCTTCCCGCGTCATCGTTGACGACCATCGCGAGCAAGCTCGCTCCTACAGTCCATAGTCTATTCGGAGACTGTTTAGTATCTGGTCGGATCGATGCTCGCGAAGCTGTCGACAGTCTGGTGACCAGTCAGCGTCCCGCCTTCACGTGCCAGGCCGCAGGTGGCCATGCCGGCTTCCCGCGCCGCGTCCAGTTCTTCGACGATATCCGACAGAAACAGAATTTGCGCCGCTTCAAGGCCAATCGCCTGAGTGATGCGCTGGTAAGACTGCGCCTCACGCTTTGGCCCCGAGGTCGTATCGAAGTAACCGCTGAATAACGGCGACAAATCCCCTGCCTCCGAGCAACCGAAAATCAGCTTCTGCGCCTGAATCGAGCCTGACGAATAAACAAAAAGTTGAAAACCCGCCTGATGCCACGCCTTGAGCGCTTCAACAGCATCCGGGTACACATGCCCCTGCAACTGCCCTGCCTTGTACCCCTGCTCCCAGACCATCCCTTGCAACGCCTTCAACGGCGTGGCCTTGCGGTCTTCGGCAATCCAGCCCAGGAGTATCTCGATGACACGCTCGACATCCGCCTGCGGCTCATGGCTGTCCTGGCGCACTGCGTCCAATTGCTCGGCCACATCGGCGCGCCCGGCCTGTTGCCGTACGAAATCCGGCAGGTGCCTGGCCGCATAGGGAAACAGTACGTCGAACACAAAGCTCACGGCGCTGGTGGTGCCTTCGATGTCGGTGAGGATTGCTTTGATCGGCATCGGCTCAGTCCTCGAGTCGCGGGAAGCGATTGGCGATGTCTTCGCCGGTGAAGTTGGCCACCCAGCCTTCAGGGTTATTGAACAGGCGGATTGCCACGAAGTGCGGATGTTCGCCCATGTCGAACCAATGCGGGGTACCGGCCGGCACCGAGATCAGGTCGTTCTTCTCGCACAGCACGGCGTAGACGTAATCGTCGATGTGCAGGGTAAACAATCCACGGCCGGCGACGAAAAATCTTACTTCGTCTTCGCCATGCCGGTGTTCGTCGAGGAACTTGGCGCGCAATTCGGCCTTCTGCGGGTGATCGCTGTTGAGGCTGATAACGTCGACCGTCACGTAGCCTCGTTCGGTCATCAGCTTGTCGATCTGCTCCTGGTACGCCGCGATCACTTCTTCCTGGCTGGCGCCGGGCTGGATCTTCGCCGCCGCTTGCCAGCGGTCGAAGCGCACGCCCTGCTCGGCCAGGGTCGAGGCGATGTCTTCGAAATGGGTCAGCACCTTGTTCGGAATGTCAGGGCTTGAGACGTGGTAAACGGACAGGCTGCTCATCAGGGCAACTCCTTAACGGTTCATGCGTTACGGTTGGAGAGCGAGCGCATCTTCAACTCGCACTCAAACAAAAATTCGAAGGCCTCGATCTGCCGCAACGCATCGCTCATGCGCGCGCCCCAGGTGTACAGGCCGTGGCCGCGAATCAGGTAACCCACGCAATCAGGGTGCGCCTCCAGCCAAGGCTGAACCTTGGCGGCGAGGCGCGCAATGTCCTGGTCATTGTCGAAGACAGGCACGCGCACCCGGGATTCGTGGGTCGATACGCCACTGAAGGCTTTTTGCAGTTCATAATCTTCGAACTCGATGAAGGCTTGCGGCGTCAGGCGCGACAGCACCGTGGCGTTCACCGAATGGGTGTGCAGCACCGCGCCGATGTCCCCGCGCCAGCTATACAGCTGGGTGTGCAGCAGGGTTTCGGCGGAGGGTTTCTTGCCCGGTTCCAGGCTGTTGCCCGACAGGTCGGTGGCCAGTACATCGTTCAGGCTCAACTGGCCTTTGTGCTTGCCGGACACGGTCAGCAGCGCCTCGGTGGGCGACAGACGGGTCGAATAGTTGCTGCTGGTGGCCGGCGACCAGCCGCGGCCATACAGAAAACGCCCGGCATCAATGATTTCCTGGGCGAGGTGTTCACGGGTAAGGCTCATGGCCGGTCCTCTTGCATGCGTGTGGCTATGATAACGGCAGCGGCGAAGGCTGCGAGACTGGCGATACTAAAGGTGAACGTGGCCCCGAGGGCATTCCAGCTGTAGCCGGAGTACAGCGCACCCAATGCGCCGCCAGTGCCAGCCAGGGCTGCGTACAACGCCTGGCCCTGCCCTTGCTGGCGCGCACCGAAACTACGTTGCACGAATTGGATGGCAGCGGCATGAAAACTGCCGAAGGTAGCCGCGTGCAGCACCTGGGCAAACAGCAGCACCCACACATATTCGGCGAACGAGCCCAGCAGCACCCAGCGCAGCGCCGCCAGCAGGAAACTCGCCAGCAGCACCCGGCGCACGGAGAACCGCGCAAGAATCTTGCTCATGCCCAGGAACATCAGGACTTCGGCCACCACCCCCAATGCCCAGAGCATGCCGATCAGTCCACGACTGTAGCCCAACTGCTCAAGGTGCAGGGTGAGGAAGGTGTAATAAGGGCCATGGCTCAGTTGCATTAGGCCCACGCAGGCGTAAAACGCCAGGACGCCCGGGCTGCGCAGCTGTTGCAGAAAACCGTCGCCGGCGATGCGTTCACTTTGCACCGGCTCGGCATTGGGCACCCACAGGCTGCTGATCACGATCCCGGCCATGATCAGCACCAGCGCCAACGGATAAATGTCCAGGCTCAACCACTCGAACAAGCGCCCCAGCGCGACGACGGTGATGATAAAACCGATGGAGCCCCACAAACGGACCTGGCTGTAGCGCGAGGTCTGGCCTTTCAAGTGCGCCAAGGTGATGACTTCGAACTGCGGCAGCACCGCGTGCCAGAAGAACGCGTGCAAGGCCATGACCATGGCCAGCCAGGCGTAGGTCTTGCTGACGAAAATAAGCGAGAACGAAAGCAGCGTGCAGACCGCACCGAAGCGCACGATCGCCAGGCGTCGGCCGCTGTAGTCACCCAGCCAGCCCCAGATATTGGGCGCCACGCACCGCATCAGCATCGGGATGGCCACCAGCTCGCCGATGCGCGCGCTGGAAAACCCCAGGTGATCGAAGTACAGCGCCAGAAACGGCGCCGTCGAACCGAGCAAGGCGAAATAGAACAGATAAAAACTGGAAAGCCGCCAGTACGGGAGTGCCGCTGTCGTCATCAGACAGCAGCGGCCTTGAGGCCAGCCATTAAAGCTGACCCAGCACCGGCGTGCTTACTTGCACATCGGCGTTCTGCCCACGGTGGCGCAGCAGGTGATCCATGAGCACGATGGCCATCATCGCTTCGGCAATCGGCGTGGCGCGGATGCCCACGCACGGGTCGTGACGGCCCTTGGTGATCACATCCGCCGGGTTGCCGTGGACGTCGATCGAACGGCCTGGCGTGGTAATGCTGGATGTCGGCTTCAACGCCAGGTGCGCAACGATCGGCTGTCCGGAGGAAATGCCGCCCAAAATGCCCCCGGCGTTATTGCTGAGGAAACCTTCGGGGGTCATTTCGTCGCGGTGTTCGGTGCCTCGCTGGGCGACGCTGGCGAAACCGGCGCCGATTTCCACGCCCTTGACTGCGTTGATGCTCATCAGCGCATGGGCCAGCTCGGCGTCAAGACGGTCGAAAATCGGCTCGCCCAGGCCTGGCATCACACCTTCAGCGACCACGGTGATCTTCGCGCCGACCGAATCCTGATCGCGGCGCAACTGGTCCATGTAGGCCTCAAGCTCGGGCACCTTGTCCGGGTCGGGGCTGAAGAAGGCGTTGTCTTCCACCGAATCCCAGGTCTTGAACGGAATCTCGATCGGGCCCAGCTGGCTCATGTAGCCCCGAATGACGATGCCCTGGGTCGCCAGGTATTTTTTTGCGATCGCGCCGGCCGCTACGCGCATCGCGGTTTCACGAGCCGAACTGCGGCCGCCACCGCGGTAATCGCGCTCGCCGTATTTGTGGTGATAGGTGTAGTCGGCGTGGGCCGGACGGAACAGATCCTTGATCGCCGAGTAGTCCTTGGACTTCTGGTCGGTGTTGCGAATCAACAGGCCGATGGCACACCCGGTGGTGCGGCCTTCGAACACGCCAGCAAGGATTTCCACCTCATCGGCTTCCTGACGTTGCGTGGTGTGACGGCTGGTGCCGGGTTTGCGGCGATCGAGGTCGCGCTGCAAATCCTCCAGGGAAATTTCCAGGCCCGGCGGGCAGCCGTCGACAATGGCGACCAACGCCGGACCATGGCTTTCGCCAGCGGTGGTGACAGTGAACAGCTTGCCGTAGGTATTGCCGGACATGCAGGACGCTCCGTGAATTGAACGTGAATACGTAATGCGCGCCAGTATACGCAGGCTACCCAAGTAGTTCATCCTCGAACCTTATGGGTGCCCGCGAGTCCAACCGGCACCTTTGTGAATGATGGCGTGATGATGCTGCGAGTTCTAGCCTTGAGCCTTACCTTGTTTACCGGATTTGTGCAGGCCACTGTCCTGCAACGTCCCATTTCGCTGGACACCGGCAGCGGCGAACTGTTTGGTTCGTTGTTGCTGCCAAAGTCCGACACCCCCGTGCCCGTGGTGCTGATCATTTCCGGCTCCGGCCCGACCGATCGCGACGGCAATAACCCCGACGGCGGGCGCAATGACAGCCTCAAGCGCCTGTCCTGGGTGCTGGCCAAACACAACATCGCCAGCGTGCGCTACGACAAGCGCGGCGTTGCCGCGAGCCTGCCCGCCACCCCGGACGAGCGCAATCTGTCAGTGGAGGGCTACGTGTCCGACGCCCAGGCGTGGGGGCGCAAGCTCAAGGCCGACCCGCGATTCGGCCAGTTGATTCTGCTGGGGCACAGCGAAGGTGCCTTGATCGCCAGCCTCGCCGCGCCCGATGTCGATGCCGCAGCCGTGATTTCCATGTCCGGCAGCGCTCGCCCAATTGACCAGGTACTGCGCCAGCAATTGAGCAACCGTCTGCCTGCGCCCTTGATGTTGCGCGCCAACGAATTGCTCGACAGCCTCAAGGCCGGCCACACCGACGACAACGTGCCGCCGCAACTGCAGGTGATTTTCCGCCCGAGCGTGCAGCCGTACCTGATCTCACTGTTTCGCCAGGATCCGGCAGCGGCGTTCGCCAAGCTTGCGATGCCGGCGCTGATCATCCAGGGCAGTAACGACATCCAGGTCGGTGTCGGTGACGCCAAACTGCTTAAGGCGGCCAAGCCGGACGCCGAACTGGCACTGATTGAAGGCATGAACCACGTGATGCGCATCGTGCCCAACGACGTGAAGCGCCAGTTGGCGTCGTACAAGGATCCGAATTTGCCGCTAGCCGCCGAGCTGGGCTCACGCATCATCGGGTTTATTGACGGACTTCGTGCCAGTTAAGCGCTATTGACCCTCCAGTCCTGCAGAAAACGGCCGATAAGCCGGTGTCGCCAGCAATAAGCCTGGCGACACGCCGAGCTTGGACAGGACCTTGCCGTTATGACTGACACCCCGACTTCACCCGCCACCGCAGCTGAACAGGACGCGCCCCCAGCGGTCGAGCTGCCGTGGGCGGACGTGCACGCCGAGCATCGCCAGATGCTGCGCCTGGCTCCCCTGCAGACTGATCGCAACACCGGTGGGCGACCGCTGCGCTTTGTCGAATTCGGCTACGCCGAACGTCATGACAAGGAACGCAGCCTGATGCGCATGAGCATCACCCTGCCCGGCCAGCGAGTGCGCAAGGAACAGAACCTGCTGGATGTGTGGGTCGATCACCAGGACAAAAGCGTGCACTTCGGCCCCGACAGCGGCTTGCAGATCGAACCGATGAATCGTGGCGTCGGTCGCTTCATGGCGACCCACGGCATCACCTGGCTGAAGCAACGCTGGCCCGGGTACAGGGTCAACGGCCGCGATCTCAATAACAAGGACGCGCTGAACGAAGACACCCGCCTGCGTCGTGATGACTTCCTCAAGGGGCACGGTTTTGAAGTGGTCTATGCCGATGCCCAGCATCTCAAGGGCAGCGTCAAGGACGTGCCGGTCGGCGACCTGAAGGCGCAGTGGAACAGCGAGAAGGTGCAGGTGGTGGAGATTCTCGAGGCGGCGCAGATGCTCCAGCAGGCCGAGCAGAACCTGGCCGAGCAGGAGGTCAAACTCAAGCAACACGAGGAAAAGGTCAGCAAGTACCGGCGCGAGGACACGGCGCTGCGCTTTACCATCTCATGCCTGGTGGCATTTGCGGTGTTTCAGGCGGGGTTGTTGATCTGGATTGCTACGCACAGGTAGGGCTTGGGGGCTATGGTGCCGCCATCGCTGGCAAGCCAGGCTCCCACAGGATTACTGTCGTTGCGATAATGGCTGAACGACACAAAAACCTGTGGGAGCCTGGCTTGCCAGCGATAGCGTCCTCGGGTCAGACGCGGGACGCGAATAGCGCCTGATGCTCCCGGCACTGCTGCGCCGTCAACATGAACACCCCGTGTCCACCGCGCTCGAAGTCCAGCCAGGCGAAATCGACTTCCGGGTACAACCCCCCGACGTGCACCTGGCTGTTGCCTACTTCGACAATCAGCAAACCCTTCTCGGTCAAATGCTCGCCGGCTTGTGCGAGCATGCGGCGCACCAGGTTCAAGCCATCGTCGCCGCAGGCCAGGCCAAGTTCCGGCTCATGCTGGTACTCGTCCGGCATGTCGGCAAAATCTTCGGCATCGACATAAGGCGGGTTCGACACGATCAGGTCGAAGCGCTGCCCTGGCAACCCATCGAACCCATCGCCCTGCACCGTGTACACGCGCTCGTCGACGCCATGGCGCTCGATGTTCTGGTTGGCCACTTCCAGCGCTTCGAAGGACAGGTCGGCCAGCACCACCTCGGCGTTCTGGAATTCGTAGGCGCAGGCAATCCCGATGCAGCCGGAACCGGTGCACAGGTCGAGGATTCGTGCAGGCTCGCTGCCCAGCCATGGCTCGAAACGTTTTTCGATCAGCTCGCCGATCGGCGAGCGCGGGATCAGCACGCGTTCGTCCACGATGAACGACATGCCGCAGAACCAGGCCTCACCGAGCAAATAGGCGGTGGGAATACGTTCTTCGATGCGCCGCTTGAGCAATCGCTGGAGGTTGACCAACTCGTCGTCTTCCAGGTTGCAGTCGAGGTAGCTGTCCGCCATTTCCCACGGCAGGTGCAATGCACCCAACACCAGTTGACGAGCTTCGTCCCAGGCGTTGTCGGTCCCATGGCCGAAGAACAGATCCTCCCCATGGAAGCGGCTGACGGCCCAACGGATATGGTCGCGCAGGGTACGAAGTCGGGAAGTGATCACGGGGGCAAACTCTCTGAAAAAACGACTGCCGATTCTACCAGCCAAAACGCCTGGCGACGACGCCGTAAAAACATCCCGGCAAATGTAGGACTTTTCTGTTTTTTCGCCAGGCCGATGAACAAATTGTGAGTACTGACAAGGCTGCAAGCCAGTAAAGACGGCATCTGCGATGGTAGCGATTCACAGAATCGCTCAGCCAGAGGACAATGTCGCAAAAGCCCCACCCGAAGGAGCCCCAGAATGTCCGTTCCAAAAACGATGTTTCAACTCAGCGGCCGCGGTTATGCAGCAGCCAATCTGAGTCATGCGACCCTTGTCATCATCGATGCCCAGAAGGAATACCTCAGTGGTCCCCTGGCCCTGAACGGCATGGATGCTGCCGTCGCGAACATCAAGCAACTGGTAAGCGCTGCCCGCGCCGCCGGCCGGCCAATCGTGCATGTGCGTCACCTTGGCACCGTGGGTGGTCTGTTTGACCCCCAGGGCGAACGCGGTGAATTCATTCCAGGCCTGGAGCCCCTGGCCGACGAAACCATCATCGGCAAACTGCTGCCGAGCGCGTTTCACGGCACCGAATTGCTGGAGCGCTTGCAGAATCTGGGCTCGCTGGACCTGATCGTATGCGGCTTCATGAGCCATTCCAGCGTCAGCACCACCGTACGCGCGGCGAAAAACCTGGGCTTTCGCTGCACCCTCGTCGAAGACGCCTGTGCCACCCGCGACCTGCCCTACAAGGGCACAGTCCTTAGCGCCGAACACGTGCAGCAGACAGAAATGGCGATCATGGCGGACAACTTCGCCACCCTCGCCCTGACTCACGAACTGATTTGACCGATGCCTGACGAGCGGTGCATATCGCCGCTCATCCGCAAAAGCCTCTCATTTGCTGTAATTGTCTTAGCCTCAGGAACATCCCGGTCAACTCCCGGTCGAAGGGCCGATACCCATTGAGGAAGGTCGGAATGAAGTTATCCGATGGTTTTGACGCTCGGCGCCTGCGCCCCAAAGGCCAGAGCAACTGGCGTTTTCGTTTTGGTGCCGCGTTCGCTGCGCTGCTGGCCACCTGCGGCGTGCTGCTCGCGATGGCCGGCGCTGCCAGCCTGCTCGGCCGCCCGCCCGCACTCGGCGAACTGAATGCAAGCCCATTGGGCTCGACGATCATCCTGGCTGTCGGGCTGTTCGTTTTGTACCTGGGCGTATGGTTGTGGCGCCGCTGCCGTCGTCGCGCGCGGCAATCACGGGAACTGAACATGTCGCCGCACTTGATGAAAAAACACGATTGATGCAAAGGCCCGCCTGCTGACGGGCCTCAATTGTTATGGCTCAAGCCCCGACTTGGGTAAACTGGCCGCCCTTCGCGGAGGCTGACATGCAAGACGACGATTTTTCCCTGTTCAAAAGTGCGATCCAAGGCGTCAAGCCGATCAAGCACGATCGCGCCGAAACCGGCAAACCCAAGGCTGACCGCGCGCAGATCGCCAAGCTGCGCCAGGCCGCAACCGTGCGCACCGATGCCACCACCGTTGACGGCCTGTCCGACCAGTTCGTGATCGACGTCGGCCCCGAAGACGAGCTGATGTGGGCCCGTGACGGGGTGCAGGAAAGCCAGATGCGCAAGCTCAAGGTCGGCCAGATCCCTTTCGAAGGCAGCCTCGACCTGCACGGCATGACCGTGGAAAAAGCCCGGGAAACCCTGTGGGCCTTCCTCGCCGAAGCCACCAAATTCGAAATCCGCTGCGTGCGCGTCACCCATGGCAAAGCCGTGCGCCTGGACGGCAAGCGCCCGATGATCAAAAGCCACGTCAACACCTGGCTGCGCCAGCATTCCCAAGTGCTCGGCTTCACCTCGTGCCAGGCCCGACACGGCGGTGCCGGAGCGGTTTATGTGATGCTCAAGCGCACCATGATGGAAGGTCGCGACGATTAAACCTGTCGCTTCACGCTTGCAGCGCCGTGTCCGCCACCGTACCCTTGCCCTTTGCGTAGAATCCCACAGGTAGTTTCATGTCCCTGGAACAGAATTACACCGCGATTCTCGGCCAATTGGGCGAGGACGTATCCCGCGAGGGCCTGCTCGACACGCCAAAGCGTGCCGCCAAAGCCATGCAGTATCTCTGCCGCGGCTATGAACAGACGCTGGAAGAAGTCACCAATGGTGCCTTGTTCAGCTCCGACAACAGCGAAATGGTGCTGGTGAAGGACATCGAGCTCTACTCGTTGTGCGAGCATCACCTGCTGCCGTTCATCGGCAAGGCGCATGTTGCCTACATTCCGAGTGGCAAGGTGCTGGGGCTGTCGAAAGTCGCGCGGATCGTCGATATGTACGCCCGCCGCCTGCAGATCCAGGAAAACCTCAGCCGCCAGATCGCCGACGCGGTAATGGAAGTCACCGGCGCGCTGGGCGTTGCAGTGGTGATCGAGGCCAAGCACATGTGCATGATGATGCGCGGTGTGGAGAAGCAGAATTCGTCGATGATCACGTCTGTGATGCTCGGTGAGTTCCGTGAGAACGCCGCGACTCGCAGCGAATTCCTCAGCCTCATCAAGTAATTCGCAACACGGAGAAAACCGGCATTCATCGCCGGTTTTTTTTCGTCCGGCAAAAATCAGGTAAGCTGCGCGCCTTTATCAATTCCCACCGTGAGGCTTGTACCGTGTTCGTAAAAGCGCTTCGTGTCGGCCTTGGCCAACTGATCATCTTCATCGACTTCATCACCCGCCCGGGCAAGAAGCAGCGCCCGGCCGAGGTTCAGGCCAAGGTCAACTCCGCCGCCAGGGACCTGACCCTGTATCAATTCCACGCCTGCCCGTTCTGCGTCAAAACCCGCCGCGCCCTGCGCCGCCTGAATGTTCCGGTTGCGTTGCGCGATGCGAAGAACAACGAACAGGATCGCCAGACGCTGCTGGATCAAGGCGGCAAAATCAAGGTGCCGTGCCTGCGCATCGAAGAGAATGGGCAGACCACCTGGATGTATGAGTCCAAGGTGATCATTGATTATCTGGATAAGCGGTTTGCAGCGGCTTGATCCATTTGGATGTTTGATCTGGCGCCTTCGCGTACTCGTAAGTGGGCCAGCACAGCCAAGCCTGGTTGCGCTCGCGCGCAACACGACATGCATGCCGCACACAAGTAAAGCCCACCAGATTGTGGGCTTTACTTGCGTGCGGCACGAAAATAAACTCGGCTTCAGGATGCGGGGCTCATGCGTTGCAAAAACATAAACTCTTCAACCAATCTCGTTCGCTCCTGCTTAAGCTTGGAAATAGAGTCCTTAAATTCTTTAATTTTTTTCTCACGGTTTTCATCTTCTTTCTTGAAAGTAGAGATAGAATTATTTATTTCAGTAATTTCTTGCTCAGAAATTTTGTTATCCGGACTTTCCGCTTCGCTCGTCATTAATTCAACTAGTTGCCTATGGTCTTTTTCAAGCTTGTCTTTATCCAACTGCAACTTCTCTAGTTTAGCTGGAGAATCCAAAAAGTCTTTCACAAGTCTTTTCCACTCCTCACCCGCAGCATTTGGGACTTTAATGTATTGTGGATATTTCCCATCGCCCTCTTTTTTCACAGAACCGAATGTCTTGATAACAAATTCATCTCTTTGTATGTAAGAGGACCACGTTTCTGTTCCAAAACCAGTATTTGTATGATCATAGATCTTGCCCTCGACGGCCCAATCCAGACGTTGACTTACCGCGACGCCATTCCTTGACGCGTGCTCCAAAGCTAGATCTTTGCTATTTTTCAGACTCTGAATTTGTCTGTCTATCGTGGAAATTTTCTTTTCATGTGGTTTCTGAACATTAGCAATGAGCTTAGCGGTTTTCTTCCGAAGGTTGTTGCGAATAGATTCCAAGTCGCTATCACTGGCTTTTGCCCATTCAATCTTTTTTTCAAGGGGTGCTTTTCTTTCTGCGTTTCTGCGATTTTTACCATCAAGCCTTTCAACTTCTCCTTCTTTGTCGTCAATCTCAGCGTCAATACTACGCATTCTAAGCCGTATGTTTTTCTCATCAACTTTCTTGGCGATCGGTATAATTTTTTCCTCGATAGATATTAACTGCCCCTGTTTTTTATCGAACATACGAGAGTTCTGATCGACGAGTTTTACACGCAGCGAAATAAACAGCCCCTTCAGATCACCTGTACTTTTTCCCATTGATTTAATTGCATTCATCAATGCGGGATTATTTTTGGTGTTATCAAGCTCACCGACTATTTTATCGAGCTTGCCCAAGTTCTTTTTTGAAACTTTATCGGCTGCGTGCAGTTCATCTAATTTACGACTGAGTGGTCCTTGCGCTGGACCGGACAAACCTGAAGACTGCATAATTACCCCACCCTTGAAATTTTTTATAAGCAATTACATAAAAATCTTAAATAAATATACGATGTAATGGATAAGGGTATCTTGCAAAATACGCTCTTTATCATTCTGAGCGCCATCATGGTCAGTTAACTCCATCCCCCAGGTGGTTTGAACGCTATCGCGTGCTCGTAAGCAGCAGGTGGAGATATTGCGCTCCCGAGTGCGCCTACCCTCCAAAACCTGACCCTATTAGAGTGCTACTACGTATTGCCGCGGTTTGGCTGGCAAACCCATGTCGCCATACGCAATCCATTTTCAGAACAAAGCCAGGATTAAAATAAACCTTACAATTGGCCGGTTTATTAGTTCTACCTTCAGGCCACCTGGGCGACTCCGGCCTGACGCACGACCGCCGCCAGACGCCTATGAGTTTGATTCGTTGATCCATCGGGGACTCTCGATTCCATGGCATGGTCAGGCACCTCCTGACCGCATTTTTGCACCTGTAAACGATGCCTCTGGTTTAAAACGTAAAGGAAGTCCCCGGTTTCTACCCGGGCAAGCCCGCTCCCACAGGGTTTGGGTGGTGGACGCCATATTTATGTTCGACGGATACCACTGTGGGAGCCGGGCTTGCCCGCGATGGCGTCTGCACATCCGACATTGATGTGGCAGGGAGATTGCCATCGCAAGCCCCCTCCCACAGGGTGTTGGTGATGGACGCAGCATTTGCGTTCGGCGGATATCACTGTGGGATCGGGCTTGCTCGCGAAGGCGGCATGCCAGGCGATATACTCCGATCTGCAAAGTTTTCGTCTACAAAAGCAAAAACAATATTTGCTTTATTTGTACACAAAAGCATAATCCACCTCGTGCGAGTTCCTGACCAAGAGGTCAACAAATTCGCAAGTGCCTCAAAGGACCGCTGCCGCCCTCATGGGTCCGGTCCTGGAAATAACAATAAAACTCTTGAGGAGTACTCGCTGTGGAAAGCCGCAAATCCGAAGCATCGACGCTGGACCTCTCGCCGCCCGCCCCCACCGGCTGGCTGGAGCGTCTGTTTAAACTCAGCTTGCATGGCACCACGGTGAAGACCGAGTTGATTGCCGGTCTGACAACCTTCATCACCATGGCTTACATCATTTTCGTCAACCCCAACATCATGGCCGATGCCGGGATTGATCACGGTGCGGCTTTCGTCGCCACCTGCATCGCCGCTGCGCTGGGCTGCCTGCTGATGGGCCTTTATGCCAACTGGCCGGTCGGCCTGGCACCGGGCATGGGGCTTAACGCGTTCTTCACCTACACCGTGGTCGGCACCATGGGCTACAACTGGGAAACGGCCCTTGGCGCGGTCTTCGTGTCTGGCGTGCTGTTCATGTTCCTGACCTTCTCGCGGATCCGCGAATGGCTGCTCAACAGCATTCCAGTGAGTTTGCGCTACGCCATGGGCGCCGGCGTTGGGTTGTTCCTGGGGCTGATCGGCCTGAAAACCGCGGGCATCGTCGTCGATAGCCCGGCTACCCTGATCAAACTGGGCTCCCTGCGCGAACCTGGCCCGCTGCTGGCAGCCATCTGCTTCCTGATGATTGCTGTTCTCAGCTACCACAGGGTATTTGGCGCGATTCTGATCAGCATCATCACCGTGACACTGGCAGGCTGGGGCCTGGGCCTTGTGCATTATGAAGGCATCATGTCGGCCCCGCCGAGCCTGGCCCCGACCTGGATGGCCATGGACGTCGCCGGCGTGTTCAATGTCAGCATGATCAGCGTGGTACTCGCCTTTCTCTTCGTGCACATGTTCGACACCGCCGGCACCCTCATGGGCGTGGCCCAGCGCGCCGGCCTGGTAAATGCCGACGGCAAGATCGAAAACCTCTCCCGTGCCCTTAAGGCCGACAGTGCTTCCAGTGTATTCGGTGCGGTAGTGGGTGTGCCGCCCGTCACCAGTTATGTGGAAAGTGCCGCTGGCGTTGCCGCAGGTGGTCGGACTGGTCTTACCGCAGTCACCGTAGGTGTGCTATTTATTGCCGCGATGTTCTTCGCACCGCTGGCCGGGATGATTCCCGCCTACGCCACAGCCGGCGCGCTGATCTATGTCGCCATGTTGATGATGGGCGGCATGGCTCACATCGAATGGGATGAAGCGACCGACAGTATCCCGGCGATTGTCACCGCGATCATGATGCCCCTGACGTTCTCCGTTGCCGACGGTATCGCCCTGGGTTTCATCACCTACGTGGCACTGAAGGCCGGCACGGGCAAGTACAAGGAAATTTCCGTCAGCCTGTGGGTGTTGTGCGCGATCTTCATCGCCAAGTTCGTTTTCTTGTAAGCGTTACGCAGTAAGCGTTACGAACCAGCCTCACCCCGTCGGGTGGGGCTTTTGCGCAAATGGAGGAAAGTGATGAGTCTGGAAACCTGGCTGCTGTTCAGCGGCGCTGCACTGGTGGTGATCCTGATCCCGGGACCGCTGTCGTTGCTGATGATCAGCAACAGCCTGAATTACGGTCTGCGACGGTCTTACCCCGCCTTCCTCGGGGGAGTGATTGCCTCGATCTGCCTGCTCAGCGCTTCTGCACTGGGCCTGGGCGCCCTGCTGCTGGCTTCGGAACAGCTGTTCAGCGCGCTGAAGATCGTCGGTGCGCTGTACCTGTTCTACCTCGCCTGGCAGAGCTGGCAGCAATCGCGCCAACCGTCGGTGGGCGCTGAAGTGCCCCAGACGGCCGCTGTTCCGCGCTTTCGCGCACTGTTCGGGCGCGCATTTGTATTGGGCGCAAGTAATCCGAAGGACATTCTTTTCTTCGCTGCGTTTCTGCCACAGTTTTTGAGCGCCGAACAACCGTTCCTGCCGCAATTACTGGTGATGATTGCGACGTGGACGGTGCTGGATCTGCTGTGCAAGTTGGCTTATGGGCTGGGTGCGCACGGCGCGGCGCGGTATCTGCGAAGCGGCAAGGGGCAGAGTTGGTTTAACCGGATCAGTGCCGGCCTGTTCAGTGGTGCGGGTGCTGCGTCGCTGTTGAGCCGTTAGCAAGGCAAAATCAAAAGATCGTCCGAACGCGGCCCGAGCCTTCGGACGATCTGGAGGTGATGTTGCCTGTTGGGGCCTCATCGCGGGCAACCCCGCTCCCACAGTGGATTGTGGTGCTCTTTTGACTTTCCAGCAGGCAAAAAAAAGCCCGCAGTGTGAGCGGGCGAAAGACCAAAGAAGCTATATGCGCAGTCGCTTCCCGGTTGGGGCAGCTGCTTGGGGGATCAGCTGCCGCGATACGTGGAATAGCTGTACGGCGAGATCAGCAGCGGTACGTGGTAGTGATCCTGCTCGGCAGAGATGCCAAACCGCAACACCACGACGTCCAGAAACGCTGGCTCCGGCAACTGCACGCCACGGGCGCGGTAGTAGTCGCCTGCATGAAATTGCACCTGATAAACCCCGGTACGGTAGTCATCGCCTTGCAGCAGCGGTGCATCGACCCGCCCGTCGCTGTTGGTTATCGCGCTGGCGACCAATTCCAGCTGCGAGCCTTCAACGCGGTAGAGCTCGACCTTGATCGAGCTGCCCGGGCAACCGTGTGCTGCGTCCAAAACGTGAGTAGTCAAACGTCCCATTGATTCTGCGCGCCTGCGGTATCGAACCGTCAGGCCTCGCGCCTCCCGAAGTCAGTTAAAAAGGAGACCGCACCGATTCGGAGCACGAAACGCTGCGGCGAGGAACTGATTAAGACACTTTTCAAAAAAATTGTACACAATAAAAACGACATTTTTCGTGTCACTCCTGCCCACTGCCGATCAGTGCTGTATCTGCCTGCTCGGCAGGCCACCTCAGGACCTTCGATCCATTAGCTGACCATTCAGGCAGGTTTCTTGCACTACCACTGCAAGATGACAGCGAGTGAAAAATGCGAAAATTCAGACTTACAATGTGGATATAAAGTTGTATACAATCATCCCATCGCTGTGACGCCAGCCTGTGATTCCATCGCCAGGCCGCCACACAACCTGTCAACGAACAAGAAGGAAGACTGCAGTGAGCGCTGACTACCCACGCGACCTGGTCGGTTACGGCAGTAACCCTCCGCACCCACACTGGCCGGGCAATGCCCGCATCGCCTTGTCCTTCGTACTCAACTACGAAGAAGGTGGCGAGCGCAACATTCTGCATGGCGATAAAGAGTCTGAAGCGTTCCTCTCGGAAATGGTCTCGGCGCAGCCGCTGCAAGGCGAGCGCAACATGAGCATGGAATCGCTTTACGAGTATGGCAGCCGCGCCGGCGTCTGGCGGATCCTGAAACTGTTCAAGGAATTCGACATTCCGCTGACGATCTTCGCGGTGGCCATGGCCGCCCAGCGTCACCCGGACGTGATCCGCGCCATGGTCGATGCCGGCCACGAAATCTGCAGTCACGGCTATCGCTGGATCGACTACCAGTACATGGATGAGGCCCAGGAACGCGAGCACATGCTCGAAGCGATCCGCGTGCTCACCGAGATCACCGGTGAACGCCCACTGGGCTGGTACACCGGCCGCACCGGCCCGAACACTCGGCGCCTGGTCATGGAAGAAGGTGGTTTCCTTTACGACTGTGACACCTACGACGATGACCTGCCCTACTGGGAACCGAACAATCCGACCGGCAAGCCGCACCTGGTGATCCCTTACACCCTGGACACCAACGACATGCGCTTCACCCAGGTCCAGGGCTTCAACAAGGGCGATGATTTCTTCGAATACCTCAAAGACGCGTTCGATGTGCTGTACGCCGAAGGCGCCGAAGCACCGAAAATGCTCTCCATCGGCCTGCACTGCCGCTTGATCGGCCGTCCAGCGCGTCTGGCTTCGCTCAAACGCTTTATCGAATACGCTAAAAGTCATGAACAGGTGTGGTTCAGCCGTCGCGTCGACATCGCTCGCCACTGGCACGAAACCCACCCGTACCAAGGGCCTGCAAAATGAGCACTTTTCAAACTCTAAAACCCTCGACCCTGAGCCGCGACGCCTTCGTCAAAGCCTTTGCCGACATCTACGAACATTCGCCATGGGTGGCCGAGAAGGCCTTTGACCTGGGCCAGGACGCCTCGATCGACCAGATCGAAACCCTGCACCAGCGCATGAGCGACATCCTGTTGAGCGCCGATCACGCCAGCCAGCTGGCATTGATCAACGCTCACCCGGACCTGGCCGGCAAAGCTGCCGTCCAGGGCCAGCTGACCGAAGCCAGCACCAATGAACAGGCTGGCGCCGGTATTCACCAATGCACGGCAGAAGAGTTTTCTCGCTTCACCGAGCTGAACGACGCCTACAAAGCCAAGTTCAAGTTTCCCTTCATCATGGCGGTAAAAGGCAGCAACCGGCATCAGATCCTCGCGGCGTTCGAAACGCGCATCAACAACTCGGTCGACACCGAATTCAAGTGCGCGCTGGCGGAGATCAACAAGATCGCCCTGTTCCGATTACTGACCCTATAAGCGAGCCTGGCCCAGGTGTTCTCAAACGCAAATGACACCCGGGGCCTTGCAAGCATCCCAAGCCAACTTATTAAAGGCAGACAAGAAGAATGAAAGCTTACGCCGTACCTTTCGAGAAGTTCGTCAACCTGGCCGATGCCCGCCTGGGCACCAAGATCATCTCGGTCACCGATGACTGGTTCGCAGACGCCAATCGTCTGTTCCAACCGACCCCGGCCGTATGGAAGGAGGGCGTGTTCGATGACAACGGCAAGTGGATGGACGGCTGGGAGTCGCGCCGCAAGCGTTTCGAAGGTTACGACAGCGCTGTGATCCGCCTGGGTGTACCAGGTTCGATCAAGGGCGTGGACATCGACACTTCATTCTTCACCGGCAACTTCCCGCCATCGGCGTCCCTGGAAGCCTGCTTCCTGGCCTCGGGCGAACCAGACGACAACACCCAGTGGACTGAAGTGCTGTCGGCCGTCGAGCTGCAGGGCAACAGCCATCACTACCACGAAATCAGCAACGACCAGTCGTTCAGCCACCTGCGTTTCAACATCTACCCGGACGGTGGTGTGGCTCGACTGCGCGTGTACGGCATTCCGTTCCGCGACTGGTCGGCCGTGGGCGACAACGAGCAAGTTGACCTGGCTGCAGCCCTGAACGGCGGCCGCGCCCTCGCCTGCTCCGACGAACACTTCGGTCGCATGAGCAACATCCTGAACCCGGGCCGTGGCATCAACATGGGCGACGGCTGGGAAACCGCACGTCGTCGTACCCCGGGCAATGACTGGGTCATCGTCGCGCTGGGTCATCCGGGCGAGATCGAAAAAATCATCGTCGACACCCTGCACTTCAAGGGCAACTACCCGGACACCTGCTCCATCCAGGGCGCGTTCGTGAAAGGCGGTACCGACAGCCAGATCGAAACCCAGTCGCTGTTCTGGCGTGAGCTGTTGCCGGCGCAGAAGCTGGAAATGCACGCCGAGCACACCTTCTCCGAGCAGATCAAGGCACTGGGGCCAATCACCCACATCCGCCTGAACGTGTTCCCGGACGGTGGTGTGAGCCGCCTGCGCGTTTTGGGCAAGGTCGCTAAATAAGCGCTGAACCCAATCGCCAGCAGGCTGGCTCCCACATTGGCAATGCATTCCCCTGTGGGAGCCAGCCTGCTGGCGATAGCAACAGAACCAACAACACAGAATTCGGAAAAGAACAGCATGCGCACACTGACGATTGAACCGCTGACCAAAGAAGCCTTCGCCCCTTTCGGTGACGTCATTGAAACCGACGGCAGCGATCACTTCATGATCAACAACGGTTCGACCATGCGCTTCCATAAACTGGCGACGGTTGAAACCGCTACGCCTGAGGACAACGCCATCATCAGCATCTTCCGCGCCGACGCGCAGGACATGCCACTGACCGTTTGCATGCTGGAGCGCCATCCGCTGGGCAGCCAGGCTTTCATTCCTCTGCTCGGCAACCCCTTTCTGATCGTGGTCGCGCCAGTTGGCGATGAACCTGTATCAGGCTTGGTCCGCGCCTTCGTCACCAACGGCAGGCAGGGCATTAATTACCATCGCGGCGTTTGGCACCATCCGGTGCTGACGATCGAAAAGCGGGATGACTTCCTGGTGGTTGATCGCAGTGGCACAGGCAATAACTGCGATGAGCATTTTTTCAAAGAGGATGAGCGTTTGATCCTCGCCCCCCACCAATAAGAGAAGGTCTGATCACTCGAATACAGAGTGACAGGCGAGAGGTAAAGACTGTGGAAGCACATCTGTTGGAATGGCTGAACCTGAGCGTGCGCTGGGTTCACATGATTACTGGCGTGGCCTGGATCGGTGCGTCGTTCTATTTCGTCTGGCTGGAGAACAACCTCAATCGGGTCAACCCGAAAAGTGGTCTGGCCGGTGATTTGTGGGCGATCCATGGCGGCGGTATCTACCACCTGGAAAAATACAAACTGGCTCCACCAACCATGCCGGACAACCTGCACTGGTTCAAATGGGAAGCCTACTTCACCTGGATGTCGGGGATCGCGCTGCTGTGCGTGGTGTTCTACTCCAACCCGACGCTCTACCTGCTGGCTCCTGGCAGCAGCCTGACCGGTCCTGAAGGCGTTCTGTTGGGCATCGGCTCGCTGTTCGTTGGCTGGTTCGTCTACTCCTTCCTCTGCGACTCGGCCCTGGGCAAGCGCCCTGCGCTGCTGGGTTTCATTCTGTTCGTGCTGATCATTGGCGCCGCCTACGGCTTCAGTAAAGTGTTCAGCGGTCGTGGTGCTTACCTGCACGTCGGTGCGATCATCGGCACCATCATGGTCGGCAACGTGTTCCGCATCATCATGCCAGCACAACGTGCGCTGGTGGCGGCGATTGCCGAGAACCGCACGCCCGATCCGGCACTGCCGGCCAAAGGCCTGCTGCGCTCACGGCACAACAACTACTTCACCTTGCCCGTGCTGTTCATCATGATCAGCAACCACTTCCCGAGCACCTATGGCAGCCAGTACAACTGGCTGATCCTGGCCGGGATCGCGGTACTGGCAGTGCTGGTGCGTCACTACTTCAACACCCGTCACGACAGCCACAAATTTGCCTGGACCCTGCCGGTGGCAGCGGTGGGCATGATTTGCCTGGCCTATGTGTCCGGTCCGAAGCCGATGTCCAGCGCGCCTGAAGTCGCCAAGGCCACCATCGAGTACCAGCCACTGCCGGAAACCGCCCTGGGCGGTGACAAGAAGCCGGTTGAAGCTGCACCCGCGACGGCTCCTGCAACGGCACCGACCCAGGCAGCGAATGCCCGCCCGGGTTTTGACAAGGTGCACAACGTGATCCAGGAACGCTGCACGGTTTGCCATTCCGCCAAGCCGACCAGCCCGCTGTTCAGTGCCGCACCGGCTGGCGTGATGTTCGACACCCCCGACCAGATCCGCCAGAACGCCCCGCGTATCCAGGCGCAAGCGGTCGCCAGCCAGATCATGCCACTGGGCAACATCACCCAGATGACCCAGCAGGAACGTGACCTGATTGGTGCTTGGATCGTGCAGGGAGCCCAGACCAATTAACCGCTGAAAAGCATCGCGAGCAAGCCTTGCTCCCACTGGATTCCCAGGAATTCTGTAGGAGCAAGGCTTCCCCGCGATCGGCCGCCGCACGGTCGACCTGATGCACATAATCACAAGAATAAAAAAGATCCGAGGTGTTGCATGTCCGAGCTATCCGAAGCGCGCATCCCCGACGCACCCGCTATTCAGCGTTTGCCCCTGTTGCAACTGATCCTGGTTGGACTGCAGCACGTTCTGCTGATGTACGGTGGCGCCATTGCGGTGCCGCTGATCATCGGACAGGCCGCAGGCCTGAGTCGCGAAGAAATCGCTTTCCTGATCAACGCCGACCTGCTGGTTGCCGGCATCGCAACCATCGTGCAGTCCCTGGGCATCGGCCCGATGGGCATCCGCATGCCGGTGATGATGGGCGCCAGCTTTGCCGCCGTCGGCAGCATGGTTGCCATGGCAGGAATGCCTGGCATCGGCCTGCAAGGCATTTTCGGCGCGACCATTGCCGCGGGCTTCTTCGGCATGATCATCGCCCCGTTCATGTCCAGGGTCGTACGTTTTTTCCCGCCCCTGGTGACCGGCACGGTCATCACCTCAATCGGTTTGTCGCTGTTCCCCGTGGCCGTCAATTGGGCCGGCGGTGGCGCCGGCGCGGCGCAATTCGGCTCACCGATCTACCTGGCCATCGCCGCCCTGGTGCTGGGCACCATTTTGCTGGTGCACCGTTTCATGCGCGGCTTCTGGGTCAATATCTCGGTGCTGATCGGCATGTGCCTGGGTTATGTGATCTGCGGCCTGATCGGCATGGTCGACCTCAGCGGCATGGCCCAGGCGCCCTGGGTACAGATCGTCACCCCGCTGCATTTCGGCATGCCGAAATTCGAGCTCGCACCGATCCTGTCCATGTGCCTGGTGGTGGTGATCATCTTCGTCGAGTCCACCGGCATGTTTCTCGCCCTGGGCAAGATCACCGGGCAGGAAGTTTGCCCGCGGATGCTGCGCCGCGGCCTGTTATGTGACGCCGGTGCTTCGTTCTTCGCCGGTTTCTTCAACACCTTCACCCACTCCTCGTTCGCCCAGAACATCGGCCTGGTGCAGATGACCGGCGTACGCTGCCGCTCGGTCACCATCGTCGCCGGCGGCTTGCTGATCGTGCTGAGCCTGCTGCCCAAAGCGGCGTTTCTGGTGGCGTCGATTCCACCGGCGGTATTGGGCGGTGCAGCCATTGCCATGTTCGGCATGGTTGCGGCCACCGGGATCAAGATTCTGCAGGAAGCCGACATCGGTGACCGTCGCAACCAGTTGCTGGTGGCGGTGAGCATCGGCATGGGGTTGATCCCGGTGGTGCGGCCGGAGTTTTTCGCCCATCTGCCCTTGTGGATGAGCCCGATCACCCACAGCGGAATCGCGATGGCGACGTTGAGCGCGCTGTCGCTGAACCTGCTGTTCAACATCCTCGGCGGCAAGGAACGCGCCGCCATCAACGACTGCCACGCGCACTGACAAATAAGTACACGCCCCGCCAGGTGGAAGCGAGCCTGCTCGCGATGACGTTATCGGAATCAACACTTCATTGACTGATACACCGCCATCGCGAGCAGGCTCACTCCCACAGGGTTGGAGCCCCCGTGCCTTGAACAATAAAAACAAGAAGGAGCACCAGATGATCCGGAATCAGAAAAACCTGCTGCTGGGCGCCGCCCTGCTGACCACTGGCCAGGTCATGGCCGGCGACTTGTTGCTGTGGCAGACCAACAGCCTGAGCTATCTCTATGGCAAGGACTTTGCGGTCAACCCGTCGATCCAGCAGACGGTGACATTCGAGCACGCCGATGGCTGGAAGTACGGCGACAACTTCATGTTCATCGACAGCACCTACTACAACGGCGAGCAAGACCGCAACAAAGGCGTTCACGCCTATTACGGCGAGTTCAGCCCGCGACTGTCCCTGGGCAAGATCCTTGACCGACGCTTCGAATTCGGCCCGATCAAGGACGTGTTGCTGGCCATGACCTACGAGAATGGCGAAGACGACAGCGAGGCCTACCTGATCGGCCCCGGTTTTAACCTCGCAATACCGGGCTTCAACTTCTTCACCTTGAATTTTTATTATCGCCAGACCGAAGGCTCGCGCCCCGGCAGCGATGTCTGGCAAGTCAGCCCGGCCTGGTCCTACACCCTTCCACTCGGCAATTCGAGTGTACTGATCGACGGCTACCTGGACTGGGTGGTGGATAACGACCAGAACGCCCGTGGCACTTATCACGCCAACGTGCACTTCAACCCGCAGATCAAGTACGACCTGGGCAAGTCCATGGGTTGGCGGGAGAAACAGGTGTACGTCGGCATCGAATACCGCTACTGGAAAGACAAGTACGGCATCGAAAACAGCGCCAATTTCGACACCAATGAAAACACCACCAGCCTGCTGGTGAAGGTGCACTTCTAAGATGACCCGCAACCGTGCCCCAAACCTGTCGTCGGTGCGCTGTTGCGGGGCACTTGAGACCTGGCCAAGGAGTCAGTATTCTCCGCGACCGCCTGAATCCGCTTTAAAAAAAAGCCCGGATTTAATTCCTGACCAGAAAGCCAACTTATCCCGGCTCTGGACGGTATCAAGGCATCCCCGAACCACTCTCAATCGACTGTTTTCGAGCAGCCGAGCGGGAGTTTTTTGGTTTTCGCAAAGCCTTGGCGCAGCTTTTGCTAACAGCAATAAAGCTGACCGAATGGATGATTTTTTGCAGCTAAAGAAAAAGGCGCCACACCAGAGCGCCGACCTTAAAAAAATAACGTGATACCACTACTTTTTGGGAGCAACCGAATGAAACGTACGTGCACTAGCCTGATGCTGGCAGGATCGTTGCTGGCCGGGGGCCAGGCCATGGCCGGCGACTTGCTGCAGTGGCAGGACAACAGCCTGACTTACCTGTATGGCAAAGACTTCCAGGTCAACCCGCGCATCCAGCAGACCGTGACATTCGAACACGCCGACGGCTGGAAATACGGGGACAACTTCTTCTTCATCGACAAGATTTTCTACAACGGCAAGGAAGACTCTTTCGCCGGCAAGAACACTCACTACGGCGAATTCAGCCCGCGCTTGTCGTTCAACAAGATTTTCAACCAGAAGCTGGAGTTCGGCCCGATCAAGGACGTGCTGCTGGCCATGACCTATGAGTTCGGCGAAGACGACACCGAGTCGTACCTGATCGGTCCGGGTTTTGACCTGGCCATCCCCGGCTTCGACTACTTCCAGTTGAACTTCTATAACCGTCACACCGAAGGCGACCGTGCGGGTGACGATGTCTGGCAGATCACGCCGGCCTGGTCCTACACCCTCCCGGTGGGTGACTCGGACGTGCTGATCGACGGCTTCATGGACTGGGTGGTCGACAACGACGTGAACGACAAAGGCGAATACCACGCCAACCTGCACTTCAATCCGCAAGTCAAATACGACCTGGGCAAGGCCCTGAGTCTGGGTGCCAAGCAGTTGTACGTCGGTGTCGAGTATGACTACTGGAAAAACAAGTACGGTATCGAAGACAGCCAGGGCTTCAAAACCGATCAGAGCGTGACCAGCTTCCTGGTCAAGGTTCACTTCTGATTTTGTAAGAGTGAGCCTGCTCGCGAAGGACCAGAGAGCGCCATGATTTTGTAGGAGCGAGCCTGCTCGCGAAGGACCAGAGAGCGCCACGGGGTTTCAGGCTCCCAGCGTCATCGTTAACGTCCATCGCGAGCCAGCTCGCTCCTACAGCAACCCCAGAAACCGGGACAACTCCCCGCGCTTGGCCAGCGCATCGCGCCGCCCCAAATCAATCAACTCGCTGCAATACCCCGCCTCGAACAACAGATAACTCAACACCCCCGCTCCACTTGTCTTGGTCGCCCCCGGTCCGCGCAGGAACAGGCGTAGCGCCGCTGGTAATTCCTGCCGATGCCGCGCAGCGATCTCATCGATCGGCTGGCTCGGTGAGATCACCAGCACCTCCACCGGCGCCACGCCAAGCGCTCGGGTGGGCGTGCCATCTGGCATCAGGTGACTGAACTGGTTCAGACGCTGCAGCAGCTCGATGTCGCTTTCCAGGCTGTCGATGAACGTGCTGTTGAGCATGTGCCCGCCAATTTGCGCGAGGGTCGGCTGCTGGCCGGTATAGGCGCGTTGCAGCGGCTGCTCGGGATCGACCCCGCGCGGGTTGCCGCTGACCCCCACCACCAGCACGCGGCTGGCACCAAGATGCAGGGCCGGACTGATCGGGGCCGATTGGCGTACCGCGCCGTCGCCGAAATACTCTTCACCGATTTTCACCGGCGCGAACAGCAGCGGAATCGCGGAACTGGCGAGCAGGTGCTCAATCGTCAATTGCGTAGGCACGCCGATGCGACGATGGCGTAACCAGGCGTCGATGGTGCCGCCGCCCTGGTAGAACGTGACGGCCTGACCCGACTCATAGCCAAACGCAGTGACCGCCACGGCCTGTAACTGTTTCTGCGCGATCGCCTCAGCGATGCCGGACAACTGCAGCTTGTCGTCGAGCAGTCCGCGCAATGGCGAACTGTCAAGCAAGGCCACCGGCACCTGGGCACCGATCCCGAGCAGGCTGTGACCGACAAAGCGGCTGGCCTGATGGATCACCCCTGGCCAGTCGCTGCGCAACACCAGATGACTGCGAAAGCCTTGCCAGAACGCCGTCAGGCGCTCGATGGCGGCACGAAAATCCAGCGCGCCACTGGCCAGGCTGACCGCATTGATCGCACCCGCCGAGGTACCGACAATGACCGGAAACGGATTACGTGCACCCTGCGGCAGCAACTCGGCAATCGCCGCCAGCACTCCCACCTGATAGGCCGCCCGAGCCCCACCGCCGGAAAGAATCAAGCCTGTAACCGGTTCAACGGGACTCATCGCAACGCTCCATGGTACTTGTTGGTAGTCCGCTCCTGCAGGGGATCATGTCTCAACCGCGCTTGGCGTACAGCTTGGGTTCACCGGGTGGGCGGCTCTTGAAACGCCGATGCGCCCACAGGTATTGCTGCGGACAGTCGCGCAGCACGCCTTCGACCCACTGATTGATGCGAATGCAGTCGGCTTCCTCGGTTTCCCCCGGGAAGCCTTCGAGCGGCGCATGGATCATCAGTCGATAGCCGCTGCCGTCCGCCAGGCGCTCCTGGGTGAACGGCACCACCAGCGCCTTGCCCAGCCGTGCGAACTTGCTGGTGGCCGTCACAGTAGCGGCCTGAATGCCAAACAGCGGCACGAAGATACTTTGCTTGGCGCCGTAGTCCTGGTCCGGTGCATACCAGATCGCGCGTCCGGCCCGCAGCAGCTTGAGCATGCCGCGCACGTCGTCACGCTCCACGGCCAGCGAGTCGAGATTGTGGCGCTCGCGGCCGCGGCGCTGGATGTAATCGAACAGCGGGTTCTTGTGCTCGCGGTACATGCCATCAATGGTGTGCCGCTGGCCGAGCAACGCTGCCCCGATTTCCAGGGTGGTGAAATGCACGGCCATCAGGATCACCCCCTTGCCTTCGCGTTGGGCTTTTTGCAGATGCTCCAGGCCTTCGACATGCGCCAGCTTCGCCAGCCGCTCGCGCGACCACCACCAGCTCATGGCCATTTCAAAGAAGGCGATGCCGGTGGAAGCGAAATTTTCCTTGAGCAGGTGTTTGCGCTCGGCGGCGGATTTTTCCGGAAAACACAATTCGAGATTGCGCTTGGCGATGCGCCGTCTGTCGCCCGCCAGGCGATACATGACGGCGCCCAGGAGCCGACCGATGGACAGCAACGCCGGATAAGGCAGTTGGACAATCAGCCACAATAGCCCCAGACCACACCACAGCGGCCAGAAACGCGGGTAAAGAAATGCTCTTCGAAAACGCGGGCGATCCATTAAAGGTTCCGTCAAGACAATGGCCGCGCATTCTACATCGTTAGACCCGGCTTGCGGCCTGCGGGCGTTCTCGTTATAAGTCTCGGCACTTTTAGTGACAAGTCGTTGTATGCCGACCATGAGCCAAACCGAACCGCTAGACAAAGATCCCGTGTTCCAGTTGAAGGGCAGCATGCTCGCCATTACGGTGCTGGAACTGGCCCGTAACGACCTCGAGAACCTCGATCGACAACTGGCCGCCAAGGTCGCCCAGGCGCCTAACTTCTTCAGCAACGCGCCACTGGTGTTGGCCCTGGACAAACTTCCACCGGGTGAAGGCGCCGTTGATCTGCCGGGCCTGATGCGCGTGTGCCGCCAGCATGGCCTGCGCACCCTGGCGATCCGTGCCAGTCGCATCGAGGACATTGCTGCGGCCATTGCGGTCGACCTGCCGGTGCTGCCACCGTCCGGTGCCCGTGAGCGAGCCCTGGACCCGAATGAAGGCGTTGTCGTGAAAAAACCGGAGAAACCACCGGAGCCGACGATCAAGCCGACCAAAATCATCACCTCCCCCGTGCGCGGCGGCCAGCAGATTTACGCCCAGGGTTGCGACCTGGTGGTGATTTCCTCCGTCAGCCCGGGGGCGGAACTTCTCGCCGATGGCAACATCCATGTATACGGCCCGATGCGCGGTCGCGTGCTGGCCGGGGTCAAAGGCGACACCAAGGCCAGGATTTTCTGTCAGCAGATGAGCGCTGAACTGGTCTCCATTGCAGGCCACTACAAGGTTTCGGAGGACCTGCGACGCGACCCTTTATGGGGTTCAGGCGTTCAGGTCAGCCTGTCGGGCGATGTGTTGAACATCATTCGGCTTTAACGGATACTGCCGCATTTTCCAAGCATCTCTAAAACGTAGCGAAAACGGCTTGAACGAAGTGGGAAAATGGCCAGAAAGCAGTGTTTACCGAAGGTAAGCGCCGTTCAGGGCCGGATTCCAGCCAAGGCTGTCCGACTGCAGTAGTTTTCCAGAGATGTTTTTTCAGGGGCTAAATGTCCTTTTTCCTTAGGGGTGAAACACCTTGGCCAAGATTCTCGTGGTTACATCCGGCAAGGGTGGTGTGGGTAAGACCACCACCAGTGCCGCTATCGGTACCGGCCTCGCACTGCGCGGCCACAAGACAGTTATCGTCGACTTCGACGTAGGCCTGCGTAACCTCGACCTGATCATGGGTTGCGAACGCCGCGTGGTGTACGACTTCGTCAACGTGGTCAACGGCGAAGCCAACCTGCAACAGGCCCTGATCAAAGACAAGCGCCTGGAAAACCTTTACGTACTGGCCGCCAGCCAGACCCGCGACAAAGACGCGCTGACCGTCGAAGGCGTGGAAAAAGTCCTGATGGCGTTGAAGGAAGACTTCGAGTTCGTGGTCTGCGACTCCCCGGCAGGTATCGAGAAGGGCGCTCACCTGGCGATGTACTTCGCTGATGAAGCGATCATCGTGACCAACCCGGAAGTGTCCTCGGTACGTGACTCGGATCGCATGCTGGGCCTGTTGGCCAGCAAGTCGCGCCGCGCTGAAAAGGGCGAGGATCCGATCAAGGAACACCTGCTGCTGACCCGCTACAACCCGCAACGCGTGAATGACGGTGAGATGCTCGGCGTGGAAGACGTCAAGGAAATCCTGTCTGTCACCCTGCTTGGCGTGATTCCGGAATCCCAGGCTGTACTCAAGGCCTCCAACTCGGGTGTGCCCGTGATTCTCGACGACCAGAGCGATGCCGGCCAGGCATACAGCGATGCCGTCGATCGTCTGCTGGGCAAAACCGTGGAGCATCGTTTCCTCGATGTCACGAAGAAGGGATTCTTCGAGCGCCTGTTTGGAGGTAGGTAATGAACATTTTTGACTTCTTTCGAGCCAACAAGAAGCCAAGCACAGCCTCGGTAGCGAAAGAGCGTCTACAGATCATCGTGGCGCATGAACGCGGCCAACGCAGTACACCGGACTACCTGCCAGCCTTGCAGAAGGAACTGGTGGAGGTGATCCGCAAGTACGTCAATATCGGGTCCGATGACGTGCATGTCGCTCTGGAAAACCAGGGCAGCTGCTCGATTCTGGAACTCAATATCACCCTGCCTGATCGCTGAGTCGATCCGGCTGGAGCCACGGCGGCTCAGGCCCTTCGGGACCGTGTAGGAGCTGCCGCAGGCTGCGATCTCTTGATCTTGTTTTTAAAGGCAAAATCAAAAGATCGCAGCCTGCGGCAGCTCCTACGGGGACAATGAAGGGCGTGAGTCGCCGTTGGCGTTTGTTACGAGGCTGTTTTAATGCCGCTGTCCAACATCCAGATCATCCACCAGGACGCCGGCGTCCTGGTGGTGAACAAACCGACCTTGCTGCTCTCCGTCCCTGGCCGGGCCGATGACAACAAGGACTGCCTGATCACCCGCCTGCAGGAAAATGGCTACCCTGAGGCGCGCATCGTCCACCGGCTGGATTGGGAGACGTCCGGCATCATCCTGCTGGCGCGTGACCCGGATACTCATCGCGAGTTGTCCCGGCAGTTTCACGACCGCGAAACGGAGAAAGCCTACACCGCCCTGTGCTGGGGCCAGCCGGAACTGGACAGTGGCAGCATTGACTTGCCCCTGCGCTACGACCCGCCGACCAAACCCCGCCACGTGGTGGATCACGAATTTGGCAAGCACGCGCTGACATTTTGGCGAGTGCTGGAGCGTTGCGGTGACTGGTGCCGGGTCGAACTGACGCCCATCACTGGCCGCTCCCATCAACTGCGCGTTCATATGCTGTCCATTGGTCATCCACTGCTGGGCGACGGGCTCTATGCCCACGAACAGGCACTGGCCGCCTGGCCAAGGCTGTGCCTGCACGCCAGCATGCTGAGCTTCACCCATCCGCAATCCGGCGAACGCCTGCGCTTCGAGTGTCCCGCACCGTTCTAGGCTACTGCCTTCCCCCGCCAATCGCGGGCAAGCCTTGCCCCCACAGTTGGCCAGTTCATAGCTTGTGCGAACCACACAAACCTGTGGGAGAGAGGCTTGCCCGCGATGGCGGTGCGTCAGTCGACATCTATGCCGGCTGGCAATCCGTATTCGCGAGCAAGCCCGCTCCCACAGGGATCGGCTCGATAGGCACATTAGCCGCCCAATACGTTAAACTGGCGCCACTGCTGTCTGGAGCTTTTTATGCGCGAAGAGTTGAACCAAGGCCTGATCGACTTTCTCAAGGCCTCCCCTACCCCCTTTCATGCCACTGCCAGCCTTGTACAGCGCCTGGAAGCGGCGGGCTACCAGCGTCTTGACGAGCGCGAGTCCTGGAACACCGAAGCGAACGGTCGCTACTACGTCACCCGCAATGACTCTTCAATTGTCGCGATCAAGATGGGCCGCCACTCCCCACTCAACAGCGGTATCCGCCTGGTGGGCGCCCACACCGACAGCCCGTGCCTGCGGGTCAAGCCGCAGCCGGAGTTGCAGCGCCAGGGTTTCTGGCAGCTGGGCGTGGAAGTCTACGGCGGCGCCTTGCTGGCACCCTGGTTCGACCGCGACCTGTCGCTGGCCGGCCGGGTCACTTTCCGCCGCGACGGCAAGGTCGAAAGCCAGCTGATCGATTTCAAGCTGCCGATTGCCATCATTCCCAACCTGGCCATTCACCTCAATCGTGAAGCCAACATGGGCTGGGCGATCAATGCCCAAACCGAACTGCCGCCGATCCTCGCGCAGTTTGCCGGCGACGAGCGCGTGGATTTTCGTGCTGTGCTCACCAACCAGCTGGCCCTGGAACATGGTTTGAATGCCGACGTGGTGCTCGACTACGAGCTGAGCTTCTACGACACCCAGGCCGCTGCGATCATCGGCCTGCATGGCGACTTCATTGCCGGTGCGCGCCTGGACAACCTGCTGTCGTGTTATGCCGGCTTGCAGGCATTGCTCACCGCCGAGACCGATGAAACCTGCGTGCTGGTGGCCAACGACCACGAAGAAGTCGGCTCCTGCTCGGCCTGCGGTGCCGACGGCCCAATGCTTGAGCAAACCTTGCGCCGCTTGCTGCCGGAGGGTGACGAGTTTGTCCGCACCATCCAGAAATCCCTGCTGGTATCGGCCGACAACGCCCATGGCGTGCACCCCAACTACGCCGACAAGCACGATGCCAACCACGGCCCGAAACTCAACGCCGGCCCCGTCATCAAGGTCAACAGCAACCAGCGCTACGCCACCAATAGCGAAACCGCCGGGTTCTTCCGTCACTTGTGCATGGCTGAAGAAGTGCCGGTGCAAAGCTTCGTGGTGCGCAGCGACATGGGCTGCGGCTCGACCATCGGCCCGATCACCGCCAGCCACCTGGGCGTGCGCACGGTCGACATCGGCTTGCCGACGTTCGCCATGCACTCGATCCGCGAGTTGTGCGGCAGCCATGACCTGGCGCACCTTGTGAAAGTACTGAGCGCGTTCTACGCCAGTCACGAATTGCCATGACACCCGTGTAGGAGCCTGGCTTGCCGGCGATGGCGGTTTCAATGACTCCATCGCCGGCAAGCCGGGCTCCCAAGGCCTGTGCTCGACCCACCAAACCCGCCTAGAATTCAAGTAATCCCTTTCGACAAGGCCGTCGCCATGATCACCATGCAATCCTTCCACGCCATGCTGATCCCGATCCTCACCGGGATGATCCTGCTGGCCATCGGATTCAATTTCCGCGACAAGAATGCCGGCGTGTTCGCAATGTGGATTGGCATGCTGACGATCCTTGGCACCGTGGTGTTCAAGATCCTCGCCAAACTCAACGAATAAATACTCGCCCCGACTCGCATTGATTTTGGCGGGCTCGTACACTCGGGCAATCTGATCTCCCAAGGTTGACCGCCTAGTGTTTGTTCGTCTTTTTGCCCTGCCGTATTTCCTCTTCGTCTGCCTCATGACGCTGTTACCGCTGGCGTCTGCCGAGGCGGTCGGCCTGCCCGGGCTGCTCAATGGCTCGGAGAAACCCCAGCCGGAGGCGCAAGCGCCTCTCGGGCAGTCCCTGGACGATGTCATCAAGTCGCTGGAAAACGACCAGCAGCGCAGCAAACTGCTGGCCGACCTGAAAAAACTCCGCGATGCCACCAAGCAAGTCCAGCCAGCCGCCGAACAAGGTGTGCTTGGTTTGATCGGCGGCACGCTGGCCAGTTTCGAGAAACAGTTTTCCGGGGAGGACAGCCCGATTACCCGCTGGTCCCAAGAGTACGACCTGGCCAAGGACGAGCTGCAAGCGCTGATTCTGCCGGCCAACGAATGGCTGCCGATCATCTTCGCCTTCGCCATGATCCTGATGGTCTGGAGCCTGCTTGCTGCCGTGCTGATCTGGCTCGGCCACCGCGTGCGCATGCGCTTCGGCCTGACCGAAGAGCTGCCCCAACACCCCAAGGCCCTGGATATGTTGCGCTTCGCCCTGCGCAAACTCGGGCCCTGGTTGATCGCCCTGGTCATGACCGTGTACATGACCTACGCCCTGCCCTCGTCACTGGGCAAAAGCCTGGCCATGGTCCTTGCCTATGCGCTGGTGGTGGGCACCTGTTTCTCGGCTATCTGCGTGATCGCCTTTTCCGTTCTGGACGGCCCGCACCGGCACCGCGCCTTGTTCATCTTGCGGCACCAGGCCTTCCGGCCACTGTGGCTGATCGGCAGTTTTGCCGCGTTTGGTGAGGCACTGAGCGACCCGCGCCTGGTGGAAAGTCTTGGCAGCCACCTGGCGCACACCGCCGCGACCATAGCCAATGTCCTGGCAGCGCTGTCCACGGGACTGTTCATCTTGCGTTTCCGCCGCCCGATCGCCCACCTGATCCGCAACCAGCCACTGTCGCGCCGCCTGACCCGCCGCGCACTCAGCGACAGCATCGATATCCTGGGCACCTTCTGGTATGTACCGGCGCTGGTGCTGGTAGCGATCTCGCTGTTTGCCACGTTCGTATCCGCCGGTGATACCAGCACCGCACTGCGCCAGTCGCTGATCTGCACCGTGCTGCTGGTGTTGTGCATGGTGATCAACGGCCTGGTGCGGCGTCACTCGCTCAGGCCGCAACGCGGGGTGAAGCGCCATGCACTGTATTCGGATCGTCTGAAAAGCTTCTTCTACACCCTGGCCCACCTGGTGGTCTGGCTGGCGTTCATCGAATTGGGCCTGCGCGTCTGGGGCATGTCGTTGATAGCCTTCACCGAGGGTGAAGGCCATGAAATCAGCGTCAAGCTGTTAAGCGTGGCCGGCACGCTGATGTTCGCCTGGCTGATCTGGATTCTCAGCGACACCGCGGTGCACCACGCCCTGACCCGCTCGCGCAAAGGCCTGGCCAACGCCCGGGCGCAGACGATGATGCCGCTGATTCGCAACGTGCTGTTCGTGGCCATTTTCATCATCGCGCTGATCGTCGCCCTGGCCAACATGGGCATGAACGTCACGCCGCTGCTGGCGGGTGCCGGCGTAATCGGCCTGGCCATCGGTTTTGGCGCGCAGTCCCTGGTCGCCGACCTGATCACCGGCCTGTTCATCATCATTGAAGACTCACTGGCCATTGATGACTACGTGGACGTCGGCGGGCACCTGGGGACCGTCGAAGGCCTCACGATCCGCACGGTACGCCTGCGGGACATCGACGGTATCGTGCACACCATCCCGTTCAGCGAAATCAAAAGCATCAAGAACTACTCCCGGGAGTTCGGCTA
The DNA here is from genome assembly GCF_040310425.1 of Pseudomonas sp. 65/3-MNA-CIBAN-0223. Lineage (NCBI taxonomy): Bacteria > Pseudomonadati > Pseudomonadota > Gammaproteobacteria > Pseudomonadales > Pseudomonadaceae > Pseudomonas > Pseudomonas sp. 65/3-MNA-CIBAN-0223. The sequence goes on from NZ_JBEOPV010000009.1 coordinate 220,087, forward strand.
CGCGATTTTCCGGGTGGCGGTGCCGTCCAGCATGGACATCGACGAAGCGATCAAGCTGATGCGTGATGTCGGCCAGAAAATGCGCACCGACCCGCTGCAGCGGCGCAACATCTGGTCTCCGCTGGAGATCCAGGGCGTCGAGAGTTTCGAGTCAGGCAACGCGATCCTGCGCGCCCGATTCAAGACGGCACCGATCAAGCAGTGGGAAGTGTCGCGGGCGTTCAACCTGTCGCTCAAACGCCATCTGGATGAGGCAGGAATGGATCTGGCAACGCCGCGCATGAGTGTGCAGGTGGTAACGGCGGGCGGCGGACCGATAGCGCAAACAACCTCGAAACCTGACTAACCTAACCCGTAGGAGCTGCCGCAGGCTGCGATCTTTTGATCTTCAATTGCCCAAGATCAAGATCAAAAGATCGCAGCCTGCGACAGCTCCTACAGTGGGTTCGAGCAGCGGCAGCAACAGCGGCAGCAGCGGCGGCGGCGGCGGGTACGTTTTCAAAGGCAAAAAAAATCCCCGAACCAGTCGGGGATTTTTTATGTTCGATCAATCAACCCGAGGGCCGATCAATCTTCGCGATAGCGACGCAGCTTCAACTGCTTGCCAGCAACGCGAGTGTCCTTCAGCTTGGTCAGGAGCTTTTCCAGACCATCTTCCGGCAGCTCGACGAGGCTGAAGCTGTCACGCACCTGGATGCGACCGATGGCTTCGCGGGCCAGGCCGCCTTCGTTCAGGATGGCGCCCAGCAGGTTCTTGGCAGCGATACCATCACGCGCACCCAGCGCGGTACGGCAACGAGCACGACCTTCAGCCAATGGAACCGGAGCGCGACGCTCACGATCACCACGGTCCGGACGATCACCGGTACGCTCTGGACGATCGCCACGCGGTGCATTGTTCGGCACCAGTGGACGTTCTTTCTCGATCGCGGCCAGGGTCAACGCCTGGGCGTTGGTTGCCTTGCGCAACAGGGCAGCGGCCAGGGCACGCGGAGTGCAACCGATGTCGGCGGTCAGGCGATCCAGCAGATCACCGTGGGTCGATTCGGCGTCAGCCACCAGTGGCGACAGGCTGTTGGTCAGTTTCTTGATGCGAGCATCGAGAACAGCTTGTGCGTCCGGCAGGCGAACTTCGGCAACCTTTTGACCGGTTACACGCTCGATCACTTGCAGCATGCGGCGCTCACGTGGAGTCACCAGCAACAGCGCACGACCTTCGCGACCGGCACGGCCAGTACGGCCGATACGGTGAACGTAGGACTCTGGATCGTACGGCATGTCAACGTTGAACACGTGAGTGATGCGCGGAACGTCCAGGCCACGAGCGGCAACGTCGGTCGCCACAACGATGTCCAGACGGCCATCCTTGAGGGAGTCGATCACGCGCTCACGCTGGTTCTGGGCAATGTCACCGTTCAGCGCAGCGGCTTTGTAGCCTTTGGCTTCCAGGGCGCTGGCCAGGTCCAGGGTCGCTTGCTTGGTGCGTACGAACATGATCAGGGCGTCGAAATCTTCAACTTCCAGCAGGCTCAATACAGCCGAGGTCTTCTGGTCAGCGTGAACCAACAGGTGAGCCTGTTCGATCGCGGTAACGGTCTGAGTCTTGGTCTGGATCTTCACGTGTTGCGGATCGCGCAGATGGCGTTCGGCAATGGCACGGATCGACTGCGGCAAGGTTGCCGAGAACAATACGGTCTGGCGGGTTGCAGGCAGGGACTTGAAGATGACTTCGAGGTCGTCCATGAAACCCAGTTTGAGCATTTCGTCAGCTTCGTCGAGAACCAGGTGGTTCACGGTCGACAGGACTTTTTCGTCGCGACGCAGGTGGTCGCACAGACGGCCCGGGGTGGCGACAACGATTTGTGCGCCGTTACGGATTGCTTTCAGTTGTGGGCCCATAGGCGCGCCGCCGTAAACGGCCACAACGGTAACGCCCGGCATTTGCTTGGCGTAGGTTTCGAAAGCGGTTGCTACTTGCAGCGCCAACTCACGGGTTGGCGCCAGGATCAGGGCTTGCGGCTCGCGCTTGGCAGGATCGATGCAATGCAGAATAGGCAGGGCGAACGCAGCGGTTTTACCCGTACCGGTTTGCGCCTGGCCAATCATGTCCTGGCCGGCCATGATGATTGGGATCGATTGCTGCTGAATAGCCGAAGGTTCTTCGTAGCCAGTCGCAATGACGGCTGCAAGGATATTCGGATTAAGATTAAAAGCGGCGAAGCCGCCGGTTTCCTGGGTCATGGGTCTGCCTCTAAGTGCATCCGCAAAGACCCATGCTCCAAAGCTGCGCATGCCGTGTAAGACTCAAGAGTCGCCCTGGCTGCTTTGTCGGCGGGGATTTGCGAAAACGAATGAATGAAAAAGATTCGTCAAGGGAGAGTCCGCTGTGCGGACGTGCAGCCGAAGCTGACTTCGGGGAATTGCGCTACCTAAACGCGGCCTGGTTAAAGGCCGGCGCGCACTATACCGGAATTCGGGCAAAAAGGGAGCATTATTTGTCGGAAAACTGACGTATACGCCGTTGTGTCACAGGCTTTGCGCAGAATCCAACCAGGGTCTACTTTTCAAAGGCCCGGCCCTGCTGGAGATGGCGCTAAAACGGTTCACCCTGCTGAGCCGCCACCTTTGCCCTGCGCCCGGCAACCGCCCCCTTCCCGCCCGAGGAATTGCCCCATGAATCAGCCCTGCTCCAGTCGAGTCAGCCGCGAACGGCGCGGTCATGTGCTGTTGATCGGTTTGGACCGGGTGGCCAAGCGCAATGCGTTCGACCTCGACCTGCTGAATGAACTGAGCCTGGCCTATGGCGAGTTCGAAGCCGACCGCGAAGCGCGGGTGGCGGTAGTGTTTGGCCACGGCGAGCATTTTACCGCCGGGCTCGACCTGGTCAGCGCCAGTGCCAGCCTGGCCGAAGGCTGGCAGGTGCCCCCCGGTGGCTGCGATCCATGGGGAATCCAGGCCGGCCCTCGGGTGAGCAAGCCGGTGATCGTCGTCGCCCAGGGATACTGCCTGACCATTGGCATCGAATTGATGCTGGCCGCTGATATCAACCTGTGCGCCAGCAATACCCGCTTCGCCCAGAAAGAAGTGCAACGCGGGATTTTCCCGTTCGGCGGCGCCACCTTGCGCCTGCATCAGGTTGCCGGCTGGGGCAATGCAATGCGCTGGTTACTTACCGGGGATGAGTTCGATGCCCATGAGGCGCTGCACCTGGGCCTGGTCCAGGAAGTCATGGCCAGTGAGGATTTGCTGCCACGGGCACTGGAGTTGGCTGAACGGATCGCCCGTCAGGCGCCGCTTGGGGTGCAGGCGACCCTGATGTCGGCCCGGCAGGCGCGCTATGAAGGAGAAACGGCGGCAGCGCTGGGGCTGGCGCCGCTGGCGAAGAAGCTGCTGGGCAGTGAGGATGCCAGGGAGGGAGTGCGGTCGATGATCGAGAAGCGACCTGGCGTGTTTAAGGGACTTTGAGGGATGTATTGACTGTGGGGCCCTCATCGCGGGCAAGCCCGCTCCCACAATGATTGCGTCGTATACGAAACCTGTGGGAGCGGGCTTGCCCGCGATGAGGGCCTCACAGACGCCGACTCATGTTGCCGGGCGAATAGCCTTGATCAGCGACTGCAACGAATACCCCAATCGCGGCGCCAGCCCTTCGGCCCGGGCCACCAGGGCGTCCATGTCGAGCTCCTGATCCAGCTCTGACGGCACCAGTAAAATCACATTGCCCTCTTTCACCGGCAACTCCCAGTAATGGCGGTGATACAGCCCGCGCAACAGCGCAGCGCCCAGCGGCTTGCCATCGTCGGTCGCCCACTGATTGATCACCAGCCATCCGCCCGGATTCAGGCGCTTTTGACAGTTCTCCAGGAAACTCCAGGCCAGGTGGCCGACCCCAGGCCCGACATCGGTATACAGGTCGACGAAAATCAGGTCTGCAGGCTCCGCAGTGTCCAGCAACTCCAGCGCGTCGCCGACCCTGATATACAGGCGCGGATCATCATCCAGCCCCAGGTATTCAATGGCCAGGCGCGGCACGTCGGGCCGCAGCTCGATGGCTTCGACGTCTTCCAGCGGCAGGAATTTCAGGCAGGCCTGGGTCAGCGTACCGGCGCCCAGCCCCAGGAACAATGCACTTTCCGGCTGCTCGTGGCACAACGCACCGATCAGCATCGCGCGGGTGTAATCGTATTCGAGCCAGCTCGGGTCGGCGGTGAACACGCAACTCTGTTCGATGGCGTCACCGAACTCGAGAAATCGGTAGTCCGCCACTTCCAGCACGCGTATCACGCCGAACTCATCCTGTACCTCGGCGAGCAGATGCTCGACGCGCTCCTCGGTCATTTCGTCTCCTGGTCGTCTCGGGCCTGCAGCTTGGGGAAACAGCAGCGCAGTCAACCGCTGATGCGGCTGCAAAGGCGCGATTGTCAGCGATGCAACGGGAACAGGTCACGCACTAATTGCTGATAACATGAGGGTCCGAGCGTAAAACTACCGAGACCGTGATGAGCCAACCCTGGAGCCCTGACAGCTGGCGCGCCCTGCCGATCCAGCAACAACCCGCCTACCCAGACGCAGCACATTTGCTGCAGGTCGAGCAAACCCTGGCCAGCTATCCGCCGCTGGTGTTTGCCGGTGAAGCCCGGGAGTTGCGTCGCCAGTTCGCCGAAGTGACACAGGGTCGGGCGTTTCTGTTGCAGGGCGGCGATTGCGCTGAAAGTTTTGCCGAATTCTCCGCAGCAAAAATTCGCGACACCTTCAAGGTGCTGCTGCAAATGGCCATCGTCATGACCTTTGCTGCCGGCTGCCCGGTGGTCAAGGTCGGTCGCATGGCCGGGCAGTTCGCCAAACCCCGTTCGGCCAATGACGAAACCATCGACGGCGTCACCTTGCCGGCCTACCGTGGCGATATCGTCAACGGCATCGGCTTCGATGAAAAAAGCCGCGTGCCGGATCCGGAACGCCTGCTGCAGTCCTACCACCAGTCCACCGCCACCCTCAACCTGCTGCGCGCGTTTGCCCAGGGTGGTTTTGCCGACCTGCATCAGGTGCACAAGTGGAACCTGGACTTCATCGCCAACTCGGCACTGGCTGAGAAATACAGCCACCTGGCCGATCGCATCGATGAAACCCTGGCCTTCATGCGCGCCTGCGGCATGGACAGCTCGCCACAGCTGCGCGAGACCAGTTTCTTCACTGCGCACGAGGCCTTGCTGCTCAATTACGAAGAAGCTTTTGTTCGCCGTGACAGCCTGACCAACGATTACTATGACTGTTCAGCGCACATGCTGTGGATTGGCGACCGCACTCGCCAGCTGGACGGCGCTCACGTCGAGTTTCTGCGTGGCGTGAACAATCCGATCGGGGTCAAGGTCGGCCCGAGCATGAACCCCGACGACCTGATCCGCCTGATTGATGTGCTCAACCCGGACAACGACCCTGGCCGCCTGAACCTGATCGCCCGAATGGGCGCCAACAAAGTCGGTGACCACCTGCCCGCCCTCATCCGCGCTGTGCAGCGCGAGGGCAAGCAGGTGCTGTGGAGTTCCGACCCGATGCACGGCAACACCATCAAGGCCAGCAGCGGCTACAAGACCCGCGACTTTGCGCAGATCCTGGGCGAAGTGAAGCAATTCTTCCAGGTTCACCAGGCCGAAGGCAGTTATGCCGGCGGGATTCATATCGAGATGACAGGACAGAACGTGACCGAATGCATCGGCGGCGCGCGGCCGATTACCGAGGACGGGTTGTCAGACCGCTACCACACCCATTGTGACCCGCGGATGAATGCAGATCAGTCGCTGGAATTGGCGTTCTTGATTGCCGAGACGTTGAAGCAAGTCCGGCGGTAAACCACTTTGAAACAATCGCGAGCGGGCTAGCTTCCACATTTTGACGGCGTTGTTCTGCCAAACGCGGTCAACTGTGGGAGCGAGCCTGCTCGCGATGAGGCCAGCTCAGGCACCCTCAATCCCAGCCAATGCCACTCTTAATCTGGCCGCACTCACCCGCTGGCAATTCAACTGCACCTGCGCCAGCCCCAGCCAATCGGCCATCCGCCGCAAATTCACCGCCAACGCCAGCATCCCCTCATCGTCCAGCCCCGGCTCTTCCTCGTGCACGGCATGCACCGCCAAGCGGCCGTGCGCGCGCTCCGCGCGCAAATCTACCCGCGCCGATATTCGTTCGTTGTGCAAAAACGGCAGCACGTAATAGCCATAGACCCGTTTATCCCGGGGCGTATAAATCTCCAGCCGATAGCGAAAATCAAACAACCGCTCGGTACGGCCGCGCTCCCAGATCAGTGAATCGAAGGGCGACAGCAAGGCGCTGGCCTCGACCTTGCGTGGCACTTTCGGCTCGGGCAGGCAAAAGGCCGGTTGCCGCCAACCCTGGACCTCACAGGACAGCAATGCGCCCGCCTCCAGCAGTTCCGCCAGGCGCGAACGCGCATCGCCCGGATTCAGGCGAAAGTAGTCACGCAGGTCCTTTTCCGTCGCGATGCCCAAGGCATTGGCCGCATGCAGCAACAGGCCACGCTGGGCCTCATCTTCCGAGAGCATCGGCTGCTGGAGGATGACCGCGGGAAGCACCCGCTCCGGCAAGTCATACAACCGCTCGAATCCACGTCGTCCGGCAACAGTCACTTCACCGGCGGCAAACAACCATTCCAGCGCGTGTTTTTCCGCGCTCCAGTCCCACCATGGCCCGGCTCTTTCCTGGCGAGTCGACAGGCTGCCTGCGCCCAACGCCCCGAGTTCCTGAACCGAGCCAAGGACGCGGCGGATGATGTCCTGGTGCTCACGACCGAAACGCGCCAGTTGCTGATAAATATCTTCGCCCCGGCCTGCCCGCGCCATCCGCCAGCGCATCAAGGGGAACATCGACAAGGGCAGCAGGGACGCTTCATGCCCCCAGTATTCAAACAGCGTGCGCTGCCGCCCCTGACTCCAGGCCGCCTGATCAAGCAAGGCGGATGAATAACAGCCCAGGCGCGAAAACAGGGGAAGGTAGTGCGAGCGCACCAGTGCATTGACCGAATCGATCTGCAGGATACCCAGACGTTCGATCAAACGATTGACCTGGATTGATTTGACCAGCGCTGGCGGCTGGCGCCCACCGAACCCCTGGGAGCTCAACGCCAGGCGCCTGGCCTGCAGCAAGGAAAAATACGAGGAGGTAGACATTCAAAGGCTCATGCAGAGGTCTGTGTCCACCTTAGCGGCCCACGCATGAAACGCCAATGGCGTGACCTCATCGCCTTTTCAGCAGGTGCCCGCCCGGCTCCAGCGAACGAATACGACCGCCTGCTGCCGCCCATGAAAAACCCCATGACCCGGGCTTGCGCCACGCGTGATGGGGTTGTGACCAGGCATGTGCCATCGGTGTTTCCAGCCTTATTTGCCGCCGCCCAATGGGTCTTGCCAGAAGTGACGCTCCGCTTCCTGCGCCACGTCCGCGCGACTCAGGCCGATGTCCTTCAAGGCCTCATCGCTCATGCCCGCCAACATTTCCCGTTCGCGGTGCAGTTCATACCAGCGGGTCAGCTTGTGCAGCAGATCCGAGGCGAAGTGAATGGAGTGTTTTTCTACTGCGCTGACATCCTGTTGACCTTTCATCTTGTTGCCCTCCGTTTGGGATGGCTCAAGTGTCGCGCCGGGGCTAAGATCAATCCAACGAATGTTTCTTATGCAATACATCTCGGAGATTGATGTATGTCTGCCTACCCCAGTATCGACACTGAAGTGCTGCGCACCTTCGTCGCCATCGCTGACCAAGGTGGCTTCACTCGCGCAGGCGAACTGGTCAACCGCACCCAGTCTGCGGTCAGCATGCAGATGAAGCGGCTTGAAGAGGACGTGCTGCAGCGCCAGTTGTTTCAACGTGACGGGCGCCAGGTGCGGCTGACAGCCGAGGGCCAGGTACTGCTTGGTTATGCCAGGCGCATCCTCAAGCTGCACAGCGAAGTATTCAATACCCTGCGCGAGCCGCATATGGTCGGCATGGTCCGGATCGGTACGCCGGACGACTACGTGATGCGTTTTCTACCCGGGATTCTGCGGCGTTTTGCGCAGTCCTATCCGCTGATCCAGATTGAGGTGCATTGCGAGTCATCAAAACAATTGCTGCTGCGCCAGGACCTTGACCTGTCCATCGTCACCCGCGAACCCGGCAACGAGATCGGCCAACTGCTGCGCAAAGAACGATTTGTCTGGGCCGAAGCGCAATGTTTCAGCGCCCACGAGCAGACGCCTTTGCCGCTGGCGATGTTCAACAGCGATTGTTTCTGCCGCCTGTGGGCGTGCAATGCACTGGATGCCATGGGGCGTGATTATCGGGTGGCGTATAACAGTTCCAGCCTGTCGGCGATCATGGCGGTGGTCAGCGCCGGCCTTGCAGTGACTGCGCAGCTGGAAAGCCTGATCACCCCCGACATGCGCATCCTGGGTGAGGCCGAGGGTCTGCCGGTGTTGCCCGAGGCCAGCATCATGCTGGTGCGCAACTTGCACAACCCCTCGCCTATCACTGAGTGCCTGGCGGAACACATCGTCGATGGTTTCAAACTTTAAAGGCGAGCATCACCGCGCACATCACCAGAAAGCCGCAAAACAGCCCGCGCAGCAGGCGCTCCGGCATCGCGTGGGCGATTTTAACGCCCCAGCTGATGCTCAGAAGGCCGCCGATGGCCAATGGCACGCCGATCATCCAGTCGACTTGATGGTGCACGGCGTAGGTCACCAGTGTCACGCCGGTGCTGGGCAGCGCCAGGGCCAGGGACAACCCTTGGGCAACGACCTGAGTGGTGCCGAACAGGCTGGTCAACACCGGTGTTGCCACCACTGCCCCGCCAACGCCGAATAGACCCCCCATGGTCCCGGACGCGGCGCCGAGCACGCCCAGCCATGGCCATGAATAGCGCATTTGCGCCGTTGCCGGCGGGTTGGTGGTGAACATTCGCACAAGGTTGTACGCAGACAAGGCCACCAGAAATGCAACGAATCCGGCGCGCATGGATTGCGCATCAATGCCCACCGCCCAGATCGAGCCGATCCAGGCAAAACTGAAGCCCATCACGGCCAGCGGCAACGCGTGGCGCAATTCGATGCGATTGCGCTGGTGATAACGCCACAAGGCGAGCATTACGTTCGGCACCACCATGACCAGCGCCGTGCCTTGGGCTATTTGCTGGTCGAGCCCGAAAAAAACACCCAGCAATGGGATAGCGATCAATCCGCCGCCAATGCCAAATAATCCGCCCAGGGTGCCCAAGGCTGCGCCGAACACCAGATAAACCAAGAACTCAATCACAGTTACATTCCTATCCAAATCATGGGCCCATGCTACGCATTCGGGATTGGCAGTGGAACGCATAGCAACGCACAATGGCTGTGCCAACTTCGCACAAGCTCATCGCCATGAACCCCAATCAGTTAACCGAGCAGCTTGCGCTGTTCCTCGACGTACTGGAAACCGGCAGTTTTTCTGCCGCTTCGCGTCGTTATCCGCTGACACCCTCCGCTGTCGCCCGGCGTATCGACAGCCTGGAAAACGCCGTGGGCAGCCAGCTGTTCATCCGCAGCACCCACGCGGTGCGGGCGACACCGGCAGGCCTGGCGTTTGCCGAGCGCGCGCGGCGGATCGTCGCCGAACTGCGCCTGGCCCGAGCCGAGGCGGTTTCCCTGAGCAGTGCACCGGAAGGCCTGATTCGTATCGACGCGCCTGCCGCGTTCGGGCGACGACACCTGGCGCCAGTGATTGCCGACTTCCTGATGCTCTACCCTGGCCTCGATGTGCAACTGCACCTGATCGACAGTTTCGTCGACATGCAGGGCCTTAACCTGGGCAAGGTCGACCTCGTGCTGCGCGCCGGACAAATGGCCGACACCCGCCTGGTCGCCACACCTCTGGCGCGGATGGTTCGAATTGCGTGCGCGAGCCCAGCCTACCTGAAGCTCCGTGGCGTGCCGGCGGAACCGGCGCAGTTGATCGAGCATGATGGCCTGGACTGGGACGGCCTGGCGCCGCCCTTCGCCTGGCGCTTTGAACAGCACGGACAGATGCAACTGCACCGCCCGGCGCGCATCCGCATGAGCGCCAACAATGCCGAAGCACTGGTGTGCGGTGCGTTGGCCGGGCTGGGCATTGCCCATCTACCCACCTGGCTTGCCAGCGAATACCTGCTGCGCGGCGAACTGCAACCGTTGTTTTGTGACAACGGACTGCCGCCGCCGGAAAGCACCGGGATCTACGCGTTGCGCCTGCAGCAGCAACCCAACCCACGCAGTCGCCTGCTGCTTGAGTACCTTAAGACCCGTTTCAGCCCGATCCCGCCCTGGGACCTGGTGCTGCAAAACACCCTGGGTCGGCACTGACCGCGAATTATCTGGCGCATTAAAGATTCGCCCACTAGATTGATGACGATGACTGATCAAGGCTTTGAAATGACCGACAAGCGCAACACTCCGGATAACTGTGACCACCTGCTGCTGGACAATCAGGTGTGTTTCGCCCTGCACTCCACGTCACTGATGATGACCAAAGTCTACAAACCGCTCCTGCAGGCGTTGGGCCTCACCTATCCGCAGTACCTGGCGATGCTGGTGTTGTGGGAGCGCGACGGCTTGACCGTAAGTGAAATCAGCGCCCGTCTGTTGACCGATCCCGGGTCATTGACGCCGCTGCTCAAGCGCCTCGAAGTCGAGGGCTTGCTCAGTCGTACCCGCAGCCGTGAGGATGAGCGGGTAGTGATTGTCGAGTTGACCGGGCCAGGCCGTGCATTGCGGGACAAGGCCCGCGATATTCCACAGTGCATCCTGGGGGCGAGTGGCCAGACCTTGCAGCAGTTGCAGAAGCTGCAGGCCGAGTTGCAAGCGCTGCGTAGTCATCTGCAGGACAGCCTCTGAAGGTGAGAGCGAACGCCTCTGAAGGTGAAGCCCATTGCGGGAGCAAAGCTTGCCCGCGATAGCGGTATAACATCCAACATTGATGTCGACGGATACTGCGCTATCAGGCGCTTGAAAATTTATCTTGCGCGCAAACTATTAGCGCGATACATTCATCTCGCACTTACTTGGCGCGCAAACATTTAGCGCGAAACATATCTGATCTGGCGAGGCCTAAATCATGCAAACGCTCTACACCGCAATCGCAACTTCCACTGGCGGCCGTGATGGTCGTGCGATTTCCAGCGACAACGTCCTCGACGTCAAGCTCGCCACGCCTAAAGAGCTGGGCGGTGCGGGTGGCGCAGCAACCAACCCCGAGCAGCTGTTCGCGGCCGGCTACTCCGCCTGCTTCATCGGCGCACTGAAATTCGTTGCCAGCCAGACCAAGCGCAGCATCCCCAACGATGCCTCGATCACTGCCCATGTCGGCATCGGCCAGATCCCCGGCGGTTTTGGCCTGGACATCGACCTGCACATCAGCCTGCCGGGTCTTGAACAAGCCGACGCGCAATCGCTGGTAGAGGCGGCTCACCAGGTGTGCCCTTACTCGAACGCCACCCGCGGCAACGTTGAAGTGCGCTTGCACGTCACGGTTTAACAGCAAAAGATCGCAGCCTCGTTCCACTCGACAGCGCCTACAGGAAGAACCAGGAAGAACGTGATTCCCTTATAGGAGCTGTCGAGTGAAACGAGGCTGCGATCCTGTGATTTTGCAGGCACAAAAAAGCCCGACTCAATGGTCGGGCTTTTTCATTCCTGAAGCTGTGCTTATTTAGCACGGCCTTTGTAGGAACCGCCTTCGCGGGTGTCGATCTCGATGCGGTCACCGATTTCGATGAAGTCAGCCACTTGCAGCTCGGTACCGTTGCTCAGCTTGGCAGGCTTCATCACCTTGCCGGAAGTGTCGCCACGAGCCGAACCTTCGGTGTAGTCAACTACGCGCACGATAGTGGTCGGCAGCTCTACGGAAACCAGACGCTCTTCGAAGAAGATCGCTTCGCAAACATCGGTCATGCCTTCTTCAACGAAAGGCAGAACGGCTTCGATGTCTTCAGCGTTCAGCTCGTACATGGTGTAGTCGGTGGTGTCCATGAACGTGTAGGTGTCGCCGCTGATGAAGGACAGGGTCGCTTCTTTGCGGTCGAGGATTACGTCGTCCAGTTTGTCGTCGGCGCTGTAAACGATCTCGGTCTTGTAACCGGTCAGCAGGTTTTTCAGCTTGGTCTTCATGATCGCGCTGTTACGACCGGATTTGGTGAATTCAGCTTTCTGAACCAGCCAAGGATCGTTTTCGAGACGGATCACGGTACCGGGTTTCAGTTCTTTACCAGTTTTCATTGCGAATATCCGAATTTGGATGGGATTTACAAAAATCTAGGCCGCGTATCATATCCAATTTACATAAAACTGTACCAGCGCCGCGGCAAGATCATCTTGCAAGGCCTGTTCCAGACACCACGCCTCGGCGTGTTGCTGCAGTTCTGGCGAGTGTTTACGGGTGGCCAGCCAGTGATCGCTCATTGTTACACCGGCATTCCAGGCTCGCCATAGACCGCTGATCGCCTCGCTGGCCGGCCGCGTCAGGCCCTTGGTGTACAGCGTGAGGAAGGCTTCGAGCTTGTCCAGGTGAATATCTTCGTCCTGCCGATAGATGTGCCACAGCAGCGGGCACCCGGCCCATTGGGCACGCACGAACGAGTCCTCGCCGCGCACCGCATTAAAATCGCAGCTCCACAGCAACAGGTCGTATTGATCCTGTCGGACGAATGGCAGCACCTGCACGGTCAAACCGTCGCGAACGTGCACGTCCCCCGCCGCGAGCCCCTCGACCCCAAGCCAGCGCTCGACGTCGCCGAGGATCCGCCCTTCCGGCACCAGCATGTGCGAAGGCGTGGAATCGCTCGCCAGGCAATCAAGCCAGCTGGCCAACCCGGCATTCTCATAGGCGAACAGCGAAATCAACTGGCTGCCAGGGGCGCGATCGACGCCCAGGCCCTGGAGGAATTGGCGCTGCGCTGAAGCATCCTGCTGGAACTTGCGCCGTCGCTCGAGCAAGCCACGCTCGCGCAGCAAGCCGCCCGTGTCCTGGCGGAAACCGGGGAAGAAAAAGTACTTCTGCACGTGTCGGTATTTGACCGACGGCAAGCCGTGACAACCCACCACCCAGTCTTCGGCACTCAGGTAATCCAGGTTCAGCCACAGCGGTGGTTGTGCCCGCGCGGCCATGGCGTCCATATAGGGCGCCGGCAATTGGCAGGCAAATGCGGCGATGACCACATCAGCGGCATCAACCGGCAGCCATTCCGCCGGCCATTGCCGCACCTCGACGCCCTGCTGCCATTGCTGCGCCAGCTGAATGTCGATCTCCGGGCACAGCCGCTCGAAGGCGCGCAGGTCGTCGACCCACAGGCGCACTTGCACCGAGTGCTCGGCCACCAGTTGCCGGGCCAGCCGCCAGGTCACCCCGATGTCGCCAAAATTGTCGACCACGGTACAGAAAATATCCCAGCGGGGGTTCGTTTGAGGCATTACAGGCTCCCGTTGGCAAAGGTAGCGATTGTCCGCATAAATTACCCCGCGCAGAAGAGCCGACGGCGATTAATCTTCATGCGACAATCGCCCTTCGCTTGCAACCACCCGCCAGGAGGCCGCCATGCCCTACCGCCCCAACCCGCGCCGCCCACTTGCCGTACGATTCCATGTGCTGCAACTGAGTGCCAGCATCGCCCTGGGCCTGTGGCTTGGATTCATGGCGATCGCCCTGACTTGCTGGCTCGCCTCACGCCTGTTGTTCAGCGAGCAGTTGGCGCCCGTGGCCACGGCGGTGGAGCAACTGGCCAGGCCGCCCGTTCCGGCGCAGGTGCAACCACGACCTGACATTGCGCCGCAGAGTCCATTGTTCGAACAATACGAAGAAAACCTGCGCAAGAACGAGCAGCAGCAGCGACTGGATCAGGCCCGGGGCAGCAGCCGCAACCTGGCCAATCCGAAGTGCCAGTTCTGGCTGCAACAGGACCAGAACGCACCGAGTGAAAAGAGTCGCGCCAACGTCCAGCAATTTTGCGATTGATGAAGCCAGCCATGCACAAGAAGACCGTCCACCAACTCATACTCGACAAGCTGCGCATTGATCTCGACATCGCCGAGCGCGCGGCGCAGACCGCCTATGAGACCGCGACTCACGAAGAGAACATCGCCGAGAACAAGTACGACACCCTGGGCCTGGAAGCGTCCTACCTGGCAGCCGGCCAGGCCAGGCGCGTGGAGGAGATCAGGCAGTCACTGACCCTTTGCCAGAACCTGGCCCTGCGCCCCTACGACGAGCAACGCGGCATCGAAGTCGGTGCGCTGCTGGGGCTGGAAGACGAAAAGGGTCGCGAACAATGGCTGTTCCTCGCACCCGACGCGGCGGGGTTGAAGATCGATATGGTGGGGCAGATCATCACCGTCATCACCCCCCGCTCGCCCCTGGGCAAAAGCCTGCTGGGCAAGTTCGAAGGGGACGAGGTAGACATTCTGGTGGCGGGAACCCGGCAACAGTTTGCTGTTACCGAGGTGATCTAGACCGGGATCAATGCACCGGCAATTCGACTCCGTCGAACAGCTCTTCGAGCTCCTGCTTGTTATGGCACTGGATGGCCTTGGCCATGACTTCGCGCGTCAGGTGCGGCGCGAATTTCTCGATGAAGTCGCACATGAAACCGCGCAGGAAAGTACCGCGACGGAAGCCGATCTTGGTAATGCTGGACTCGAACAAATCGCTGGCATCGAGCATCACCAGGTCACTGTCGAGCTTGGCGTCAACGGCCATCTTCGCCACGATGCCCACGCCCAGGCCAAGCCGCACGTAGGTCTTGATCACGTCAGCATCGGCGGCGGTGAACACCACTTTGGGTGTCAGGCCACGGTGACTGAAGGCCTCGTCGAGCTTGGAGCGACCGGTGAAACCGAACACATAAGTTACGATCGGGTATTCGGCCAGCGCTTCGAGGGTCAGCTTCGACAGCTTGGTCAACGGATGGCCCTGGGGCACTACAACGCAGCGATTCCAGCGGTAGCATGGCATCATTACCAGGTCGCCGAAAAGCTCCAGCGCTTCCGTGGCAATGGCAAAATCCACTGTGCCGTCGGCGGCCATTTCGGCGATCTGCATCGGCGAACCCTGGTGCATGTGCAGGGCCACATCGGGGTATTGCTTGATGAAGTTGCTGATCACCGGCGGCAGTGCGTAGCGCGCCTGGGTGTGGGTGGTGGCGATCGACAGGGTGCCCTTTTTCTCGTTGGAGAATTCCTGGGCGATCTGCTTGATGCTTTCGACCTTGCGCAGGATCTCGCCGGCGGTGGTGATGATGCGCTCGCCTGCCGGGGTGACGCGGGTCAGGTGCTTGCCGCTGCGGGCGAAGACCTCGACGCCCAATTCGTCCTCCAGCAGTCGAATCTGCTTACTGATGCCCGGTTGCGAGGTGTAAAGGCTTTGGGCTGTAGCTGAAACGTTGAGGTCGTGGTGCGCCACTTCCCAGATGTAGCGCAATTGTTGAAGCTTCATATGAATCCCTCAAAGCAGGTAGACGCCACGGGCATCAGCGACGGTATATAACTATATTAATGGTTTGAAGAATAAATCTAGAACTTTTTATCAGTTCGCCACGATTCGTGTTCTAGCGATCTCCCAGGCGCCGACGCTCAACCAGCGGTACCAGGTAAACCGGCACCCTCGCCAGTTGCAACACCCGCGCAGCGGTGCGGCCCAAGGGTGTTTCCGCGCCGGCCCCGTGGCTGTGACTACCTACGATCAGCAAATCCACAGAGAGTTTCTGCGCCTGGTCAAGAATCACCTGTGAGGGATCTCCCTGGATCACCCGCACCGCCTGGATGCGCGCCAGGTCCTGGTCCCCCTCCTCACCCAGCTCCTCGCGAAAGCTGTCGAGCACCCGCTGCTCGATGTTGGCAATCACCGTATTCAGGCCCTGGCTGTGGAAATCGTTCAACGCCTGCTCATCAAGGTAGCTCTGCAGTACCGACTCGGCGAACAGCCCCATCGGCTCCACCGCATGCACCACATACAATTGCGCATCAAATGTCCGGGCCAGCGCCAGGGCATGCTGCATCACCAACGGTGCGTAAAGGCCGAGGTCAGTGGCATACAGCATCGAACGAATCATATGACCTCCTCGTGGGCCAACATGGCGGAGATGGGTTGAGCTTAGCAGTGCCTTGGCGAGTACGGCGGCCGGTGTAACGCATTGAACGGCGTGCTTAAACCTTTTGCTCGTTGCTTATGCCATGGGGCACATGGCCGGTCGCAACCACTTCACGGGCCAACTCGCAGTGCCCGGCCTGATCGTCGAAAAATACATCGGCAGCAAACGCTTCGAGAAAAGCCGACTTGGTCAGGCCGCCAAGGAACAGCGACTCATCGAGACGGATATCCCATTCGCGCAATGTGCGGATCACCCGTTCATGGGCCGGCGCCGAACGTGCCGTCACCAGGGCGGTGCGGATCGGACAGGCGTCGTCTGGAAATTCACGCTGCAACAAATTGAGTGCCGCGAGGAAGCCCTTGAACGGTCCACCCCGCAACGGTTCCCTGGCCGACTCCCGCTCGCTGGCCTGAAAGGCTTCCAGGCCACCGGCCTGGTAAACCCGCTCGGATTCATCGGAAAACAGCACCGCGTCACCGTCGAAGGCAATCCGCAATTCTTCGCTGGCCGCCCGGCTGGCACCACCGGACAGGATGGTCGCCGCAGCGAAACCGGCGTCCAGGGCACTGCGAACGTCTTCGGCATGGGTCGACAGGAACAGGTCACAGCCGAAGGCCTTGAGGTAGGGGTACGGACTGCGCCCGCCGACAAATGCTGCGCGCGAGATCGCCAGGCCGTAGTGGTGGATGGAGTTGAACACCCGCAGCCCGGTGTCGGCACTGTTGCGTGACACCAGGATGACCTCGACCCGGGCACGGCCCAGGCTGTTGTTGAGGTTGAGCAGTTTCTGCACCAAGGGAAATGCATCGCCCGGTTCGAGGATTTCGTCCTCGTGCTCGATCTGATATTGGCGGTAGGCCTCAACGCCACTGGACAGGTACACCTTGTGGCTTTCGCTCAGGTCGAACAGCGCTCGCGAGGAAATCGCCAGCACCAGCTTGTCATCGATAGTCTTTGCCATACCTTCCCTCACTGAATGACCGACTCAGGCAGGACGTCGATCGATGAAAGCCAAACTGCGGAACAGGGCTTCGATTCGCGGCATTTCGCATCCCGCGGCTTTCGCGGCTGCCAGGGGCCGGGCGTAGATCGCCTCCAGCTCCAGTGGCCGCCCGTGCAGATGATCGTGATACATGCTCGGCCAATAATCGGGCATCTTTTCGGTCATCATGAACAGATGCTCGGCGTACCCGGCGGGCACCTGATAACCACAGGCGGTGGCGCCCTGCACCACTTCGGCCATCAACGCCTTGATCAGTTCCCGGCTATTGGTATCGGCCATCAACGGCACAGTGCTCGCGCGCAACAGCACCGAGAGTCCGTTGTAGGGGATATTCCAGACCAGTTTCTGCCAGCGTGCCTGATGCAGATTTGCCATGGCCTGGGAGTCGATGCCGGCGAAGTGGAACAGTCCGGCGCCTTCTTCGGCTATTGCCTGGCGCGCCGGCAGGTCGGCGGCAGGACCGCTGTGATAACCGACATGCACTGCGCCAAGGGCCTGATGAGTAATAACCCCGGGCGCCTCGCGATGGACACAGATGTAACAGAGACCTCCGAGCACGTGCAGCGAATCAGGCAGCGATTCGCGCAGGCTGTCTTCGACGCCCAGGCCATTTTGCAACAGCAGCACCTTGGCGTCAGCCGCGCCAGCTCGAACGATGGTGGATGCCAGCTCGGCGTTACTGGTGGTTTTCGTCCCCACCAGCAACCAGTCACAGGGCGGCATGTCGTCGACCGAGGAATAGGCTTGCACCGGGAAAACGTTCAATGTCCCATGCTGCGCACTGTGCACTTGCAGGCCACGTTCGGCCACGGCGTGGAACTCGCTGCGCACCAGGAAATGCACATCGAAGCCGGCATGCGCCAACATCGCCCCGTAAAATCCACCGATCGCCCCGGTGCCTATAATGCCGATTGTCGGCCTCGCTGCTGCCCCCGTCATGGCAACTCCTCTGCTGTTCGTGTCAGCGCCTTAGTCAGCGCCTCATTGAGTTCAGTAGTCTCAAGGCGCGAATTCAGTACCCCGAAGAATTCACCGTCACGCACGACAAACAGTGCTGGCAAGTGAAAGACCTGGTAACGCTCGACCACGCCACCGTTGCTGCCGGCATCAATCCAGCACAGCCGGTCGACCTCCAGCGCCTGCCCGGGCAAGCGAGCCCTGGCATAACGGCAACTGGCGCAGCCGACGCTGGTGAAAATCACCAGCGAAACACCGCTCAGCGCCAGCAGCCGTTGGTCGGCATCGAAATCGGTCAGTTCCAATTCGACCACTATACTGGGGGAAACGCTGTCAGATGACCGACACATGGAGTCTGTGTTCATGGGACGTTTTCTTCCTCACCCTGACGATGTGCCCGTTGAATTAACGTTGCTCAAACATGAATGCATATCGCGACAACGGCTGCACACTATCAGCCTCGGCGGCATGGCTTGCAATTATCACCGCGCCTGGCGCCACGGCACGGCGCTTGAAGTGCGCATGCCGACCCTCAACCCGGACCTGCGCTACCTGGGCTATGTAGCCTGGTGCCTGCGCCGCAAGCGCGGGTATCTGGTAGGCATAGCCTTTGTCGACGAACAGATGCTGTTCAGCGCGAGAATGGGCGAGCAGATTTGCCAGATCGAACAATATTGCCGCCTGCATGAACCGCACAGCGAGCGCCAGGACAACCAGGCACTGGCGCTTGAATGGGTGCAGCAGCATGCCGATGAGTTCTCCCACGACACGGTAAGCAAGGCTTTTGCGCAGCCTGTGCTGGATTAAACCCACTTCTGCCCATTGTCGAGCCACGGTGTAACGCGCTAAGGTTCCGCTCCCCGACGCGCTTAATTTGCTGTGCTCCGCCGCGCGGGTTCGCTGGCGGCCGGCACCCGTGACCTGACGAGTAAACGATGGCTGATTTACCGATCAACGACCTAAACGTCGCCTCCAACGAGACGCTGATCACTCCTGACCAGCTCAAGCGTGATATTCCCCTGAGCGACGCTGCCTTGCGCACCGTCACCAAGGGTCGCGAAGTCATTCGCAACATTCTTGATGGCACCGATCACCGCCTGTTCGTCGTTATCGGGCCTTGCTCGATCCACGATATCAAGGCCGCCCACGAATACGCCGAGCGCCTCAAGGTGCTGGCCACCGAAGTGTCCGATACTCTGTATCTGGTCATGCGAGTGTATTTCGAGAAGCCACGTACCACCGTTGGCTGGAAGGGCCTGATCAACGATCCGTACCTGGATGACTCCTTCAAGATTCAGGACGGTCTGCATATCGGTCGTCAATTGCTGCTGGACTTGGCCGAGATGGGCCTGCCCACCGCCACCGAAGCCCTTGACCCGATCTCCCCGCAGTATCTGCAGGACCTGATCAGCTGGTCGGCCATTGGCGCGCGCACCACCGAATCCCAGACTCACCGTGAAATGGCTTCCGGCCTGTCCTCGGCTGTCGGCTTCAAGAACGGCACCGACGGCGGCCTGACCGTTGCGATCAACGCCCTGCAGTCGGTTTCCAGCCCGCACCGTTTCCTGGGCATCAATCAGGAAGGTGGCGTGTCGATCGTCACCACCAAGGGCAATGCCTACGGTCACGTGGTACTGCGCGGCGGCAACGGCAAACCGAACTACGATTCGGTTAGCGTCGCGCTCTGCGAGCAGGCACTGAACAAGGCGAAGATCAAGCCGAACATCATGGTCGACTGCAGCCACGCCAACTCCAACAAGGACCCGGCCCTGCAACCGCTGGTGATGGAGAACGTGGCCAACCAGATCCTCGAAGGCAACCAGTCGATCATCGGCCTGATGGTCGAGAGTCACCTGAACTGGGGCTGCCAGGCCATTCCGAAGGATCTGGCCGACCTGCAATACGGCGTGTCGATCACCGACGCCTGCATCGACTGGTCTGCCACCGAGACGACCTTGCGCAGCATGCATGCCAAGCTCAAGGACGTACTGCCAAAACGCGCTCGCGACTGAGCACGGCCAAGCGGGTCAGTAAACGCAACGCAAAAAAAACGCCGGGGCAGCCCGGCGTTTTTTTGCGTTGCGTTTACTGGCTCAGCTTGGCGGCATGGCGCTGGTGACGTTCCATGTAGCGCTCCACATAGGAGCACGATGGAATGACCGTGTAGCCCATTTCCTCGGCGTACTGCAGCGCCTGCTCGGTCAACGCGGCGGCAATACCGCGACCACGCAACGCGTTGGGTACGAAGGTACGATAAATATCCAGGGTCTGTTTACCCAGGTCCATATAGGTCAGGTAGGCACGATGACCGTCCACATTGGTCTCGAACTGATGACCAGCCTGGTCATGGTGGATGGACAACGCCTCGCTCATCACTACTCCTCGCGGGTCTTGAATTTTGACCCCTACCTTACCGATGTTTTTCCGGCGAAGGAACATCTACGCCACCCCGTGCCTGAAAGGACACCGAGAAGAGCTGCACCAATCTCGCGCAACCGGGCACGTACAAATAGTAGGCACCATTGGCAAAAATGCTCAAGGTACGCTCGTCATTACGCAGATTGGCGGGTGCTGCTCCAGAGGAGACGCAGGGACTTCAAGACCGGGGATTTCCCGCAGCCGATTACCTGAACATTGCCGGATGTTGAGACTTAAGACGAGCGCCCGTTGTTAAAGTCACCTCAACTAGCAGAAAGATAAGCGAAGCACTGCACAATTCCCGAACAAAAGTGTAGACGAAATCATTTAGACAGACTTTACCCTAGACCGCAAAAACAGCGCTGCAGATCGGGAACTTTTTCCGGGGGGGCTCGCTCAGATCGGGGCTCGCAGCTGGATATTTTTTATACAAAGCAGTTAAAAGTTGCTCGAAAAAGAATCAACGCCTACAATTTTTTTTGCTTCTTGCTACACGTCAGTTTACTTACTACAAGTAATGGGTAGTATGTACGCCGGCTATTTCCTCACTCTGAGGAGACAGCTACTTAATAGAAAGTCCTTGAAGGGGAACACGATGAACAACGTTCTGAAATTCTCTGCTCTGGCCCTGGCCGCAGTTCTGGCTACCGGTTGCAGCAGCGCATCGAAAGAAACCGAAGCACGTCTGACTGCTACCGAAGACGCAGCAGCTCGCTCCCAGGCTCGTGCAGACGAAGCTTACCGTAAAGCTGATGAAGCTCTGGCTGCTGCTCAAAAAGCACAACAGACTGCTGACGAAGCTAACGAGCGCGCTCTGCGCATGCTCGACAAAGCTAGCCGCAAGTAATAATCCCTCGGGATTGTTATCAAGCCGACCCATTTTTGGGTCGGCTTTTTTATTGCCCGGATTTTCCTGCGGACAATAAAAAACCCGTCGACGCGATTCACGTCGACGGGCTTTTGCACAGGCCTATTGCTGCAGGTCGATAGGTGAGCTGGTCACCATCGGCGCCGCACCATTGGGTACGGCGATCTCCACTGGCAAGCCATCTTCGGCTGCGACCACATCACGCACCACATCCCAGTTCATGCGCAGGTTGTTGGTGATGTCCTCACGCTTGAGCATCGCGTTGATCACCGCCGTGTGCTTGTCGACTACCGACGGGTTGCCGTTGTCGTCAAGCGGCGTGTGCGCCTCGAGGTAGACCTTGCCGCCACTCACGCCGAACTTGTACGGGTCGTTGATGATACGCACCGAGGTACCCACCGGGACCATGCTCGCCATTTCCAGGACGTTATTGTTGAACATGCGGAAACAGCCATGGCTGGTGCGCATGCCGATGCCGAATTTCTTGTTCGAGCCATGGATCAGGTAGCCCGGGGTACCCAGGTTGAACTTGAACGGCCCCAATGGGTTGTCCGGACCGGCCGGTACGACGTTGGGCAGAGGATCGCCATCGGCAAGGTGTTCGGCCTTGATCGACGCAGGCGGCGTCCAGGTCGGATTGTGTGTCTTGGCGGTGATGGTGGTATGCGCAATCGGCGAGCCCCAGCCTTCACGGCCAATGCCCAGCGGGAAGGTGTACACCACGTCCCGGCCTTTGGGGTAGTAATAAAGGCGGTACTCGGCGAGGTTGATCACGATGCCTTCACGCGGCCCTGGGGGCAGGATGAAGCGCGTTGGCAGAATGATTTCGGTGCCCACGCCAGGCAGCCAGGCGTCGACGCCCGGGTTGGCGGCGACCATTTCCGAATAGCCCAGGTCGTAGGTGGTGCCAAGGTCGGCGAAGGTATCTTCGTACTTGGCCTTGATCACTTGCACCTGGCCAATGATGTCTTCACCGGGTGGCGGAAGAGGCAACTCCAAGGCTGCCACGGGGCCTGCGGCACAGAGCGCGGCAAGAGTCAGGCAGCGGGTGACGGCGGGAAAGCGCGGCAACATCCGGAAAATCCTTCGCATGATCGACAAGGTATAAAAACCCGATTGTACACTGGCGCTTCGCTATTCGGGGAGACGCACCGATAGAGCGCGCATTGGCTGGGGGGCTTGGTGGGTGGGGGGTTCGGTTTATTTCGAAACCCCTGCTAACGAATTCGGCCTGAGGTGATGGGGTCCCTGGGGTCCGGTGGAGCTGGGTAGCTGCGGGAGCTCCTACAATTCAAACCGCAGTTCTGGCCAGATCGGCGAAGTCCCGCGTTTCTGCGATTCCAGAATCGCACGACACAACGAACACAAGCGCTGGTCCTGAAACACCCGACGATCCACACTCGACCAACGTGGCTGCGCCGGCAGGAGGCTGCCGCAGAGGGTCCGGTCTGCCGAGCCGCCCAGTTCAAGCTGTCGGGTCACCAGATGCACACGCACTTCCTGGCAGGCGAACAGATCCAGCTGCTCGTCAGGCTCGATCAGTTGATAGGCGAAAAGTGACCAGGCGGGACGCGGCATCGGGGGCTCCAAATCGGGGGCGCCACCTTAGCCGAAACGCAGCCAGTAGAAAAGCGTCAAAGCAGCGGTTTCAGTGTTGGCCAGACATTTTCCAGCAACTTGCCCTGAGCCCCTGCAGCCGGGTGCAGGCCGTCGCTTTGCATCAGGTCCGGATGCCCACCCACCCCCTCCAGAAAAAAGGGTACCAGCGGGATTTTTTTCTCGTCGGCCACGGTGCTGTAGACCTCGGCAAAAGCCTTGGTATAGCGAGCACCATAATTGGGCGGCAATTGCATGCCCAGCAGCAACACTTTTGCTCCGCTGGCGCGCGAGCTGTCGATCATCGACGCAAGATTTTGTTGCAATTGAGTTGGGAGCATCCCGCGCAAGCCATCATTGCCACCCAGCTCGAGGATCACCAACTCCGGCTTATGCTCTGCAAGCAGCGCCGGCAGGCGCGCCTGGCCTCCGGCACTGGTGTCGCCACTGATGGACGCGTTGACCACCTTATCGTCGAAACCTTCGCGCTTGAGCCGCTGCTCAAGCAAAGACACCCAGCCTAAGCGGGTATCCAGGCCGAAACCCGCGCTGATACTATCGCCAACGATCAGGACTGTACCCGCCGCTGCGTTCTGGGCCATGCACATCAAGGCCAGGCCAGCACTCAAAAACCACACTCGCATCGGATTCTCCATGGGCGCAAGCATTCTCACCGCGAAGAACCTCAGCAAAGTGGTACCCAGCGCGGAAGGTGAACTGACTATCCTGCACGAACTCAGCCTGGAACTGAACAAGGGCGATAGCCTGGCTATCGTCGGCGCCTCCGGATCAGGCAAATCCACCCTCCTCGGTTTGCTCGCCGGCCTCGACCTGCCCAGCAGCGGTGAAGTCACACTGGCCGGCCAGGCCCTGAGTAATCTTGACGAAGACCAGCGGGCGCGCATCCGGGCCGAGCACGTCGGTTTCGTGTTCCAGTCGTTCCAGCTGCTCGACAGTCTCAACGCCCTGGAAAACGTCATGCTGCCGCTGGAGCTGGACGGTCGCAAGGACGCCCGAGAACGGGCCACGCAGTTATTGCAGCGGGTAGGCCTGGGCCAGCGCCTGACCCATTCACCGCGCCAGCTCTCTGGTGGCGAACAGCAACGCGTGGCAATTGCCCGCGCGTTCGCAGCCGAGCCCGACGTACTGTTTGCCGACGAGCCCACGGGCAACCTCGACAGCCACACGGGCGAGCGCATCAGCGACCTGCTGTTCGAACTCAACAAAGAGCGCGGCACCACGCTGGTGCTGGTGACTCACGACGAACGCCTGGCACACCGGTGCCGGCGCCTGATCCGCCTTGAAGCCGGCCTGCTGGTCGCCCCTCTGGAGCCTTGATGGCACGCCTGCCGCTATTGCGCCTGTTCAGCCTTGCCCTGCGCCAACTGCTGCGCGACGCCCGCGCCGGTGAGCTGCGGGTGTTGTTCTTCGCCTTGCTGGTCGCCGTGGCGGCGAGTACGGCCATTGGTTATTTCGGCGCCCGCCTGAACGGCGCCATGTTGCTGCGGGCCACCGAGTTCCTCGGCGCCGACCTGCTGCTCGAAGGCAGCTCGCCAGCGCGACCGGAACAGATCACCAGCGGCGTCGAGCTGGGACTCGAACACGCCCAGGTGGTCGAGTTCTCCAGCGTGATCGCCACCGACAACGGGATCCAGCTGTCGAGCATCAAGGCGGCAGATAACGCCTACCCATTACGCGGCGAACTGAAAAGCGCGCCTGCGCCCTTCGCCCCGGAAGAGCCCGGTGGAGGTCCGAAACCCGGCGAAGCCTGGGTTGAAGCGCGACTGCTGACAGCCCTGGACCTGAAGATCGGCGACAGCATCGACGTCGGCATGAAAACGCTCAAACTCGCCAGGGTACTGACCTATGAACCCGATCGAGCGGGGAATTTCTACAGCCTGACGCCACGGGTCATGATCAACCTCAGCGACCTGGCGGCCACTGGCGTGGTCCAGCCCGGCAGCAGGGTCAGCTACCGGGAACTGTGGCGCGGCAAGGCCGAGGCACTGGAAAGCTATCGACAAGCGATCAAGCCCGGCCTGGCGCCGAATCAGCGGCTGCAGGATGCCCGCGATGGCAATCGGCAAATCGGTGGTGCGCTGGGCAAGGCCGAGCGCTACCTGAACATGGCCAGCCTGGTCGCGGTGCTGTTGTCCGGAGTAGCGGTGGCCCTGTCGGCCACGCGCTTCGCCACTCGCCGCTTCGATGCCAGCGCACTGCTGCGCTGCCTGGGCCTGTCACGCCGGGAAACCCTGCTGTTGTTCAGCGTGCAGCTGGCTGTGCTGGGCTTGCTGGCGAGTATCAGCGGCGCGGTGATCGGTTGGCTGGCGCAGCTCGGGTTGTTTGCGTTACTGCATGACCTGCTGCCTACCGATGTCCCGCCTGGCGGCCTGTTCCCGGCCATGGCCGGGATCGGCACCGGGCTGGTGGCGTTGGCCGGCTTTGCCCTGCCGCCCCTGGCGGCGTTGGGTCGGGTGCCGCCGCTGCGCGTGTTGCGTCGAGACATGCTGCCCATACCGTCCAGCACCTGGATGGTTTATGGCGCGGCCTTGGGGGCACTGGGGCTGATCATGTGGCGCCTGAGCCTGGACCTGGTGCTGACCTTCGCCCTGCTCGGCGGCGGCGTCATTGCCGCGCTGGTCCTGGGCGGCTTGCTGTTGCTGCTGCTCAAAAGCCTGCGGCGCATGCTGGCACGCGCTTCCCTGCCCTGGCGCCTGGGGCTGGGCCAGTTGCTGCGCCACCCCCTGGCAGCTGCGGGGCAGTCCCTGGCGTTCGGCCTGATCCTGCTGTCCATGGCGTTGATCGCCCTGCTGCGCGGCGAATTACTCGATACCTGGCAGAACCAGCTGCCGAAAAATGCTCCAAACTATTTTGCACTGAATATTTTGCCGGCAGACAAGCAGGCATTCACCGACCGCCTGATCGAACTCTCGGCACAGGCAGCACCCTTGTATCCGGTGGTGCCCGGAAGGCTGATCAGTATCAATGGCGAACCGGTGCAGCAAATCGTCAGCAAGGACTCAGCCGGAGATCGGGCCATCCAGCGCGACCTGAGCCTGACCTGGGCGGCCGACCTGCCAGCGGGTAACAAGCTCACCGCCGGCAACTGGTGGACCGAACAGACGCCCGACGAGATTCCCGGGGTATCGGTGGAGGGCAAGGTTGCCGAAAGCCTGAAGCTCAAGCTGGGCGATCACATGGTTTTCACCGTTGGCGGCGTCAATCGCGAAGCGAAAGTCACCAGCTTGCGTGACATCAACTGGGACAACTTCCAGCCCAACTTCTTCATGATCTTCCAGCCCGGCACCCTTAAGGACCTGCCGGCCACCTACCTGACCAGCTTCTACCTGGCCGCTGGGCATGACCAGCAGATCGTCGACCTGTCCCGAAGCTTTCCGGCAGTGACCATCCTGCAAGTCGAAGCCCTGCTGGAACAGCTGCGCAGCATCCTCGCCCAGGTCACCCTGGCGGTGGAGTACGTCCTGCTGTTCGTCCTGGCGGCTGGCATGGCGGTGCTGTTTTCCGGATTGCAGGCAACACTGGATGAACGCATTCGCCAGGGCGCCCTGCTACGTGCGCTGGGCGCGGAACGGAAGCTGTTGGTCAAGGCCCGGCGGATCGAGTTCGGTCTGCTGGGGGCAGTGAGTGGCCTGCTCGCGGCACTGGGCTCGGAACTGGTCAGCCTGGTGCTATACCGCTATGCATTTGACCTGCCGTGGCAGCCGCATCCATGGCTGCTGGTATTGCCATTGATCGGTGCCGTGCTTATTGGCGGCGCGGGCGTATTCGGTACCCGTCGGGCCCTGAATGCCAGCCCGCTGACCGTGCTGCGCGAGGGTTGATCGACGCCTGAGCGGTCGCCCTACCCTGGGCGATCGTTTGGCGTTTGCCCGTAGGAGATGGCGTTGATCCACCACAACGTTTCGCCCCCCGGGGTCTGCACCACCGCCTCGTCACCCACTTCCTTTTTCAGCAACGCGCGCGCCATCGGTGAATCGATCGAGATGTAATCGTTGCGCCCGTAGATTTCGTCATACCCAACCACGCGAAATTTCTTGATGTCCCCGGCCTCGTTTTCAATCTCGACCCAGGCGCCGAAAAACACCCTTCCCTCCTGCTCCGGCGAGTACTCGACCACCCGCACATCCTCCAGCCGTTTGCGCAGGTAGCGCACCCTGCGATCAATTTCGCGCAGCAGCTTCTTGTTGTACTGGTAATCGGCATTCTCACTGCGGTCCCCCAGGGAGGCGGCCCAGGTGACCTTGCGAGTCGTGTCCGGACGCTTCTCCCGCCAAAGGTAATCGAGCTCCTGTTTCAGGGCGTCATGCCCTTCTTTTGTGATGATGTTGGTACTCAAGTCGAGGGCCTCCTTGGGGCGAGTCACGAATGGATGGCACTGAAAAAAAATTTTCCTTTTCTACCCAGGCTTGCGGGAAATGAACGTCTGACAACTCAGGTAGTTAGCTGCAAGTACTCAACTGACTCTACGGAACGTCTGTCGGGTATCGCTAGTTTTATGACGCTTTCCCGGGCAAAAGCAAAATACCTTGCTAACATCTTGTTACATAGGCCAATAAATTGGCACCTTGAATTCACGCAAATTCCCTTTCATCCACAAGATCCATCGGGAGGACGGCATGATCGTGCAGCAGCTGCTTGAGAAAAGCCAAACGAAGATTCGAAAGATTGGGTTATCCAGCGCGAGTCATCAGCTTTTTTTGAAGACGGTCAACGCCTTCATGCTGTTCAAGATACTGCGCGGGGTCACGCTGCAGAAAGTCGACCCCGCGTTCCTCGACTACCCATCGCACTTCAAGCCGATGTTCCTGAGTGAACAGATGATGCGCCACTACGCGCGCGATCCAGTCAATGAGATGCCCGAGAGCTTTATCGAAGAATCCCTGGCCAAGGGCGATCAATGCTTCGGCATCTTCGATGGCGCGGTATTAGCCTCTTATGGCTGGTATTCACGCAAACCGACGCACATCGATCCGCCAGAACTGTTCCTGCACTTCAGCCCCTCTTACGTCTACATGTACAAAGGCTTCACCCATCACGAGTATCGCGGTCAGCGCCTGCACGCCATAGGCATGAACCTTGCTCTCAAGCATTACCTGGAGAAGGGTTACAAAGGCCTGGTCTCTTATGTGGAGTCGAGCAACTTCGATTCGTTGAAGTCCATTTACCGCCTGGGCTATCTGAACGTCGGCTCGATCTACCTGATCCGTCTGTTCGGTAACTACCAGAGCTTTGCCAGCAAAGGCTGTGACGCTTTTGAGTTGGCCCTTAAGACGCTCGTCTGATTGATTCGCGCGAATACCGACGCCAGTGCCAGCCGCTGGCACGCGCCGTCAATCGACAAAACGGTAACATTCAGCGTCGTGTAATCAGGCCCTGGCGGGCCACGCGGATCAATTGGCTGATCATTTCGCCGGCCCCTTCAACAGTCGGTGACTGAATCACCGCCAGGTCGAAGCTGTCGCTGGCGAAACGCGCCAGGGTCTCACCGTCTTCGACGAACTGGATAAGGAATGCCGCAGGACCACCCGTGCGGCGAGGCCAGCCATCGAGATAACGCAGGAGCGTTGGCTTATGTTTGCCGCCAAGCAGGATTTTGGGATTGCGCTGGGTGAGGTGTGCCGTGATCGGCGCGGGGCGTACAACGGGGCTTAATGCATTCATCGTGTCGTGTCTCTGCCTCAAAGGTCTGCATGGCAGGTGAGAGGCAACACCGAACCAGCGCTTTAGCGGAATTTCGAAGCCTGTTTCCAAGCTTCTGTCGGTAACTGATCGAGTCACCTGGCGCCCCGCAAGTAGCTGTTTAAATCGGCGCATGAGCAGCATCCTAGAGAAGCCGACACGGCAGTGTCAAGAATTGAGAGCAACAAAAAAGGCCCGCGTGATGCGGGCCTTTTGGTTGATCCAGAGCGGTTAGCCGGCGATGGCGCGGTCTGCCGACAGCTTGCCGGCGCCTTCGATCAACACCGCAATGGAGCCACCGAGCAGGGCCAGGGCAAATTCGTAACCGTTGTTGGCCATGAACAGGCCGTTGCTGATGTGCACGCTGAAGATGGCAACCAGCGACACAAACGTGAGGCCCAATGCCGCCGGGCGCACCAACAGGCCGATGATCAATGCCAGGCCGCCAAAGAACTCGGTGCCTCCAGCCAGCGTCGCCATCACATAGCCAGGCGTCAGGCCCAGGCTTTCCATGTACTGCGCAGTGCCGGCCAAACCGTAACCGCCAAACGCACCAAAGAGCTTCTGCGCGCCGTGGGCGGCAAAGATGATGCCGACGAAGATCCGCAGGACAGTCAAGCCGTAGCCGGCGCGGGTAAACAGGACCTTGTTGATCAGTGTGCTCATGCTGTGTCATCCATTCTTGGTTTGAGTGTGGTTGGCCGCTATATTAATCGGTTATTTTTATGTTAAAAGCGTAAATATCTCAGCATAACAATCAGTTTAGTAGATCATTTCCGTGTGACAACCTTTTGCCCCTGAGGCTCCAGCGATTCTCGCTCCCGATCGAACGCCAGGTAATACTTGTTCACGCTATTAACATAGCTGACCGGCCCCATTCCAACCTGCTCCATGGCAATGCGCTCCACCTGGAAAAACCATTGATTAGGGTTCAAGCCTCGACGTCGTGCCTCGGCGCGCATGCCCTGGACCCGCTCCGGCCCAATGTTGTAAGCGGCCAGCACAAACGCCATGCGCTCACGCTCATTGAGCTTGGGGCTGGCAAAGAATTTGCGGCGAATCATCGCCAGGTACTTGGCCCCGGCCTGAACATTGGCATCCAGTTCCTGAATGTTATTGACGCCTACCCGTTGCGCCGCCGCCGGGGTGATCTGCATCAGCCCGGTCGGGGCACCGCCGCTGCGGGCACTGGGTTGCAGCCCGGATTCCTTGAATGCCAGCGCCGCCAGATTCAGCCAGTCCATGCCTTGGGCCGCCGCGTGCTTCTGCAGCACCGGGCGCAGCTTTTCCAGGCGCTGACGATTGGCCTTGGCCAAGGGATAGTGCACTTGATACAGCCGACGGTAGATGCGCAGGAAGGCCACATCCTGGTCCGAAGGTTTCTTGTAGGTGAGTAGAAAGCGGTCGATGCTGGCCCGCAGCATTGAAGCATCGCGCCGCACGAACCAGAACTCTTCTCCCGGCTCGCTGATCAGCACCTTCCGGTCGAGGCGCAACTTGGGCAGAATCTTGCCCCAGCGCTCGGCAATCGGTTGTTCGACTATCGTCAGGTGGAAGATGCCGCCCTGGACCATTTCCAACACATCCTCGACCGCGAGGCTGGGGTCGACCCACTCGACGTTCACCGGCGGCAATTTATGCAGCGCCAGTTTCTGATTGATCTGGCTGAGCGCATCCCCGGCAGCGCTGCCCGTCGGCAGGGCCAGGGTCTTGCCGGACAACTGCTCCAGGCGGGTGTAACTCCGCTCGCCCTTGATCCCGACCAACACCAACGGAATATTGCTGGCAATGGGTTGACTGGTGCTGATGGCGTGGCCGGGCTGCAGGTCGAGCAATTCCCCTGGCGCCACCAGGTCACCCTCCCCGCGCTGCAATGCGCCGATCAGTTGATCTTTGCCTTTGGGGATTATCTTGAGGGAGATTTCCTGACCGTCACGGGCGTGACCATTGAGGTATTGCTCAAAGGCGCGCAGGCGGTGGTATTCGACGCCGATCGCCTGGCCTTCGACTTCCCCGGAGCTGTTGCGGCTTTGGTTAACCAGCACGCGCAGCACCCGGCTGCTGCGGATTTCCGCCAGGTCACGGACCTTCGCGGCGGGTACGGCTTGCAGCGGGCCGGCCAGACGCGCAACCGCCGGCATCGGCAGTAGCAACGATAAACACAGCAACAGCAACACCGAGGGACGGGTCATCCACTCTCCGGAAAGAAAACTGGGCCGATTTCCAGGAGTGAGCGAAATCGAACGTCAGAAACAGCGCTGACAAGGCGCGAGAAAACGGCTTCATGCGGGCCAACTGACCAGCACGACCTCCCTCGCGGCATCAAGAGACAGCTACAACTGATTGTAGTTCTTGGCTTTTCTTATAAATCTGCAGCTCTGATATGCTTTCCGGCCTTTGGTCCGAGGTAGCACCATGCAACTCATCGATATCGGCGTCAACCTGACCAACCCCAGTTTTGCCGACAAGCACCAGGCGGTACTCGACCGTGCGTACGCCGCCGGCGTGTGCCAACTGGTCCTTACCGGCACCAGTGTCGAAGGCAGCGAACAGGCCTTGGAGCTGTGCCAGCAGCTGGACGACAGCAATCAGCGACTGTTTGCCACTGCCGGCATCCACCCGCATTCCGCCAGCGACTGGAACGCCGATAGCGCCCGGCGCCTGCGCAGTTTGCTCAAGGAACCCAACGTGGTCGCCGTAGGCGAATGCGGGCTGGACTTCAATCGCGACTTCTCGCCGCGCCCGCAACAGGAGAAGGTGCTGGAGGAGCACCTGGCCATGGCGGTCGAACTGCAATTGCCGGTGTTCCTGCACGAGCGCGATGCCAGCCAGCGCCTGCTGGACATCTTGCGCGACTATCGGGATCAGTTGCCGGCTGCCGTGGTGCATTGTTTTACCGGGGAAAAAAAGGCCTTGTTCAGCTACCTCGACCTGGACTTGCACATCGGCATTACCGGATGGATCTGCGACGAACGCCGTGGCACGCACCTGCACCCTCTGGTAAAGGAGATCAAACGCGGTCGATTGATGCTGGAGAGCGATGCGCCGTACCTGTTGCCCCGCAGCTTGCGGCCCAAACCGAAGAATGGCCGTAACGAACCCGCGTATCTGACGGAGGTGTTGCGTGAGGTGGCATTGCATCGGGGGGAAAGCGAGGAAGACCTGGCAGCACACACTACCGCGTGCGCCCGCACGTTCTACGGGCTGCCCGAGGTGGATACTCACTGAACTCGCCCTCTGTAGGAGCGAGCTTGCTCGCGATGAACTCAGAGGCGCCGCATTAACCAGCATTAACGCGTCTTCGTTGACGATCATCGCGAGCAAGCTCGCTCCTACAGTGAATCTCGTGGGGGGGTGATGCACCACGTTTGTTTAGTGGCCGCTGCGCAGCATTTCCTTCGGCACATACTTGCCGATCTCGAACTTGCCAATGGCGGCGCGGTGCACTTCGTCCGGGCCATCGGCCAGGCGCAAGGTGCGTTGCATCGCGTACATGTAGGCCAGCGGGAAATCGTTGGAAACCCCGGCGCCGCCGTGAATCTGAATCGCGCGGTCGATCACGCGCAAGGCCACGTTCGGAGCAACCACCTTGATCTGCGCGATCTCGCTCCTGGCCACCTTGTTACCGACGGTGTCCATCATGTACGCGGCCTTCAAGGTCAGCAGGCGCGCCATGTCGATTTCCATACGCGAGTCGGCGATCTTGTCGATGTTACCGCCCAGGCGCGCCAGTGGCTTGCCGAACGCGGTACGGCTCACTGAACGTTTGCACATCAATTCCAGCGCACGTTCGGCCATGCCGATAGAACGCATGCAGTGGTGAATCCGCCCCGGGCCAAGGCGACCCTGGGCGATTTCAAACCCGCGGCCCTCGCCCAACAGGACGTTTTCAAACGGCACCCGGACATTTTCAAACAGCACTTCGGCGTGACCATGCGGTGCATCGTCGTAACCGAACACCGGCAGCGGACGCAGGATTTTCACGCCTGGGGTATCCACCGGCACCAGGATCATCGAGTGCTGGGCATGCCGCGGTGCGTCAGGATTGCTCAGGCCCATGAAGATCAGGATTTTGCAGCGCGGATCACAGGCGCCGGAGGTCCACCACTTTTTGCCATTGATGACCCACTCATCGCCGTCACGCACGGCGCGGGCGGCCATATTGGTAGCGTCGGAGGACGCCACGTCGGGCTCGGTCATGGCGAAGGCTGACCGAATTTCGCCACGCAACAGGGGCTCGAGCCAGCGCTGCTTCTGCTCATCGTTGGCGTAACGCACCAGCACTTCCATGTTGCCGGTGTCGGGAGCCGAGCAGTTGAAGGGCTCAGGGCCGAGCAAGGAGCGACCCATGATTTCCGCCAGCGGCGCGTATTCCAGGTTGGTCAGGCCGGCACCCAGCTCGGACTCGGGCAGAAACAGATTCCACAAGCCCTCGGCCTTGGCCTTGAGTTTGAGTTCTTCCATGATCGCGGTCGGCTGCCAGCGATCGCCTTCGGCGACCTGACGCTCGAACACGGCTTCAGCGGGATAAACGTAGGTGTCCATGAACGCGGTCACGCGCTCACGCAGTTCTTGCACCTTGGGCGAATAAGCGAAATCCATGGGCAGCTCTACCTTTTAACGGGGGTTTTAATGAGTTGTTCAGGTCATGGATTTGATGCTAGAACAGTGACGAAAATTTACCTAGCCTATTCTCGGCGTGTATTAACATTCATCACCGATATATGATCCACTGATCGCCAAGGCCACCGAGCCCACACAATAAGAGTGCAGCGCCATGAATCTGAGCAAGGTCGACCTCAACCTTTTCATCGTCTTTGACGCGATCTACACCGAAGCCAACCTGACTCGCGCCGGACAGATCGTTGGCATCACCCAGCCGGCGGTGTCGAACGCCCTCGCCCGCCTGCGCGAGACATTCAACGACCCGTTGTTCGTGCGCACCGCCCAAGGCATGGTCCCGACGCCCATGGCGCAGAACATCATCGGGCCGGTGCGCAATGCGCTCTCGCTGCTGCGTGTATCCGTTCAGGAAAGCCGCATATTCAACCCGCTGCAGGCAGTCAAGACGTATCGCATCAGCATGACCGACCTCACCGAGGCGGTGATCCTGCCCCCGCTGTTCCAGCGCCTGCGTCGCCTGGCGCCGACCGTGATCATCGAGAGCTTTCTGTCCAAGCGTCGCGAGACGACCAAGGAACTGGCGGCCGGGCGCCTCGACTTCGCCGTCGATGCCCCGCTCAATACCGATCCTCAGGTACGCCATGTCAAGTTGATGGAGGACCGCTACGTGTGCGCCATGCGCAGGGGGCATCCGCTGGCGAACAAGGAAAAATTCAGCCTCGATGACTACTTGTCCCTGACCCACATTCATATTTCCAGCCGGCGCAGTGGCCTGGGCCATGTCGACCTGGCGCTGGGCAAGATGGGCATCCAGCGCAAGATCGCCCTGCGCTCGCAGCATTACCTGATGGCGTCGCAAGTGCTGCAGCAGACGGATATGGTAATGACCGTGCCCGAGCGCTTTGCCCGTCGCAACGATCTGCATGCCTTCAGTTTACCGGTCAACGATGTGCCCCCGGTGGAGACCCACCTTTACTGGCACGAAAGCACTGACCAGGACCCGGCCAACCGATGGATGCGCGAGCAGATGATCGAGTTGTGCCAGCAGGTGACGGCGCATGAGAAGAAACTGGATAAGGTGTAGGGCTTTTGCCCTTGACGTAAACGTCAACCTGCCTTTAGCTTAGCGCCATGACCCTTTTTCGAGCGCGCCCATGAGCAGCCTGACCTACAGCATCTCCGACCTCGCCCGCGAGCTGGACATTACCACCCGGGCGATCCGCTTCTATGAAGAACAAGGCCTGCTCAGCCCCGAGCGACGCGGCCAGGAACGCATCTATTCGCCCCGGGACAAGGTCAGCCTGAAGCTGATCTTGCGCGGCAAGCGCATCGGTTTTTCACTGGCCGAATGCCGCGAGCT
The DNA here is from genome assembly GCF_040310425.1 of Pseudomonas sp. 65/3-MNA-CIBAN-0223. Lineage (NCBI taxonomy): Bacteria > Pseudomonadati > Pseudomonadota > Gammaproteobacteria > Pseudomonadales > Pseudomonadaceae > Pseudomonas > Pseudomonas sp. 65/3-MNA-CIBAN-0223. The sequence goes on from NZ_JBEOPV010000009.1 coordinate 254,753, forward strand.
GATCGAACTCTACGACCCTGCCGGGGGCAACCAGAAACAGTTGCAGACCATGTTGAACAAGATCGCCGAGCGTCGTGATCAACTGGAACAGCAGATGCTCGACATCGAGCAGATGAAGCTGGAACTGGACACGGCGCAGGAGCGCTGCACCCAGGCCCTGGAACAGACGATCAAGAGCCAGCAAGCACTTCAATAATCCCACACATCTCCCCTGCAGGAGCAAGCTTGCTTGCGATGGAGTCAAGGTCAACGCGTTTAATCAGGAAGCCCGCGTTATCGCTAACGACCATCTCGAGCAAGCTCGCTCCTGCAGGGCTATCAGCACAGGTCTATTCCCATGTCCCTTCCAACTCACGTGCGCCTGATCGAAGTGGGTCCCCGCGACGGTTTGCAAAATGAAGCCCAGCCCATCAGCGTCGCCGACAAGGTGCAACTGGTCGACGCGCTGAGCGCCGCTGGCCTTGGTTACATCGAGGTCGGCAGTTTCGTTTCGCCCAAATGGGTGCCGCAGATGGCAGGTTCGGCAGAAGTCTTTGCGCAGATCCAGCGCAAACCAGGCGTCACCTACGGCGCACTCGCCCCCAACCTGCGTGGGTTCGAAGACGCCATTGCTGCCGGGGTCAAGGAAGTTGCGGTGTTCGCCGCCGCCTCCGAAGCCTTCTCCCGGCGTAACATCAATTGCTCGATCAGCGATAGCCTGGAGCGCTTCGTTCCCATCATGGACGCAGCCCGACAACACGGGATAACGGTGCGCGGTTACGTGTCCTGTGTGCTGGGCTGCCCCTACGAAGGAGATGTAGCACCCGAGCAAGTCGCATGGGTTGCTCGCGAGCTGTACGCGATGGGCTGTTACGAGGTCTCCCTGGGCGACACCATTGGTACCGGCACCGCAGGCGCCACTCGCAGGATGTTCGAAGTGGTTTCGGCCGATGTCCCTCGAGACAAACTCGCCGGGCATTTCCATGACACCTACGGGCAGGCCATGGCCAATATCTACGCCAGCCTGCTGGAAGGCGTCTCGACCTTCGACAGCTCCATCGCCGGCCTCGGCGGCTGCCCCTATGCCAAAGGCGCCAGCGGTAACGTGGCTACCGAGGATGTGGTCTACCTGCTTAACGGCCTGGGCATACACACCGGTATTGACCTGGACGCCTTGATTCTGGCAGGCCAGCAGATCTGTACCGTGTTGGGCCGCCCTACCGGATCGCGGGTTGCCAAGGCACGTAGTGCACAGTGAGCGAGCGGTTGTGTCGGGGTGTTACCGCCAGCCGTGAAATGTGGGCGCAATCGAGTAACACGGAAACAGATTATGAGAGTCAGAGCCTTCGGCAAAAACCAGTCAAATCATAAGTATCTGTTTTTAAAGCTTTTTTAAAAGTTGGCACGGCTCCTGCTATCTCTTTGGCATAACAAGAATAAAAAGCAGCAAACCAATAAAAATAAGACGTAACGACTCTGACATAACAAGAACAACACGGCAGAGACGCAGCTAACAGATTTTTTTGGAGAAGGTGTGCTTTTCAGGGTGCTTTTCGGAGTAACCCGCAACCGGGCAGAGAACAATAAAACTACCTTCAGGTAGCTCCCGAACTGGTTGGATCGCTTGGCGAAAAAGCAGATCAGCGCTCAAAAAAATACGTTTGCTCTTGATCCCGGATGGGGATCGACAAAAACAGCGGTAAAGGGTCACGGTTACCAAAAACAACAACAGACCGCCCCTCAATAATAAAAAAAGAGCACGCGCAACGACAAATTAAAGGGGAGCTTCGGCTCCCCTTTGTGCTGTCTGGGATTCGGGTTTTCGACATCACCACCACCAACAATGAATTTACCCTGTGGGAGTAACAGTCTTCCCCCTGCCACATCAGTATCGAATGTGCAGACGCCATCGCGGGCAAGCCCGGCTCCCACAATCGTCATCTCCCGAGAAGGGTCCGCTTTCTATCCTCATCCGCCCTACTGCCGCCCAAGTTGACGTTAACGTAAAGGGTGATTGACAGCGCTTCGTCACAGGCTTACGTTAACGTAAAGGTGAGAGCTGCAGCACCGCCCTCCCCACCCAACAAAAAAGCCAAAAGGTGTCCCATGAGCTACCCATCCCTGAACTTTGCCCTCGGTGAAACCATCGACATGCTGCGTGATTCGGTTCAGTCCTTTGTTGCCAGCGAGATCGCCCCGCGCGCCGCCCAGATCGACATCGACAACCTGTTTCCAGCAGACCTGTGGCGCAAGTTCGGCGACATGGGCCTTTTAGGCATCACTGTCAGCGAAGAATACGGTGGCGCTGGCCTGGGTTACCTGGCGCACGTGGTGGCCATGGAAGAAATCAGCCGCGGCTCGGCTTCAGTTGCGCTGTCCTACGGCGCGCACTCCAACCTCTGCGTCAACCAGATCAACCGCAACGGCAATCATGAGCAGAAGACCAGGTACCTGCCCAAGCTGATCAGCGGCGAGCACATCGGCGCCCTCGCCATGAGCGAACCGAACGCCGGGTCCGACGTCGTATCGATGAAACTGCGCGCCGACAAGCGTGGTGATCGCTACGTGCTCAATGGCAGCAAGACCTGGATTACCAACGGCCCCGACGCCAACACCTACGTGATCTACGCCAAGACCGACCTGGAAAAAGGCCCTCACGGCATTACTGCTTTCATCGTCGAACGCGACTCGAAAGGCTTCAGCCGCAGCAACAAGTTTGACAAGCTCGGCATGCGTGGCTCGAACACCTGCGAGCTGTTTTTTGATGACGTCGAGGTGCCGGAAGAAAACATCCTGGGCGTACTCAATGGCGGCGTGAAAGTATTGATGAGCGGTCTCGACTACGAGCGCGTTGTGCTGTCCGGCGGCCCGACCGGCATCATGCAGGCCTGCATGGACCTGATCGTTCCCTACATCCATGACCGCAAGCAATTTGGCCAGAGCATCGGCGAGTTCCAGCTGATCCAGGGCAAGGTCGCCGACATGTACACCCAACTCAACGCCAGCCGAGCCTATCTGTACGCAGTGGCCCAGGCCTGCGAGCGCGGCGAGACCACGCGCAAGGACGCCGCCGGCGTCATCCTGTACAGCGCCGAACGCGCCACGCAAATGGCCCTCGACGCGATTCAGATTCTTGGTGGCAACGGTTACATCAATGAATTCCCCGCGGGCCGTCTGTTGCGTGACGCCAAGCTCTACGAAATCGGCGCGGGTACCAGTGAAATTCGTCGCATGCTCATCGGTCGTGAACTGTTTAACGAAACCCGCTAACCGGAGTTGTCCATGGCTATCCTGCATACCCTGCTCAACCCCCGCTCGGCGGAGTTCGCGGCCAACAGCGCGGCGATGCGCAAACAGGTCGACGCCCTGCACACCCTGCTCGCCCAGGTGCAGCAAGGTGGCGGCCCCAAAGCGCAAGAGCGACACACATCAAGGGGCAAGTTACTGCCTCGTGAGCGCATCAACCGGCTGCTCGATCCCGGTTCGCCCTTCCTGGAAATCAGCCAGCTGGCAGCCTACGAGGTATACGGTGAGGATGTTCCGGCGGCTGGCGTGATCGCCGGAATTGGCCGCGTGGAAGGCGTCGAATGCATGATCGTCGCCAACGATGCCACGGTAAAAGGTGGCTCGTACTACCCACTGACCGTGAAAAAACACCTGCGCGCCCAGACCATCGCCCAGCAAAATCGCCTGCCTTGCATTTACCTGGTGGACTCCGGTGGCGCGAACTTGCCACGCCAGGATGAAGTGTTCCCGGACCGCGAGCACTTTGGCCGAATCTTCTTCAACCAGGCCAACATGAGTGCCATGGGCATTCCACAGATCGCCGTGGTCATGGGCTCCTGCACCGCTGGCGGCGCCTATGTTCCGGCCATGGCAGACGAGGCAATCATGGTGCGCAACCAGGCGACCATCTTCCTTGCCGGCCCGCCTTTGGTGAAAGCCGCGACGGGTGAAGTGGTCAGCGCCGAAGACCTTGGTGGCGCCGATGTGCACTGCAAGGTTTCCGGTGTCGCCGATCATTACGCCGAGAGCGACGAGCACGCCTTGGCCATTGCCCGGCGCAGCATTGCCAACCTTAACTGGCGCAAGCTCGGCGAAGTGCAGCAACGCACCCCGATCGCCCCGCTGTATGGCAGCGATGAGCTCTACGGCGTTGTATCGGCTGACGCCAAGCAACCTTTTGATGTGCGTGAAGTCATCGCACGGCTGGTGGACGGCTCGGTGTTCGACGAGTTCAAGGCGTTGTTCGGCACGACGCTGGTCTGCGGTTTTGCCTACCTGCACGGTTATCCGATCGCGATTCTCGCCAACAACGGCATTCTGTTCGCCGAAGCCGCGCAGAAAGGCGCGCACTTCATCGAACTGGCCTGTCAACGCGGCATCCCATTGCTGTTCCTGCAGAACATCACCGGCTTCATGGTTGGCCAGAAATACGAAGCCGGAGGCATCGCCAAGCACGGTGCCAAACTGGTGACCGCCGTGGCGTGCGCCAAGGTGCCAAAGTTCACCGTGATCATTGGCGGCAGCTTCGGCGCCGGCAACTACGGCATGTGCGGACGCGCCTACGACCCACGCTTCCTGTGGATGTGGCCAAATGCGCGGATTGGCGTGATGGGTGCCGAGCAGGCTGCCGGCGTGCTGGTGCAAGTCAAGCGCGAGCAGGCCGAGCGCGGTGGCCTGAGCTTCAGCGCCGAGCAGGAAGCCGAGATCAAGCAACCTATCCTCGATCAGTACGAACAGCAGGGACATCCCTACTACTCCAGCGCCCGGCTGTGGGACGACGGCGTCATCGACCCCGCGCAGACCCGCGATGTGTTGGCCCTGGCCTTGTCGGCCGCGCTGAACGCGCCAGTAGAACAGAGCCGTTTCGGCGTATTCCGGATGTGATTTTCTGTGTGAGCGGGCTTGCTGGCGAAGGATTCACCGCGGTCTTCCATGTACCGCGCTATCGTTCTTCGCCAGCAAGCCCGCTCACACATGAGTTGTGGAGACAGACAAAATGAGCGACTTCAACACCCTCCAATTGCACACCGACCCCCGGGGTTTCGCGACCTTGTGGCTCGCTCGCGAAGACAAGAACAACGCCTTCAACGCGCAGATGATCCGCGAGCTGATCATCGCCCTGGATAAGGTTTCGGCCGATACCAGCCTCAGATTCCTGCTGTTGCGCGGCCGCGGCAAGCATTTCAGCGCCGGCGCCGACCTGGCCTGGATGCAGCAGTCCGCCGAACTGGATTACCACACCAATCTCGACGATGCCCGCGAGTTGGCCGAGTTGATGTACAACCTCGCCAAACTGAAGATCCCCACCCTGGCCGTAGTGCAAGGGGCGGCGTTTGGGGGAGCACTGGGTTTGATCAGCTGCTGTGATATGGCCATTGGTGCCGATGACGCGCAATTGTGCCTGTCGGAAGTGCGCATCGGCCTGGCGCCTGCCGTGATCAGTCCGTTCGTGGTGCAAGCGATCGGCGAACGCGCAGCGCGTCGCTACGCCCTGACGGCCGAGCGGTTCAACGGCCAGCGGGCACGGGAGATCGGCTTATTGTCAGAAAGCTACCCGCTGGCAGAGCTGGAATCGAAGGTCGAGCAGTGGATCGACAACTTGCTGCTTAACAGCCCCGCCGCCATGCGCGCCAGCAAGGATTTACTGCGCGAAGTGGGGAACGGCGCGCTGACACCGGCGCTGCGGCGCTACACCGAGAATGCTATTGCGCGGATCCGCGTCAGCCCTGAAGGCCAGGAAGGCTTGCGTGCCTTCCTGCAAAAACGCCCGGCGAACTGGCTCGCTATCCCAAACACGAAGGAGCCGCGTTGATGAGCACGCCCGTCATTAACACTTTACTGGTGGCCAACCGCGGCGAAATCGCCTGCCGGGTGATGCGCACCGCCAAGGCCCTGGGCCTGACCACCGTGGCCGTGCACAGCGCCACTGATCGTGAGGCCAGGCACAGCCGCGAGGCCGATATCCGGGTGGACCTGGGTGGCAGCAAAGCCGCCGACAGCTACCTGCAGATCGACAAACTGATTGCTGCTGCACTGGCCAGTGGTGCCCAGGCGATTCATCCGGGGTATGGTTTCCTGTCCGAGAACGCCGGATTTGCCCGGGCCATCGAGAATGCCGGCTTGATTTTCCTCGGCCCTCCCGCCTCGGCGATCGATGCAATGGGCAGCAAATCCGCCGCCAAGGCGTTGATGGAAACCGCCGGCGTGCCACTGGTGCCTGGTTATCACGGCGAAGCCCAGGACCTGGAAACCTTCCGCACAGCCTGCGAACGCATCGGTTATCCAGTGCTGCTCAAGGCCACGGCAGGCGGCGGCGGTAAAGGCATGAAAGTGGTCGAGGATGTCAGCCAACTGGCCGAAGCCCTGGCCTCGGCGCAGCGTGAAGCCCAATCGTCATTTGGCGACTCACGCATGCTGGTAGAAAAATACCTGCTCAAACCGCGGCACGTGGAGATCCAGGTCTTTGCCGATCAGCAGGGCAATTGCCTGTACCTCAATGAGCGCGACTGCTCGATCCAGCGTCGCCACCAGAAGGTTGTCGAAGAAGCCCCTGCTCCAGGCCTGAGCGCGCAATTGCGCCGCGCCATGGGTGAAGCCGCCGTACGCTCGGCACAGGCCATTGGCTACGTCGGAGCCGGTACGGTGGAGTTCCTGCTGGACTCGCGAGGCGAGTTCTTCTTCATGGAGATGAATACTCGTCTGCAGGTCGAGCACCCGGTGACCGAAGCCATTACCGGGCTCGACCTGGTCGCCTGGCAAATCCGCGTGGCCCGGGGTGAAACCCTGCCGATGACCCAGGAGCAGGTGCCTCTGATCGGACACGCCATTGAAGTCAGGTTGTACGCCGAAGACCCTGGTAATGACTTCCTGCCAGCGACCGGACGTCTGGAGTTGTATCGCGAGTCGGCGCCCGGCGACGGACGTCGAGTCGACAGCGGCGTGGAAGAAGGTGATGAGATCTCGCCGTTCTACGACCCGATGCTGGGCAAGCTGATTGCCTGGGGCGAAGACCGCGAACAGGCGCGGCTACGCCTGCTGGGCATGCTCGACGAGTTCGCGATTGGTGGCCTCAGGACCAACATCAACTTCCTGCGCCGGATCATCGGCCATCCAGCTTTTGCCGCCGCAGAACTGGATACCGGGTTCATCCCGCGATACCAGGAGCAGTTGCTGCCAAAACCGGCAGAGCTGGGTGAGGATTTCTGGCAAGCCGCTGGCCAGGCATTTGCCCAAAGTCAAACCACCGCGCCGCGCACTGACGACCTGGCGTCGCCTTGGGCGAGCGGCAACGGTTTTCGTACCGGGCTGCCAACGCAGATCAGCCTGCACCTGAGCTGCGAAGGCCAGGACCGTGCTCTTACGCTGGGCGCAGTCGATGCAAGCACAGCACAGCTCAAGGGCGAGCAACTGCTGACCGAGCAAGAAGGCCTGCGCCGACAGCACCGGGTCATTCGCCGCGACGGCGTGGTCTATCTGCAATGGGATGGGGAGCTTCGCCGCATCGAATCCTACGACCCGATCAGTGCCGTGGAAGCCAGTCATAGTCATCAGGGCGGCCTGACCGCACCCATGAACGGCAGTATCGTGCGGGTCCTGGTAGAGGTCGGGCAATCGGTTGAAGCCGGCGCGCAGCTGGTAGTGCTGGAAGCCATGAAAATGGAACACAGCATTCGTGCGCCGCACGCGGGAGTGATCAAGGCGCTGTACTACCAGGAAGGCGAAATGGTCAGTGAAGGCAGCGCGCTGGTCGAGCTGCAAGAGGCTTGAAACAAGGAACGGTCCTACCCCCTGGCAGGGCCGATCTGATCAGAACTTGGCGGTGGCCTGTACGACCACGCCGATGATTCGGCAGTCGGCAGTGTACAAAGCCTTCGGATAAGTAGGGTTGAGCGGGACCAGGTAACGTTGGCCGCCCTCCTCGATCAATTTGCGGAAAGTGGCTGCGGCGCTGCCGGGCCATTGGGCAATCACCAGCTTGCCGGGCAGCACCTCAACCTCCGGATCGACTAGGATCAGCATGTCGTGGGCAATGCTCGGCCCACTGGGCGCGTTCATCGCATCACCCTCTACCTTGAGCCAGAACGCGCCGCCACGAGCGTGGTAGTCGGACAGCTCGAACTGCGTCGCACCGTACACCGGCAACTCCCCATCGCGCAGCTGCTGTGCGTCTTGCCAATCACTGATCGGGTAGCGAAATGAAGGGTTATAGCGCTGCGCCAAGGGAGGATTATCTTCCTCGTAAGCCTCGACCTCCCGGAGCACCATTGCCACTTCGAGGAAATCCAGGCCCAAGGCTTGCAGCACACGGTTCATGTCGTCGACAGCAGGCTGACGTCGTTTATTCAGCCAGTGTCCAACACCACCCTGCGACATCCCAAGACGATCTGCGAGTATCTCCTGAGTGATATTGAGCTCACTCATCTTGGCCTTGACCAATTCAATCCATTTATCCATGTCGGCACGATACGCGGGCTCCTGTCCGCGCTCAAAACACAATCTGTATTATTTAATTGGTCGAAACAAATACGTTTTGTACTAATCTGGTTTTACGGATTTGACCATAAAAAAGGAGTTTACGTCACCATGGCAATCACCAGCACCGACCTGCCCGACGAGCCAATGGATACCGCCCTCAACTCGCCACAGGGCTTCGCTGCCGCACAGCGCGCGCTCGATCATTACTTGAAACCAGCCGTGTCAGCAGAGCCCGAACAACCGCGCTTTTTTGCTGTAAACAAGAACGTCAGCAGCGAGGAGGCACTTGTACATGCCTCTGACCTGATGCGGTGCGCGGCCTCCATTGCCTATGAGTCGGCCAGTAACCTTCGAGGCGCCAGCCGGGACCTGACGCTGTCGACGGTGCACCTGATCGATATGGCCAGGGCCATGGTGGATCGGTCGCTTGACGAAGGTAAGAAGGGCTGAAACGAAGGCACCAGGAAAGAATTTCCCTGGCGAACAGCGAAAAGCGTTTGACTTGCAAACGAGAATGATTATTATTGAATCATCTGGTCGCGAGATCAGTCGATGGACCAAGAGACCTTAGGTCGGTCTCCTGGACTATCTCCTCATCAGGCTAATCACGGTTTTTGACCCGGCTTTTTGCCGGGTCTTTTTTTGCCAGTTATTCTGGCTTTTGGCTTCAGGCTAATGAAGTCTTCAGGCACTGCAAATTCGATGGCGCGGATGATATCAAAAGAATGTTCCTTGGCAAGGGAGGCCCGGTAACATTGGGCCAAACTATTGATAAATAGCACTTGAGAATCAATCGCACAGCCTCTAAGCTGCGTCCGCGTCAAGGAGGACGCCCCCCAAATTCCTGGCAATTTCCCCGATTTTTCCCTTCCCTGCGTGTAAAGTAACAGCCATAAAAATCATATTCAGGAATCGACTATGACCGTGGCTAAATCCTCTTTCGACATCAGCGCAAATTTCGACAGCGGCAATATTGAAGTGATCGATATCAGCAATCCGCTGCAAGCGTTGCTGGCCATTCGACCCGATACCCGCAGCCCGCACTTCCAGTGGTTCCACTTCAAGGCCAGCGGCCTGCACGTGGGCCAGGAGCACTGGTTTCGCCTGAGTAACGCCAGCAAGTCCTCCTATAACAAGGCCTGGGACGGTTACCAGGCCGTTGCCTCGTATGACCACGTCAATTGGTTCCGGGTACCCACCATCTTCGAAGGCGACTGCCTGCGCTTCAGCCTGGAAGCCACTGCTACCCATGCCTGGTTCGCGTACTTCGAACCCTACAGTCGCGGGCGGCACGACTGGCTGATCGAGCAGGCGCTGACCAAGGCCGGCACCGAGCTGCTGGCTACCGGTAAAAGCGTCGAAGGCCGGGACATCCAGCTTCTGCGCAAAGGCACCGGAGCCGAGGGTCGACGCAAGGTGTGGATGATTGCCCAGCAGCACCCGGGCGAACATATGGCCGAATGGTTTATGGAAGGTGTGATTGAGCGCCTGGAAAAACACGACGACCCGGTCCTCAACAAACTACTGGCCAGTGCCGATCTGTACCTGGTGCCGAACATGAATCCGGACGGCGCCTTCCATGGCCACCTGCGCACCAATGCCATGGGCCAGGACCTGAACCGCGCCTGGCAGAACGCCAGCCAGGAAGTCAGCCCCGAAGTGCTGTTCGTGCAACAACAGATGGAACGCTACGGCGTTGACCTGTTCCTCGACATTCATGGCGACGAAGAGATTCCCTACGTGTTCACCGCCGGCTGCGAGGGCAACCCTGGTTACACCCCGCGGCTCGCCAAACTCGAAGAGCAATTTCGCAGTCATTTGAAGCACCTTACCAAGGACTTCCAGACCAAGCACGGCTACACCCGCGATGAGCCGGGCAAAGCCAACATGACCCTGGCGTGCAACAGCGTCGGCGAGAAATTCGACTGCCTGTCGCTGACCCTGGAAATGCCCTTCAAGGACAACGACGACGCGCCGAACCCGCTGACGGGCTGGTCGGGCAAGCGCTCCAAACAGTTGGGCAAGGACGTGCTGACGACTGTTGCCGACATCGTTGACGTGTTGCGCTGATTGGCTATGGCCGCAGCTGCAGCTGCGGCCATCGAAGTCAGGCGCGGTCCTTGCCCCGCAGCATGCTGTCGAGCACCTCGTCACGGCGCACCCAGCCATGGAACAGCGCCGCCGCCAGGTGCAGCAACACGGTCAGGAACAGCAGGTAGGCCAGGTACCCGTGGGCCTTGCGCAAAATGGCAAATACCTGCGCGTTGGCCGGCACAATCGAAGGCAGCTGCAACGAACTGCTGAGCATTACCGGATCGCCCGCCGCCGAAATCATTGCCCACCCCAGTAGAGGCAGTACCAGCATCAATGCGTATAGCAGCAGGTGCGAGCCTTTGGCCGCGAGCACTTGCCATCCCGGCAAATCGGCAGGCAGTGGCGGCTGTCGAGTGGAGAAACGCACGACGATGCGCACGATCACCAACACCAGAATGGCGATGCCCAAGGGTTTGTGCAGGTGGATCAGCCACTCATGACGCTCGGACACCGAGGCAACCATGCCTGCCCCAATAAACAGCATGGCAATAACCATCAGTGCCATCAGCCAGTGCAGCAACCGCGCCAATGGCGCGAAGTGGTTCGGTAGAGTGCTCATTGGCGAGCCTCCTGTTGGGCGGCGGGCAACTGGCTGACTTCACTGGTACGACGCAAGTAGGAACTGGCATAACCGGCTGAACGAGCGGCGAGCAGTGGATCGCCCGAGCCCTCGATGCCGGCAGGTAGTACCAGCGGGTCATAGTTGATGTCCCGGCACTCGCCACTGAGTTGCGGCTGGACGTTTTCGAGCACCAGAGTCCCGGCATTTACCACCTTGCGCCCTTCGGGCCAGGCCTTGCTGGCATCGTCTATCGGATCACCGGGGTTGGCCAGGGTGATGTTCAGCTGCCAGCGCAACGGCCCGGCGCCCATTCGCTGGGCCAGGTCCTGCTCGAGAAAATCGGTGCCTTGCGGCGCCGTCGCACCGGGTGAATCCTGGGCAACCGGCACCATGCTCCAGCGCACCGCCTGGCGCTGACCGGCGGCGTTGACCAGGTAAAACGCGTTCACGCTGTTGTAGGTTTCAGTCACGTAGCTGGCCGAAGGCTTGGCGGTCTTGATCCACGCCAGAAACGGCGCTGCTTCCGGATGCGCGCCGAAGAATGCTGGTACCGCCGCAGGGTCGGGTTTCCCGGTGGCGGGTACGGGTGACTGGGCCTGCTGCAATTGATAGAAGGCTTCGGGGGTGCCAACCGGGAACACCGGCATGCTGTTCATCCCGGTGCGCCATTGTTGTCCATTGGCCTGGGTAAAGCGCAGCGCCATGCTGCGGATCGGCACGCTGCTGTCCGGTGCGTAGGGATTGCCAGCCGGCAGCGCGAACCGCCCGACCACCGGGGTGCGTGCTTCATTGAATACCTGGGCGCTGGAGTAGCTGCGCGCCTCGCCGCTGCTCTCGAAATGCCCGATCACACAAACACCTTTGGAGTGGTTGCGCCGGTACCCCGGGTGCACGCCGTTGTTGGTTTCCAGCACGTTGATCAGTTTTTTCGGCGTCAGCCGCTGTGGGTCAAATGTGCCGTTGACGTAGGCAAAGGCCCCGGCAACGGCGGCGACCACCAAAGCGATACCGCCAAGGCGCAACACCAGGCTGGTGGCGCTCAGCGGTGGCCGGGTGGGCGGTGATGAGCGATCTACCATGAAAGACTCCAGGGCCTGTGGCCGCAAGTGAGAAGAATCAAGCAGACGAACCCCCGGACGGTTTATTCCATCACCGGGTGTTTATTTATTCGCGCGTGGAATAACCTCGAACGCCGAGCGTCTTCCTGGTCCACAGCGTAGTGACTAGTCAGAACTTCATGAACGATATCGACGAACAACTGAGTGAAATCATTCCCAGGTTGAGGCGATTTGCGCTGTCCCTGACGCGTAATCCCAGCAGCGCCGATGATCTGGTGCAGACCTGCCTGGAGCGCGCACTCTCACGCTGGAGCGACAAACGCCCGGAGGGAGACTTGCGCGCCTGGTTGTTCTCGATTCTCTATCGACAGTTCCTCGACGCCCACCGGCGCTCCCGGCGTTATGCGCGAATGCTCGAATTTTTTACCGGCCGTGAAGAAGCCGAGCCGTCTGCAGAGCGCACGGTGATCGCGCAATCGACGCTCAAGGCCTTCGACCAGCTCACCACCGAGCAACGCGCACTGTTGCTGTGGGTATCAGTCGAAGGCTTGAGCTACAAAGCGGTGGCCGAGATTCTCGAAGTGCCCATTGGCACCGTGATGTCCCGCCTGTCCCGCGCCCGCCAGGCGTTGCGCCAGCTCAGCGAAGGTGAAATCACCCGCCCTGCCCTGCGGAGACTCAAATGATCAGCATGCCCCCTGACGAGCGTGATCTGCACGCCTACATCGACTGCCAGCTCAGCGCGGCGGACCGACTTCTGGTTGAAACTTATCTGACAAACAATCCGCACGTGGCCGCCACCGTGCGCGCCTGGCAGCAGGATGCCCAACAGTTGCGAGCCGACCTGAGCGGCGCGCTGCAGCAACCGGCCAATCCGCAGCTGCAGCCGGCGCTCATTCGCCAAGGGCTCAAGCGCCAATCCCGCCGTCACCTGGCCAGCGCCGCCGTACTGCTGCTGGCCGTCGGCGTTGGCGGTTTCAGCGGCTGGCAGGCCCGGGAAATGACCCTGCTCAGCGCTGCGGCACCGATGGCCGATGCCATGCAGGCGTATCGTCTGATCGCACAGCAAGGCCTGTTGCCGGCGGACTTCAAAGTCGGCGAACAGGGCGACATGCAGGCCTGGCTAGACCGTTATTTCACCCAGGCCAACCGTCTTCCCGACCTCGCTCACGCCGGCTTCAAACCGGTCAGCGGGCGCCTGCTCAGCACCGAGCAAGGGCCGGCGGCGATGGTGGTCTACGAGAACCGGAACGGACAGAAGATCAGCTTCTACGTGCGCCCGCCAGGGCCGAAGAACTTCCTGCTACCCCGAGGCAGTCGCAGCGATGGTGAGCTGCAGGCCGAGTACTGGTCAGGTGCCGGGTATAACTATGCAATGGTCAGCCCCAGCGATACGCCGGCGGCGCAGTTGCTCAGGAAAACGAAAACGTTTTGACCCACAGCGCTGGAAGCAAAACTACCCATTTGGTTAAACTGTGCCGCCGCCGCGCGGGGCGCCGGCGAGAAAATCACGGGGTGACATTCCAGTGGCTGTTCGACCACCCAAGCGTTTGCGACTCACACCACGTTGGCCCGCACTGCGCCGCCTGTTTGCCAAGGCATCGACTACACCGGTGGCCAGCGCAAGGGTGATCGACGACTACTTTCGCCACAAGGCGCATGCCCAAGGCTATACCCTCAGCCACAGTCAGCAGCGCGTGATCGATTGCATGGCGCACTACGCCCCCTTGCTGCCAGGCTCAGCGCAGCGAAAACTTCCCGGGCTGTATCTGCACGGCGCCGTGGGGCGGGGCAAGAGCTGGTTGCTGGACGGCTTTTTCCAGGCCATCCCGATCGCCGAAAAAAAGCGGCTGCACTTCCATCAGTTTTTTGCCCAACTGCATCAGGAAATGTTCACTCATCGCGAGCAGACCGATGCCATGGAGCTCAGCCTTGACCACCTGCTGGACGGTTGTCGGGTGTTGTGTTTTGACGAGTTTCACGTCCACGATATCGGCGACGCGATGCTCATCACCCGCTTATTCCAGGCGCTGTTTCGCCGAAGCATCCTGCTGCTGGTCACCTCAAACTATCCGCCGGAAGGCTTGCTGCCAAACCCGCTGTACCACGCACGTTTCAAACCGGTCATCGACCTGATCAACTCGAAAATGCAGATCATGGAAGTCGGCGGGCCCCACGACTACCGCAGTCAGGCGCGGCACCACGCCCAGCAAGTCTTCACCCATGGACATTACCTCTGGCCGGACACACTGCAGATCAGACGCCGGTTGAATTTCCCAGAGGCTGATGCTCCGCCCCTGCAACTGTCTGTCGGCACCCGTCAAGTGCAGGCCCGCTTCAGCGATCGGCGCACGATCGGATTCACTTTCACCGACCTGTGTGAACACCCCACGGCCGTCATGGACTACCTGGAACTGTGCCGACAGTTCGACCACTGGATCATCGTCGACCTGCCCCTGCTCGCCGACACCACCATCGCCGCGCAGCAGCGGTTTATCAACCTGGTCGACGTGCTTTACGATCAGGACAAACACCTGACGTTGGTCAGCCAGCATTCGCTGAGTGCGAGCCTGGGTGGTGATGCAATCGACCTGGCGCGAACTCGCAGTCGGCTGGGGCAGTTGATGGAAATCAATGAGTTGAATTGATCATTCTTCGCCTTGAATGCCAATCGCGAGCAGGCTCGCTCCCACAGGTGCTCGGAAATCATTGTGGGAGCGAGCCTGCTCGCGATTGGTACAGTCACCACATGTCTCGCTATCATGCGGGCGCCCCTCTCCAAATGAATAGCGAATCGATTTCATGGACACCCTTGACCAACTGCGCGCCGGCCAACTGGCGGGCAGCACCCGCCTTGATCTCGCCTGCGGCCTGAGTGACTTCCCCCGGGAAATATTCGACCTGGCGGACTCCCTTGAAATCCTCAACCTCAGTGGCAACGCGCTCAGCCAACTACCAGACGACCTGCATCGACTGACCCGCCTGCGGGTGTTGTTCTGCTCGGACAACCTGTTCACCGAACTGCCCGCATGCCTGGGCCAGTGCAGTTCATTGACCATGGTCGGTTTCAAGGCCAACCGCATTACGCAGGTTCCCGGCAGCGCACTCCCGCCATTGCTGCGCTGGCTGATCCTGACTGACAACTGCATCAGCGAACTGCCGAGCGAACTGGGCGCGCGCCCGCACTTGCAAAAACTCATGCTCGCCGGTAATCAGCTCCAGCGCTTGCCTGACAGCCTGCAACACTGTCATCGACTGGAACTGATCCGGGTCGCCGCCAACCAGCTAACCGAACTCCCCGAATGGCTGCTCACCCTGCCAAGCCTGACCTGGCTGGCGTACGCCGGTAACCCGCTGGAAACCGAGGCCGATGCTGCGCTGCTTGAATCGACTGCCGTCATCCCCTGGCCGGCATTGCGCCTTGAGCAGCAACTGGGCGAAGGTGCTTCCGGGGTGATCCATCGAGCGACCTGGACCCGACCAGGCGCTGGGGAGCTGCCAGTGGCGGTCAAACTCTACAAAGGTGAGATGACCAGCGACGGTTCGCCCTTGCATGAAATGAACGCGTGCATCACTGCAGGCGAGCACCCCAACCTCATCCGGGTCGAGGGACGAATCGTCGACCATCCACAGGCTCAGGCCGGACTGGTCATGGAGCTGATAGAGCCGAGCTTCCGCAACCTGGCGGGTCTGCCGAGCCTGGATTCCTGCAGCCGCGACGTCTACGCCGATCACACCCGCTTCAGCGCCAGTGTGGCCCTGCGCATCGCTCGCGCCATCGCATCGGTGGCCGAACATCTGCACCGCCAAGGGATCACCCACGGCGACCTCTACGGCCACAATATTCTCTTTAACGAGCGGGGTGATTGCCTGCTGGGAGACTTTGGCGCGGCGTCTTTCCACGCGAAGTCAGACAGTGTCGAAAGCCGTGCCTTGCAGCGACTTGAAGTGCGCGCCTTTGGGGTACTGCTGGGGGAATTGCTGGAGCGGATCGATTCGGGCTTGACCGCGCATGGCCGTGAACGACTGGAGCAATTGCAACAGCGTTGCTGTCAGGCGCAGGTGATGGAGCGGCCCGGGTTTGGCGAGGTGGTCCGGGTTCTACAGGATCTGTGACCGGCACAGACCCTGTCGCACCAAACTCGCTCCCACGACCCGTGGGAGCAAGCCTGTCCGCGATAGCGGTATTACCAAAGAAACCGATTAACCCGCCAAGCCGACAAACATGTCCTGCACATCATCATGGTTGTCCAGGCCTTCGAGGAAAGCCTCGACTTCAGCCATCTGTTCGTCGCTCAAGCCACTCACCGGGTTCTTCGGCTGGTAGCCCAGCTTCGCCGACAGTACGGTAAAGCCGTGCTCAGGCAAGGCTTTCTGAACCGCATCGAGGTCCGCAGGCTCGGTCAGGAACAGGGTCGTGCCCTCTTCTTCGCCCGGCTCAAAATCCTGTGCACCGGCTTCGATTGCGGCCATTTCCGGATCAGCATCCGGGCTGTCCGGGGACGCCTCGATCATGCCGACATGGTTGAAATCCCAGGAAACCGAACCCGAAGCGCCTAACTGGCCCTTGCGAAAGGCAACACGAATCTCGGCAACAGTACGGTTGATGTTGTCGGTCACGCACTCAACGATCAGCGGCACCTGATGCGGGGCAAAGCCTTCGTACGTCACACGATGGTATTGCACGGTTTCGCCGAGCTGTCCCGAACCTTTCTTGATCGCACGTTCCAGGGTTTCGCGAGGCATGGACGCCTTCTTCGCCTGCTCCACCACCAGGCGCAAATGCGCGTTAGTCGCGACATCGGCACCATTGCGCGCGGCAATCGTGATTTCCTTCACCAATTTGCCGAAAATCTTGCCCTTGGCATTGGATGCCGCTTCTTTGTGTTTAACCTTCCACTGTGCGCCCATTACTCACTCTCTTGTCTGTGGCGCCGAAACATCTATTGGCCGACGCTTTGTGCAAGTTTATACGGCCTAAAGTCGGCAATCGACCAAAAATTCCACCGGTCTGATCGCCATGATGGACAGGCTTCTTCAATGATGGTGGCTCCCACAAGGAAATGCGCTAACCGGCTGTGGGAGCAAGGCTCGCCCGCGATGGCCGCACTGCGGTCTATCCGCCCGGCGCCAATTCAAAGAATGCCTGGATCAAGCGCAAATCCCGCCGCCGCGCCATGCACCCCATCATGTGCCGATTCACCAACCCCTCGCCCATGATCGGCACCGCCGTCACCCGCGGGTCATGGCTGACTTCCACCGAAGACACCACGCCAACGCCCAACTCAGCCGCCACGGCTTCGGTCACTGCCTCGCGGCTGTCCAGCTCCAGTAATACCCGCGGACTGACACTGGCCTGGAGGCAGGCATCATCAAAGGTTCGACGGGTAATCGAACCCGGCTCGCGCAACACCATGATCACCTCGTGCAGCTCCTTGAGAGACACCTTCAAACGTTGCGCCCAGGGATGATTTTGCGGCACCAACGCGCACAGCCGTGATTCGCTCAACGCTTGCAAATGCAGGCCTTTGCGGGGCTCGACCTCAGTGAGTACGGCAATGTCCGCATGCTCGGACAACAACGCAGCCAAGGTCTCCTGGGCGTTACCCAGGCGCAGGTTCACCGTGATTCCGGGGTACCGGGCGCGCAAACTGGCAAGCATCGGCATGACCAGGTGCGGCCCGTCCGCCGCCACCTCCAGGCGCCCGGTAAGCAACTGCCGGTTAGCCTCCAGCATCACCTGCGCTTCCTCGGCCAGGCCAAACATCGCCCGGGTGATCGCCGCCAGTTTGGTGCCTTCCTCCGTCAGTTCCACCCGTCGCGCAGTACGGCGCAACAAGGTGATCTGGTAATGCTCTTCCAAAGCCTTGATGTGCCCGGTGACTGCCGGCTGGCTGATGAACAGCCGCGCAGCGGCCCTTGTGAAGCTGCCTTCGCGCGCCACCGCATCGAAGGCGCGTAGCTGGAACAGGTTCATGAATAACCCTCACTGATGACTGGCATAACAACAAACAATTTGATTGATAGCACGGCAAATTGCAATTTAAGTCCCGTAGCTTCATGCCATCGATTGCGAGGACACGAGAATGAGTACTGCCGAGCCCATCCTGCTCACCCCTGGCCCGTTGACCACTTCGGCGCGCACCCGTCAGGCGATGATGGTCGACTGGGGTTCATGGGATGACCGCTTCAACCACCTTACCGCCAGCCTCTGCGAGCAATTGCTGGCAATCATCAACGGCGGCGAAAGCCACCACTGCGTGCCACTGCAAGGCAGCGGCACCTTTGCGGTAGAAGCGGCCATCGGCACTTTGGTACCCCGTAACGGCAAGGTGCTGGTGCTGATCAACGGCGCCTATGGCAAACGTCTGGCGAAAATCTGCGAAGTCCTCGGTCGCTCTTTCAGCACTTTCGAGACCGCCGAAGACGAGCCCACCACGGCGGCCGATGTCGACCGTCTGTTACGGGCGGACGCCAGCATTACCCACGTCGCGTTGATTCACTGCGAAACCAGCACCGGCATCCTCAACCCGCTGCCGGAAATCGCCCAGGTCATCGCGCAACAGGGTAAACGCCTGATCATCGACGCCATGAGTTCCTTCGGGGCCTTGCCGATCGACGCTCAGCAGGTGCCATTCGATGCGCTGATCGCCGCCTCGGGCAAATGCCTCGAAGGCGTACCGGGCATGGGTTTTGTTTTCGCCCGCAAGGAAGCCCTGGCCAATGCCGCCGGCAACTCCCATTCCCTGGCCATGGACCTGTTCGACCAGCACACCTACATGGCCAAGACCGGCCAATGGCGCTTCACCCCGCCGACCCACGTGGTCGCGGCGCTGCATGAAGCCCTGCTGCAATACAACGAAGAAGGCGGCTTGCCGGCCCGGCACCAGCGCTACGCCAACAACTGCCAGGTATTGCTCGACGACATGGCCAAACTGGGCGTGCGCAGCTTTTTGCCCGCTGCGATCCAGGCGCCGATCATCGTCACTTTCCATGCGCCAAAGGACCCGCGCTATCAGTTCAAGGAGTTCTACGAACGGGTCAAGGCCAAGGGTTTCATTCTCTACCCCGGCAAACTGACCCAGGTCGAAACCTTCCGCGTCGGCTGCATCGGCCACGTCAACCAGGCCGAGATGCACGCGGCTGTGGCGGCGGTGGCTGAAGTGCTGCGGGAGATGGAAGTGCTCGAAATCTATTGCTCCTGCTCGCGATGACGCCTGATCAGTCAACACACCGTGGAATGAAAGACTGCTTTGCCGAGCAGGCTCACCCCTACATAAAGCCAATCATTTGAACATTGTGCCCACACAGGAATTCGTCACCATGAACTACAACAACCCAACCAAACTCCAGGCCGCCATCCTCGACTGGGCCGGTACCGTCGTCGACTTCGGCTCTTTCGCGCCGACCCAGATCTTCGTCGAAGCCTTCGCCGAGTTCGACGTCCAGGTGTCCATCGAAGAAGCTCGCGGGCCGATGGGCATGGGCAAGTGGGATCACATCCGCACCTTGTGCGATCAGCCACAGGTTGCCGAGCGTTATCGCGCGGTGTTCGGACGCACGCCCAACGACGATGACGTCACCGCCATCTACAAACGCTTCATGCCCCTGCAGATCGAGAAAATCGCCGAGCATTCGGCGCTGATCCCCGGCGCACTGGATACCATCGCCAACCTGCGCCAACAAGGCATCAAAATCGGTTCCTGCTCCGGTTACCCGAAGCAGGTCATGGACAAAGTGGTCGAGTTGGCGGCCACCAACGGTTACGTCGCCGACCACGTGGTCGCCACCGATGAAGTTCCGAACGGTCGCCCATGGCCGGCCCAGGCGCTGGCCAACGTGATAGCCCTGGGCATCGACGACGTTGCCGCGTGCGTGAAGATCGACGACACCGTGCCGGGCATTCTCGAAGGACGTCGCGCGGGAATGTGGACGGTTGCCCTGATCTGTTCGGGTAACGCACTGGGCCTGGACTACGAGGGCTATCGCGCCCTCGGCAGTGACCAGCTGGACAGCGAGCGCCAGCGCATTCACGCCATGTTCGAAGGCTCGCGCCCGCACTATATGATCGACACGATTTCGGACCTGCCCGAAGTCATCGCCGACATCAACCAACGCCTGGCCAACGGCGAAATGCCTCAGACGCGTTGATCACGCTGTCGTGATCCTCCAAGGCGCCAGCCCCCGTCGGGCCTGGCGCCTTTTTTGTTGGCTGAAGATTGACCCAGGGCATTGAAAGAAGCATCGCGACAGGCGCACGGGACGAAACGGGCTTACAGTTAAGGCACACCGTCGAAAGAGCGGTGAACCTGCAAACCGCCCGTGAGGAATACCTGTATGCCGTGGAAGAGTTCTGAATCACGTTACAGTACCGTATCCATCACCTTGCATTGGTTGATGTTGGTCCTGCTGGCGCTGGTGTATGCCTGTATCGAGTTTCGTGGAGCGTTCCCCAAAGGCAGTGGCGGGCGGACGTTGATCACCGAATCGCATTTCATGCTCGGCCTGACGGTCTTCGTCCTGGTCTGGCTGCGCCTGTTGGCGCGCAGTGTCGGCCCCGCCCCCAGAATATTCCCGGCCTCACCGCGCTGGCAAAACGCACTCGCCAAGGCGATGCATTGGGCGTTATATCTGTTCATGATTGCCATGCCGATACTGGGTTGGCTGACCACCAGCGCCAAGGGCCACCAAGTGATGTTCTACGGCTTCGACCTGCCGCTACTGATCCCGGAAGACAAGGCGCTGGCGAAACAGATCGAGGGCTGGCATGAGCTGGGTGGCACGATCGGCTACTGGCTGATTGGGCTGCATGCACTGGCGGGGCTTTATCACCATTACGTGGTGCGTGATAACACCTTGTTGCGGATGATGCCTAAACGGGGCTGAGGCGAACGCGGGGCTCAGGGACTTGGCGCCGTCTGAAATCCTCGCCGGCCTTGCAAGCCGCCCGTATGGATGAAGATCAGGCGCGACCCTGGCTTGAGTTTGCCGGCGTCGATGTGCTGTTTTAGCGCGAGCAATGCCTTGCCGGTGTAGAGCGGTTCCAGTGCAATACCGCTGGCCTGCTCGGTCTGCTCGATGAATTCAAGTAACGGCGCATCGACCTTTGAGAACCCGCCGCGACTGGCGTCGAGCAATTGATAAGCGCTGTGGGGCGAACCGGCCTGCTGCATGATTGCTTCGACCTGCTGCTCCACGCCATGGTCATCCGGCACCGCCAGCGCGCCGTGGACCGGATGCGCACCCGCCTCCGCGAGCACCAGGCCGGCCAGGGTGGTACCGGTGCCACAGGCCAGCCACCAGCCGTCGTAACCACTCCAGCCCAGGCCATGCAATTGCTGGGCGACCATCGACTTGAGTTGCATGCAGCCTTTGGCCCCGAGCAAACCGCCGCCCCCTTCCGGCACCGCCAGCAAGTCTGGATACAGGGCGCGCCAAGGCTCCCAGAACCCTGCCTCATGCCGCGCGCGATAACCGCCATAACCCAGCCAGTGCAATTGCATGCCGTACGCCCGCAGGTCTAGAACGGTGGGCGTGTCCTGGGGATGACCGCGCAACAGCCCGACGGTGCCGAAGCCGAAGCGCTTGCCTGCCGCCGCTAATGCGTGGAGATGATTGGAGTGCGCGCCGCCGAGGCTGATGATGCCCTTGGCACCGACGAGGTCTGCGGCCTTGAGATGCTCAATGAGCTTGAACCATTTGTTGCCGCTGATCAGTGGGTCGATCTGGTCGAGGCGCAGGACGGCGACTTCGATACTGGATCGTGAGAGCCAATCGAGCTGAAGGGGTTCGAGGGGGGCGTGGGGGAGCCAACTGGAAGGAGGAAAAAGCATTCGCGTCTGATTGTACTTGGAAAGAGCCAGCATTCTAGTCGCTTGAAGGACGCTATCGCGAGCAGGCTCGCTCCCACACTGAATCTGTGGGAGCACGCCTGCTCGCGACAGCCATTGGCACGCTGGACCTGCTGTTACAACTGCGCAGCCAGTCGCGAACCCTGGTTGATGGCGCGCTTGGCGTCCAGTTCGGCCGCCACATCCGCGCCGCCGATCAGGTGCACATTCTGTCCCGCCGCGACCAGGCCATCGTGCAACTCGCGCAATGGGTCCTGCCCGGCGCAGATCACGATATTGTCCACCGCCAACACCTGCGGCTCGCCGGTTTCGCCAATGCGGATATGCAAACCCTCATCATCGATCTTCAGGTACTCGACACTGTTGAGCATCTGCACCTGTTTGTTTTTCAAGCCGGTGCGGTGGATCCAGCCGGTGGTCTTGCCCAGACCGTCACCGACCTTGGATTTCTTACGTTGCAGCAAGAACACTTCACGGGCCGGAGCGTGGGGCTCTGCCTTGATTCCGGAAACGCCGCCGCGCGCCTGCAGAGCAGTATCGATACCCCACTCTTTCCAGAACGCTGTCCGGTCCAGGCTGGTCGATACGCCTTGGTGCACCAGGAATTCCGAGACGTCGAAACCGATACCCCCCGCACCGATCACCGCCACGCGCTTGCCTACCGGTTTGCGCTCGAGGATCACGTCCAGGTAACTCAACACCTTGGCATTTTCCACCCCCGGAATCGCTGGCGTTCTCGGCGCGATACCGGTGGCGAGAATGATCTCGTCGAAACCGCCCTCCACCAGTTGCGCGACGTCTACACGGGTGTTCAGGCACAGTTCCACGTGGGTGGTCTGCAGCTTGCGCCCGAAATAGCGCAAGGTTTCGAAGAACTCTTCCTTGCCCGGCACGCGCTTGGCGATGTTGAACTGGCCGCCGATCTCACTCGCCGAATCGAACAGCGTCACCTGATGACCGCGCTCTGCGGCCACGGTGGCCGCCGACAAACCGGCAGGACCGGCGCCGACGACGGCAATTTTCTTGATCTGCTGCACCGGCAGGTAGTTGAGCTCGGTTTCATGACAGGCCCGCGGATTCACCAGGCAGCTGGTGAGTTTGCCGCCAAAGGTGTGGTCCAGGCACGCCTGGTTACAGCCGATGCAGGTATTGATTTCATCGGCGCGGCCAGCGGCGGCCTTATTGACGAAGTCGGCGTCGGCGAGGAATGGTCGCGCCATCGACACCATGTCGGCGTCGCCTTCGGCCAGAATCTGTTCGGCGATTTCCGGTGTATTGATGCGGTTGGTGGTGATCAGGGGAATGCTCACCGAGCCGCGCAGCTTGGCCGTGACTTTGCTGAACGCGGCTCGCGGTACCTTGGTGGCGATGGTCGGGATGCGCGCTTCGTGCCAGCCGATACCGGTGTTGATGATGGTCGCGCCAGCCTGTTCGATGGCCTTGGCCAGGGTGACGATTTCTTCCCATGAGCTGCCGCCTTCCACCAGGTCGAGCATCGACAGGCGGAAGATGATGATGAAATTCGGGCCTACCGCTTCGCGCACTCGCCGGACGATTTCCACCGGCAGGCGCATGCGGTTTTCGTAGCTGCCACCCCAGCGGTCGGTGCGATGGTTGGTGTGAGCCGCGAGGAACTGGTTAATGAAGTAACCTTCGGACCCCATGATTTCCACGCCGTCGTACTCGGCTTTCTGTGCCAGGGTCGAGCAGGTGACAAAATCGCTGATCTGCTTCTCGATGCCTTCCTCGTCCAGCTCTTTAGGCTTGAACGGGTTGATCGGCGCCTGGATGGCACTCGGCGCCACCTGCTTGGGGCTATAGGCATAGCGGCCAGCGTGCAGGATCTGCATGCAGATCTTGCCACCGGCCTCGTGCACGGCGCGGGTGACGATCTGGTGTTTGAGTGCCTCTTCCTCGGTGGTCAGCTTGGCCGCGCCGGAGTAAACCCCGCCCTCGTCGTTCGGGCCGATGCCCCCGGTGACCATCAGGCCGACACCGCCACGAGCGCGTTCGGCAAAATACGCCGCCATGCGCTCGAATCCACCCGGCTTCTCTTCAAGGCCGGTGTGCATCGAGCCCATCAGGGTACGGTTGCGCAGCGTGGTAAAACCCAGGTCCAGCGGGGCCAACAGGTGCGGGTAATAAGCGGCGGCCATCGGTAACTCCACAACGAGCGATCACGGAAAAAGTGCAGGAGCTCTACGGCCCCGTCATTCATGCTGAACAGACTAAGAGCCGCGCCGCCATCGCTCAATGACCGAAACTGACAACTTATTGATCCAAATGTGCAGCGCCCCTTGGCAAGCGCCGGCATGGGCCCTACCCTACTCGCGAACCCTGCACACGGCCGTTGACTGTTTTCCCATGCGCAAACTTCTGTACCTGACCTTATCCATGGCATTGATTGCCGCCCTGACGACCTACGCGATGTGGGCCGCAGACCGTCCCGTGGGACATTACCTCTCCGACCTGCGCATTGATCTCGCGGTCGACCAGGGTGTTCCGGGCACTCATGGCAACCTGTTGGGTATCCAACCCGAGTTGTTCCCCACCGATTATCAAAGCCCGGCGCGCCTGCATCGCAAACTGGCGGCTTACCTGCAAAAGGCCGAACAACAGGGCCTGCTCAACGAAAAAACCATCGTCGTGCTGCCGGAACACGTCGGCACCTGGCTGATGGTGAGCGGCGAAAAAGACGAGTTGTACCAGGCCACCACGCTGAAGGAAGCCATGAACTGGCTGGCCGCGAGCAACCCCTTGAAGTTCGCCCGGGCCTGGATCGGCGACGAAGGCGACAATCGCCTGGATGACGCGCATTTGCGAATGAAGGCCAAGGGCATGGCCAAGGACTACCAGGCACTCTTCGGTGGCCTGGCGAAAGAATTCAACGTGACCCTGGTCGCAGGGTCCATCGTGCTACCCGAACCGAGCATCATCGATGGCAGGCTGAGGATCGGCCGTGGTGCGCTGTTCAACAGCAGCGTGGTGTTTGGTCGTGACGGATTGCCAATCGGCCAGCCACAACGGCAGATCCATCCGGTGTTCGATCAAAGTGATGTGATCGCTGCCAATGGCGAGCACGCCATGAATGTCGTCGACACGCCGGCCGGACGCCTGGGCGTACTGATCGGCAGTGACAGCTGGTACCCGGACAACTACCGCAAACTCAACGAACAGGGCGCGCAACTGGTAGCAGTACCGGCCTATGTCATGGGACGCGGCGCCTGGGATCAACCATGGCGCGGCTACAAAGGGCTGGCCACTCCGAGCTCGGTCAGCCTCAAGGCCGGTGAGCTCAGTGAAGGCCAGGCCTGGCAACGCCTGACCCTTACTGCGCAACCACCGAGCAGCCAGGCCATCGGCGGCATGAGTGTGTTCCTGCGTGGCCAGTTCTGGGACAAGGGTAGCGCCGGGCATAGTTTTCTCAGCAGCAACGGCCAGCATTTTGCCGACGGCGATGCCCGTGGCGCACGCCTGCTGAACCTCTGGTTGTAGGCCATGAAACCGCTGCCGATGCGCCTCGGAGACCTGTCGGTGGGCTTCGTCCACAGCCTGGCCGATGCGGTGCGCAGCCACGACCTGGACCCACAGCCCTTGCTCGAGCAATACGGGCTCGACGCCGCGCGCTTGAGCGAAGCCGGTGCGCGGTTATCGATCCCTCGCTACATGCGCCTGGGCCACAGCGCAATCCAACTGACCGGCAATCCCGCACTGGGTCTGCGCATGGGCCAGCTCAGTCGCCTGAGTCAGGCCGGCCTGGCGGGCATCACCGCCGCCCAGGCTCCGACAGTACGCGAAGGAGCCCGCTGCCTGAGTCGCTTTGAAGCCTTGTACGGGTCCAATTACCGCGGCCAATCGAGCTTTCACGAAGACGCCCAGGGTGCCTGGTTGCGGTTCTATTCCATCAGCCCGTACAACAGCTACAACCGCTTTGTGGTGGATTCGATCATCTCGGGCTGGTTGCATCAACTGTCGAGCCTGTGCCCTGCCCCGTTGCGCGCCGAACGCATCGAAGTCGAGTTCCAGACCCCAGACTACGCGCAAGCTTACGAAGGCCTGGGCGACTGCCCGATTCAGTTTGGCAGCGAGCACAACCAGCTGCGCTTGAGCCTTGCCAGCCTCGGCCAGCGTAACCCGGAGCACTGCCCCAGCACTTGGCGCCACCTGTTGCAGCTGTGTGAGCGGGAACTGGAACAATTGACCCGCACGCGCAGCCTGCGTGAACGCATCACTCAGCTGCTGGGGCCGTTATTGAATGGCGGCCGGGAACCCGACCTGGAAGAAGTGGCGGCACGCCTGAAGCTGCCCACCTGGACCTTGCGGCGCAAGCTTGCTGAAGAAGGCACGCAGTTTCGTGCAATCCTCAACGATACCCGTCGCGACCTGGCCATGACCTACATCCGTGACACCGAACTGGCATTCGGAGAAATCGCCTATTTGCTGGGCTTCGCTTCAGCCGAAGCCTTTCAAAGGGCCTTCAAGCGCTGGAGCGGCCAAACCCCCGGCGAATTTCGCCGAAGCCATCGCCAATCAGCCTGAGGCCTAGAGCTCGGTAGCGTCTTCGGCAGGTTCCAGCGGATCGAGTTCGAATGCCTGGTACTCGAGCAGTTCTTCTTGATAATCGTCCATTGTTACATCCCTCACTGCTCGTTAAAAAAACGCCTGAATAAATGACCAGCGCCTTGAGCATAAAGTGCCCGCATGAAAGAAAAATGACGCAGGTGCGCCGCTCGGCGGCTACCGATTAAAACGTAGCAGGCGTCAGGGAATTTATCGCGGGGGTTTTTCTAGACAGGCCGTAGAGCTACGGCCTGGGTGACATGGATCAATGACCGAATATTACTGACCTGAAGCGGGCATGGCCGGGATCGGTTCGCTGGGCGGCGGCAGGCTCGATTCGGGCGGTGGCGTGACTGTTTCAGTCGATGACGCAGGCTCGCTGACTTCGGCTGGCGTGATCGGTGCCGCTTCAGCCGGTGGCGTAACCGGCTCGGAAGCCGCAGGAGCCGTTTCGATCGGCGCCGGGGCAGGTTCCGTTATCGGTGCTGCTGGCGCCGGCTCAGCAGCCGGTACTGGTGCTGGTGCGGGTACCAGCGCAGCCGGTGCCGCCTTGGTTTCAGGCATGCCCAGATCGGTTTTCGGCTTTTCCGGAATGTGTGCAGCTTTTTTTGCTTCCGGGGGCAGGAACAGCTCGACCAGGGCAAAAAAGCGTTCGTAGAATTTGGCGGACGATACCGTTTCGCTGGCCACCTTCACCATCGAATCATCCGACGAACCGATCGGCATCGATACCGAGCCCAACACACCGACACCCAGGCTTGCGGAATTGTTGGTCTTTTTCAATGCATAGCGGTCTTGCAAGGCGTTGGCGAACATGGTCGCGTGGTGCCCTTCGCTGCCGTCATCGGCGCACACCACACTGAAACTGATTTCCATGTGGGTTTCGCCAGTCTGCTGAAAGCTCTTGTGGCCACTCACCAGTTTTGGATCGCTGCTGGTGATGATATAGCCCTGGCTCAACAGAGCCCGACGAGCGGCTTCACAGGTTTGTGCGTCGGTCACCGGGTAATTGCGTGAAAACGTACCGGAGTCATCGAAGTTCTCATGCTCGTAGATGGCGGCTTTCTTCGACGAACAGCCGGCAGCAGCGCCCAGCACCAATGCCAGCCCGACAACACGCATGGGAAATGATTTAAACATTGAACATCCTGAAGAAAACGGTCCGGGGCGTATTGTGCAACAGATCGATGCTTAGCGTCGCATCGATTGCGTCTTGTAACAATTACAGGTGGTTGACCATCATTTCAGCCTCCCATTCCATCTTGCTTATCAGCAATGTCACTTAACCGAATGCGAGCTCAAAAAAAAACCCCAGCCGGCTGGCTGGGGTTTTCGTCTAGCGTGTAGCGTGGCAAGGCATCAGAAACGCTTGATGTCTGCAGCACTTTCCAGCTGTTTACGGTACGCGGCAAAGTCCTGCTGGCCAATGCGCGAGGCGAGGAAGCGACGGTATTGAGCCTTCTCTTCGTCGGTCGGTGCAGCGGCTTCGTTGACCGAATTCAGTCGCACGATTACCAGGCTGCCATCTGCCAGGGTCACGCTGCTGTAGGTCGGTTGGTCCTTGGCAGTCGGCTTCGGCATGCGGAACAACGCCTGCAGCACAGCCGGGTCAACCCCTTCCTGAGCACGAGTGGCGGCTTCGATGACTTTCCAGCCTTGACCGTCAATCGCCTTGTCCGCTGGGGCCTTGCCCTCGCGCAGGCTGGCGATCAACTCGTCGGCCTTGGTCTTGGCGGCAGCACTGGCGTGCTCCTTGGCCAACTGCGAACGAATGCTGGCATTCACGCTTTCCAGCGGCAGTTGGGCAGGCTTGAGGTGTTCCTTTGCACGCAACACGATCACAGTTTCAGGGTCCAGCTCGATGGCGGTGCTGTTGGCACCTTCATCCAGTACTTCCGGGCTGAACGCTGCAGTGACCACGGCACGATTGGCCGTAACACCTTCGCCACCCTCGCGGCCGAACGGCTTGGAGGTGTGCACGGTCAGGTTCAAGTCCTGGGCCGGCTGTGCCAGGTCGGAGGCTTCGAACGAGGAGTCTTCGAGCTGCTTGGTAGCCTCGACGAAACGCTGTTCAACCTGCTGGGCTTTCAGTTCGCGGGTCAGCTTGTCTTTCAGGCTGGCCAGCGTCGGCACTTCAGGTGCTTCCACGCCCAACAGCTTGATCAGGTGGAAACCGTAGTCGGTGCGAACCGGTGCGGAAACCTGATCCTTGGCCAGGGTGTACAAGGCCGTTTCGAAGGCCGGGTCATACACACCCGGACCTGCGTAGCCGAGGTCGCCACCGTTGTTCGCCGAACCCGGATCCTGGGAAAATTCCTTGGCCAGCGCCTCGAACTTCTCGCCCTTGGCCAAGCGCGCCTGAATGTCTTCGATCTTCGCCTTGGCTTGCGCCTCGGTGACCTTGTCATTCACTTCGATCAGGATGTGCGCCGCCCGACGCTGCTCGGACAGGTTCGCGATCTCTTTCTGATAAGCCGCCTGCAGGTCCTCGTCCTTGACGCTG
The DNA here is from genome assembly GCF_040310425.1 of Pseudomonas sp. 65/3-MNA-CIBAN-0223. Taxonomy (NCBI): domain Bacteria; kingdom Pseudomonadati; phylum Pseudomonadota; class Gammaproteobacteria; order Pseudomonadales; family Pseudomonadaceae; genus Pseudomonas; species Pseudomonas sp. 65/3-MNA-CIBAN-0223. The sequence goes on from NZ_JBEOPV010000009.1 coordinate 283,841, forward strand.
ACCTGATCGAAGAAGGAGGACTTCTTCATTTCGATGTAATCGATGACCACCTGGTCCGGCGTCATGAACTCCTTGGCGTGCTCGTCGTAGTAAGCCTTGACCTCATCGTCAGTCAGCTTCACAGCCGCCGGATCGGCCTTGACATTCAAGGTGGCGAAATCACGGGTCTGTTTTTCCAGGCGAGCAAACGCAAGCACTTGGGCGTCGGTGACAAAACCGCTGCCTGCCAGGCCTGCACGCAACTGGCCGATCAGCATTTCCTGAGCCAGCATCTGACGGAATTGCATCCGGCTGTAGCCCAATTGACGAATAACCTGATCAAAGCGCTCGGCGCTGAACTTGCCGTCCACCTGGAACTCAGGCGTCTGCAGGATCACTTGATCCAGAGCAGCCTCGGAAAATGCGAACTTGGAGTCCTGCGCACCTTGCAGCAGCAGCTTGCGGTCGATCAGGCCCTTGAGGGCAGATTCGCGCAGCATTTTCTCGTCGAGCAGCGAGGCATCGAAATCCTTGCCCAGCTGTTGCATCAGCTGACGGCGTTGCATATCAACCGCCTGGCTGAGCTCGCTCTGACTGATTTCTTCACCATTGACCTTGGCCGCGTCCTGGCTGTTGCTAGTCGCCTGGAATATGGCTTCGACACCGGTGAAAGCCATCAGTACAACGATGATCCCGATAATGGTTTTGGCAATCCAGCCTTGTGAATTGTCCCTGATATTTTGCAGCATGCGTCCCCCAGAAACGGTTGAACTTCAAAATTAGGCAACCGTGGAGCGTGGGTAGAATCCGGATAGAAGAAAGGCGCATCCGAGGATGCGCCTTCTCGTAACTGGCGGAGCGGACCGAGGGGATCGAACGTGCGACCCTCGGCGTCTCGGACCGGCGACTCGCCGACTGGACTACCGCTCCGCTGCCAGGTCAGGTATGACCCCGACCCGGATAGGCAAAAACCTGAATCGAACTTAGTTGACAGCTTCTTTCAGTGCTTTACCGGCTTTGAAACCTGGTTTCTTGGCGGCTGCGATTTCCAGCGTCTTACCGGTCTGTGGGTTACGACCAATGCGAGCAGGACGATCAGTCACGGAGAAAGTACCGAAGCCAACCAGAACAACAGAGTCGCCAGCCTTGAGAGCGCCAGTGACGGATTCGATTACAGCGTCCAGCGCACGGCCAGCAGCAGCTTTCGGGATATCAGCGGATGCAGCGATAGCATCAATCAGTTCCGACTTGTTCACTCTAAGTCCCCTTATATCTATTTGAGTATGATTCTAAGTTTTTTGGTGAAAGCAAAAACGAGTGCTGAATGGCCTACAGACACTATAAGAGCCGCTTTATAACAAGGGCTCTAAAAAGCTGTCAAGGAAGCCCCCCAGGCAAATGCGTATTAATGCGTGCTAATTCTTTCCTTAGAGTCAGACTCGCGTTTTTCATCCTTTGCGACTATCTCGGGAGCCACATCAGGCAAGGGCTCCGGCGCGTATTGCAGCGCAATTTGCAGGACCTCGTCAATCCATTTAACCGGTTTGATCTGCAGATCCTGCTTAATATTGTCAGGAATTTCCTTCAGATCGCGTACGTTCTCTTCAGGAATGATCACGGTCTTGATTCCACCGCGGTGTGCCGCGAGCAGTTTTTCCTTCAGACCACCAATCGCCAGCACCTGGCCACGCAAGGTAATTTCACCGGTCATGGCGACATCCGCGCGCACCGGGATCCCAGTCAGGGCCGATACCAGGGCCGTGCACATGCCTACACCAGCGCTAGGGCCGTCCTTCGGGGTCGCCCCTTCCGGCATGTGGATGTGCGTGTCGCGCTTCTCGTGGAAATCCAGGGGAATCCCCAGGCTTTTGGCCCGGCTGCGCACCACCGTCAAAGCAGCGGTGATCGACTCGACCATCACATCACCCAGGGAACCGGTCTTGATCAACTGGCCCTTGCCTGGCACGACTGCGGCTTCGATAGTCAGCAGTTCGCCGCCCACCTGGGTCCACGCCAGCCCGGTTACCTGACCGATCTGGTCCTGGGATTCAGCCAGGCCGTAGCGGAATTTACGCACGCCCAGGAAGTGCTCCAGCATGTCGGCAGTGACCTTCACCGAGAAGCGTTTTTCCATTGCGTGCTCTTTGACCGCCTTGCGGCAAACCTTGGCTATCTGTCGCTCCAGCCCCCGTACACCGGCTTCGCGGGTGTAGTAGCGGATGATGTCGCGGATGGCTTCGGCGTCGAATTCCAGCTCACCTTTCTTCAAGCCGTTGGCAGTGATCTGCTTGGGCGAGAGGTACTTGACGGCGATGTTGATCTTCTCGTCTTCGGTGTAGCCCGGCAGACGAATCACTTCCATCCGGTCGAGCAGCGCAGGCGGGATATTCATGGAGTTGGAGGTGCACAGGAACATCACATCGGACAGGTCGTAGTCGACTTCCAGATAGTGATCGTTGAAGTTGTGGTTCTGCTCGGGGTCGAGCACTTCCAACAACGCCGACGCCGGATCGCCGCGCATGTCGCTGCCCATCTTGTCGATTTCATCGAGCAGGAACAGCGGGTTACGCACACCCACCTTTGTCATCTTTTGAATCAATCTTCCTGGCATCGAACCGATGTAAGTACGGCGATGACCACGGATTTCAGCTTCATCACGCACGCCACCGAGGGCCATGCGCACGAATTTACGGTTGGTGGCGTGGGCAATCGACTCCGCCAGGGACGTTTTACCGACCCCTGGAGGACCGACCAGGCACAACACCGGGCCGCGAATTTTCTTCACGCGTTTTTGCACGGCGAGGTATTCGAGGATCCGCTCTTTGACTTCTTCCAGGCCATAGTGGTCGGCGTCGAGGATGTCTTCGGCGCGGGCCAGATCCAGGCGAACCTTGCTCTGGGCCTTCCACGGCACCTGCACCAGCCAGTCGATGTAGGAACGCACCACGGTCGCTTCCGCCGACATCGGCGACATCTGCTTGAGCTTGTTCAATTCGCCTTGGGCCTTGGCCAGGGCATCCTTCGGCAAGCCAGCGGCATCGATGCGCTTTTTCAGCTCTTCGATTTCGTTGTGGCCTTCGTCGCTGTCGCCGAGCTCCTTCTGAATGGCCTTCATCTGCTCATTCAGGTAGTACTCGCGCTGGCTGCGCTCCATTTGTTTCTTGACCCGACCGCGAATGCGTTTTTCGACCTGCAGCAGGTCGATTTCGGCATCCAGCAGCGCGAGCACGTGCTCGACCCGGGCCGACAGATCAATGATTTCGAGGATTTCCTGCTTCTGCTCGATCTTCAGGGCCATGTGCGCGGCCATGGTGTCGACCAGGCGGCCTGGCTCGTCGATGCTGTTGAGCGACGACAGGACTTCAGCAGGGACCTTCTTGCCCAACTGCACATATTGTTCGAACTGGGCCAGCAGGCTGCGAACGAAAACTTCCGACTCGCGCTCCGGTGCGTCGACTTCGTCGATCAGGGAGACTTCTGCACGGCAATGGCCGTCCACTTCGCTGAAGCGCTCCACGGCGCCCCGCTGCTCACCTTCGACCAGAACCTTGACCGTGCCGTCAGGCAGCTTGAGCAGCTGCAGGACAGTCGCAATGGTACCTACACGGTAAAGGGCATCTTCACCGGGGTCGTCGTCAGCAGGGTTTCTCTGGGCCAGCAGAAGGATCTGCTTGTCACCCGTCATCGCGGCCTCGAGGGCTTCGATAGATTTCTCGCGCCCCACGAACAGCGGGATAACCATGTGCGGATAAACCACAACATCACGCAATGGCAGGAGAGGCAATTCGATGGTTGTCTTCATGATTTCGCCTCTACGGCGGCCATAAGGCCGTAAACAGATGGAAGTAAGCTTGAAACCAAGATGGGGGCTGCCTTGAAAAAAAACAAGCGCAATGACTGTGTTAAAACCTGCAAAAAGCAAAGGGGCCCGAAGGCCCCTTCTTTATTCCAGCTGCGTGACGCTTAAGCGTCTGGCGCGGCCTTGGCAGCCGGCTCACTGTTTTCGTAGATATACAGTGGCTTGGACTTGCCTTCTATCACGCTTTCATCGATCACCACCTTGCTCACCTCGGATTGCGAGGGGATTTCGTACATGGTGTCGAGCAGTACACCTTCGAGAATCGAGCGCAGTCCACGGGCACCGGTCTTGCGTTCCAGGGCACGTTTGGCAACCGATTTCAGCGCGTCAGCCCGGAATTCCAGGTCAACACCTTCCATCTCGAACAGCTTGGCATACTGTTTGGTCAGAGCATTTTTCGGCTCGGTGAGAATCTGCATCAGCGCAGCCTCATCAAGCTCGTCCAGCGTGGCAAGTACCGGCAGACGACCGACAAATTCCGGGATCAGACCGAACTTGACCAAATCGTCAGGCTCGACTTCACGCAGGGACTCACCGACTTTCTTGCCTTCTTCCTTGCTGCGCACTTCGGCGTTGAAACCGATGCCACCCTTGGTGGAACGGTTCTGGATGACTTTCTCCAGACCGGAGAACGCACCGCCGCAGATGAACAGGATGTTACGGGTGTCGACCTGAAGGAATTCCTGTTGCGGATGCTTGCGACCACCTTGAGGCGGAACGGAAGCGACCGTGCCTTCGATCAACTTGAGCAGCGCCTGCTGCACGCCTTCACCGGAAACGTCCCGGGTGATCGACGGGTTGTCGGACTTGCGCGAGATCTTGTCGATCTCATCGATGTAGACAATGCCCATCTGGGCCTTTTCCACGTCGTAATCGCACTTCTGCAACAACTTCTGAATGATGTTCTCGACATCTTCACCTACGTAACCCGCCTCGGTGAGGGTGGTAGCGTCGGCGATGGTGAACGGAACGTTCAGCAAGCGGGCAAGTGTTTCGGCAAGCAGGGTTTTACCCGAGCCTGTCGGGCCGATCAGCAAGATGTTGCTCTTGCCGAGTTCGACCTCGTCATTCTTTTTGTCGCGCTGGTTCAGACGTTTGTAGTGGTTGTACACCGCTACGGCCAGAACCTTCTTCGCACGCTCTTGACCAATCACATACTGATCAAGGATGCCGCTGATTTCTTTAGGCGATGGCAATTTATGCGCGCTGCTTTCGGCCTGGGCTTCCTGCACCTCCTCACGGATGATGTCGTTGCACAGGTCGACGCACTCGTCGCAAATAAAGACCGAGGGACCGGCAATCAATTTGCGCACTTCATGCTGGCTTTTGCCACAGAAGGAGCAATAAAGCAGTTTGCCGTTGTCCTCGCCGTTGCGGGTGTCAGTCATTCGATCGATCCAAATCCGATAGGCTTGCAACACAAGATGAAGGCTATTGCGGGCTTTTTCAAGTCCGCAGGTGATCAGACAAGCCGACCAGCCCTATTTTGAGCTGCTTATTTTAAGCTGGGCGCTGGGAGATCACTTCATCGATCAGCCCGTACGCACGCGCGGCTTCCGCACTCATGAAATTATCGCGGTTGGTATCGCGCTCGATTTCTTCAAGTGTGTGCCCGCTGTGCTTGGCCATCAGCGTATTGAGACGCTCGCGAATGAACAGGATTTCCTTGGCATGGATTTCGATGTCCGAAGCCTGGCCCTGGAAACCGCCCAGTGGCTGGTGAATCATCACGCGCGAGTTCGGCAGGCAGAAACGCTTGCCCGGGGCACCGGCCGTCAGCAGGAATGCGCCCATGCTGCAGGCTTGTCCAATGCAGGTGGTCGACACGTTCGGCTTGATGAATTGCATGGTGTCGTAGATCGACATGCCTGCAGTCACCGAACCGCCCGGGGAGTTGATGTAGAGATGGATGTCCTTGTCCGGATTTTCCGCTTCAAGGAATAGCAGCTGCGCACAGATCAGGTTGGCCATGTAGTCCTCTACCGGGCCAACCAGGAAAATCACGCGCTCCTTGAGAAGACGCGAGTAGATGTCATAGGCGCGCTCGCCACGAGCGGATTGCTCGACAACCATCGGGACCAGGCCGCCTGCGGCCTGGATATCAGAGTTCTGCTGAATATAAGAATTACGGAACATGCTCTGCAGTCGCTCCCAAATAGTTATGTCTTGAATACGCATAAGCCAGCGCGAAGGCTGGCTTATGGTGTGTACTTCTTAGCGCAAAAACGATCAGGCGGCTGGTGCAGCTTCTACCGGCTTGACTGCTTCTTCGTAAGAGACCGATTTGTCGGTCACGTTAGCCTTCTGCAGAACAGTATCCACAACTTGTTCTTCCAGCACAACCGAACGAACTTCGTTCAGTTGCTGGTCATTCTTGTAGTACCAGGACACGACCTGCTCAGGTTCCTGGTAGGCCGAAGCCATTTCCTGAATCATTTCGCGAACGCGGGCTTCGTCAGGCTTGAGGTCGAACTGCTTGACCACTTCAGCCACGATCAGACCCAGTACAACGCGACGCTTGGCTTGTTCTTCGAACAGCTCGGCAGGCAGTTGATCAGGCTTGATGTTGCCGCCGAATTGCTGAACAGCCTGCACACGCAGACGGTCAACTTCGTTGGACAGCAAGGCTTTTGGCACTTCGATCGGGTTGGTGGCCAGCAGACCGTCCATTACCTGATTCTTGACCTTGGACTTGATGGCCTGGCGCAGCTCGCGCTCCATATTCTTGCGAACTTCGGCGCGGAAGCCTTCCAAACCGGTTTCCTTGATGCCGAATTGAGCGAAGAATTCTTCGTTCAGTTCTGGCAGTTTCGGCTCGGAAACGCTGTTCACGGTGACGGTGAACTCAGCGGTCTTGCCGGCCAGGTCGAGGTTCTGATAGTCCTCAGGGAAGGTCAGGTTCAGAACGCGCTCTTCGCCGGCTTTAGCGCCAACCAGGCCGTCTTCGAAACCAGGGATCATGCGGCCGGAACCCAGCACCAGCTGAGTACCTTTGGCGGAACCGCCAGCGAACACTTCGCCGTCGACCTTGCCAACGAAATCGATGTTCAGCTGGTCATCGTTCTGAGCAGCGCGATCAGTTTCTTCGAAGCGGGTGTTCTGCTTGCGCAGTACGTCCAGCATCTTGTCCAGATCAGCATCAGTTACTTCAGCGCTCAGGCGCTCGACAGCGATACCTTCGAAACCGGCAACGGTGAACTCAGGGAACACTTCGAAGATGGCTACATATTCCAGATCTTTGCCAGCTTCCAGAGATTTTGGCTCGATCGAAGGAGCCCCAGCCGGGTTCAGCTTTTGCTCAACTACGGCTTCGTAGAACGAAGACTGGATCACGTCACCAACAGCTTCCTGGCGGGCATCAGCACCAAAACGGCGCTTGATTTCGCTCATTGGCACTTTGCCTGGACGGAATCCAGCAATCTTGGCCTTTTGGGCAGTCTGCTGCAGACGCTTGTTGACCTGAATCTCGATGCGCTCAGCCGGCACGGTGATGCTCATGCGGCGCTCAAGAGCAGAAGTATTTTCAACAGAAACTTGCATGGATATTCCTCGTTGCACAGACGTTGGCCGGCCGTTTCCGACCCCAGAATCAAGGGCATGCATTCTAGTAGGTCAAACTCAAGAAGTCACCCTACTGAAAACGGGTAAAAACGTGGCAGGCAATTTATAGGGGCGGATACACCAATGCAGCCCGCCCCAATGGCAAATACGGTCAATCACGCCAGGGCTCTGCACCAACCCTCCTATATATAGAAGGGGTTGCCGAGCAGACCCCGGACAACCGACCTTGCGAACAAGGCCGGCGGGGGGCGCGGCATCATCGAAAAACATAAATACGACGAAACGCCCCGCCACTACGACCCAGTAACTGCGGCCGTGAACCACTGAAACAAAAAAGGCGCCAGACTGTTAAATCTGGCGCCTTTCGAAATATGGGGTGGACGAAGGGGATCGAACCCTCGACAACGGGAGTCACAATCCCGTGCTCTACCAACTGAGCTACG